>NZ_JAYGGY010000100.1:0-57726 GCF_034931625.1 Anabaena cylindrica UHCC 0172 | reverse complement strand
ACTACGTTACGGTCAGTATGACATAAGTCCAAGTTTGACCCGTTTGCAGTATAGAGATCACTCTTGAGATTTCCTCTTCCCACAAGTTGACTCGCGTAAAGATCCTTGCTATGTCAAAGATTACAGATTGCGATCGCTCTCAGGAGCAAGAAAGTCTGAATCAAGAGATGATTCAGGAAGTTGCCGAAGATGCTGAGGTTGATCTGACAGCAGTCTTAAATGATGCTCAGAATGTGGCGATTATCAAACTTGTTAATAACATTCTCTTTGTGGCTTTACGGGATGGTGCTTCTGATATTCACGTTGAACCCCAAGAAAACAACTTACGAGTCCGCTTTCGTAAAGATGGTGTACTGCGTGAATCTGAATCTATTCCACCAATACAGAAACACATTGCCCTAGCGGTAACGGTTCAATTTAAAATTATCTCCAATTTAGATGCTTGCGAAAGGCGTTTACCTCAAGAAGGATATATACGCAAGTTCTTTAACGGTAAAAAAGTTGATTTTTATATAAGTACTCAACCCAGTCGGTATGGGGAAAAAATGGTGTTACGGATTTTGGATAACTCATCTATTCAACTGGGATTGGATCAGTTAATTACCGATCCAGAGACTTTGGCTATCGTTCAGGGTATGGTTCGCCGTCCCTTTGGCTTGATTTTGATATGTGGCGCTGGTGCTACTACTTCTTTGTATTCTGCACTGGCAGACATAAACAAGCCAGAAATTAACATCAGCACCGTAGTCGAATATGTTGAGTACAGTTTACCGGGAATTACACAATTCCAGATAATTCGGGAAAAGGGGTTTGCTAGTGCGTTGCCAGTCGTTTTGCAACAAGACTCTGATGTGTTAATGATTTGTGAAACACGGGATCGGGAAACAGCCCAAATAGCGGTGAAGGAAGCGTTGACAGGTCGTTTAGTCTTAACTGTATTACACACCCTTGATGCACCAGATGCGATCGCTCGTTTGGGAGAAATGGGGATTGAACCATTCCAGGTTTCCAGTTCTCTCATCGGTGTACTCGCACAACGCTTAATGCGCCGTGTCTGTTCAGATTGTAAAATTCCCTATACTCCCACACGAGAAGAATTAGCTCGTTACGGGTTGTTAGCTTTTCAAGAAGTTGTTCTCACTTTCTACAAAGCTAACTTTAGAGGAACAGAACTCATATCCGAAGGCCAAAGCAAAATAAAGGTTTGCCCCAATTGTCATGGTGTTGGTTACAAGGGACTTGTTGGTGTTTATGAAGTCATGCAGATTACGGAAAAGCTGCAAAGGTTGATCGCCCAAGATGCACTCACAACACACATCAGAGAAATAGCTGTAGAAGAAGGCATGAAAACCTTACTTGATTACAGCCTAGATTTAGTCCGTGAAGGGACAACAACTCTAGAAGAAGTTGAACGGGTGTTTACTCACTCCGGTTTGGAAGCTAAATTAAAAGCCAAACGCAAGAGTGGTATCACCTGTAAAACTTGTGATGCTACATTACAAGCGCAATGGTTAGATTGTCCATATTGTTTGACACCTCGTTTTTAATGTCACTGCAATGATCAATCACTTCTCTTCATCCAACCTTTTCTGTTTTTTCACCTGCTCAAATTCCTGTTCTAGCAAGTCTGTGTCACTGGAATAAACCAAATCTTCGTTACCAATGACTTTTTCTGTGGCAAACTGACTAGCAAAAGCAATCTTTTTCTGTAAAGAATCATCTGCCTTTGCTAACAATCTAGCTCTTTGCAAGCGATCGCTATTACGAGCAGCAATTTTGCCATTACGCCATTGAATCCAGAAATAACGCACCAAAGGTATTCCCAAGAAACCCGCCCCATAAGCCAACAGCAGCCAATAAATCCCTTGCACAAAACCTACCAGTCCCCCTATTTGTGCTGCCGCTGTTCCATCTCTCAACAAACTTCCTAGTATTAAAGCCGCCACAAAATTGAGTACACCCAAACCAGCACTCAGCATAATTTGTCCTGAACCAGCCGCACTAAAACGCCAAGGAAACTCCTCTAAATAGGGCGTTATCGACTGACTCTGCTTTTTACTAGCTTTTACCTGTAACTCTGGAAAATAATAAACAATCTGTCCCTCAGGACTTACCTGGGGTTGCCCATTAAATCGCAGCATTACAGGCAACATATAATCTTCGTACTCTTGCTGATACTTCTCACCCAGATGATCGATATAGGGAGTAATTTGTTCTGCCACTACTGCCCCTTTATTATTCTGAATCACAGTCCCAATTTCTTGCCAGCGACGCTCTTCTAACTTTTCATTAGGATTACCATCACCAAACAAAAACGAAAACACAGCCTCAAAGAAATTGAGATTACTACTTTCTCCCCTTTCTCGTCGTTCCTGGGAGCGACTTCTATAATCAGGGCTAAAATACCAGAATAAATCTGGGAAAAAGAAAAAATTCAACCCGCGAGAACCGCTACCTCTATTGTCGTTGTCTCGATCCGAATTATTAGCAGCAGTAATGATAATAATGATAGTGACAGTAATCAGAGCAATAGAAAGAATTAAGAAAACGCCAAAAGAAATGCGAATTAGGTAAAAAAGCACCCCCCAAACTTTTTTCCACCATTCCTGCAACCGCAATTGCAAGTATTTATTCCTTAAAATTGTTCTGAAATTTTTGGGAAACTGGTAAACAATGTCACCTGTTTCTGCCACCTGTAAATGTCCACCAGCATCAGACGCTAGAGCTAATAATCCTTGATTTGCTTCAGCTACATTTAATCCAGCCTGGGCTGCTACATCACCAGTAGTGACTCGATAGCCCAATTGTTCTACAGATCGCATGATAGCGGGATTGGGAGTCATTGCTCTCCTTTCCTCTTGTATTTCAGTTTACCTATGATCTAGTATAAGTTTGATTTCCAGCGACGACACACAACACAAACTCTTGAGTAAGTGATATGGTCATTATGGCGCTGGACAATTCATGTGTTTAGTTGCTCCCCAGCCTGGTAAACCTGCAATTTTCTGCCCATTATGGTTCAATACACTCTCGCTCAAAGTCCAGAAATTATTATCTCTGTTCCTGGTAAAGATTCAGCTAAAGCCCGTGACAAAGCAATGGATCAGTTGATGGAACTAATGGAGGCCGATCAACTAACCACCGAACTAGAAGAAGGATTTGGTCCTCAACAATTAATTGAAATTAAAGAACCAGCGACTGATACAGCTAGTGGTGAAGATGCAATTACCCAAGCTGTACAAATTCTGAACAACTTAGCCACACTCAAGCTGAAAGTGCAAGAATCACGGGCTGAAGCCTTAGAAATTCGCAAAGCAGTTGATGTTCTATTCTCAGATAATTTAGTAACTGAGGAAGAAATTACCCGTCTCAAGGAAGGTTTTAAGGTTCTCAAAAACTTTGCCCAAGCTAATATCCGTTATCAAGACGCAAAAACTAAAGCTGAACAGGCTAGACAAGTTTTAGATCAGGCGCTCAAATCACCTGAAAAGTGATTTTATTGCAGGAGTCAGGAGTCAAATACTGTTGTGGAAAGAGTTTTATCAATACCTGCTGCACGCTACTGTACTGGCATTAGCACTAAGCTTGATTTCTTATACTGCAAACGGGTCAAACTTGAACTTATGTCATACTGACCGTAACGTAGTGCAGGGAAGTATCTCGGAGATTCTTCACTTCGTACCCTGCGGGAAGCAAGCTACAGAATGACACTTTTAACCCGTTTTTAGTATAAACTCCTTGCCCGTTGCTATACACAAGATTCGCTTTTTAATACCCTTAATTCTATCGTCCACCTGCATGGACTTGGTTTGTGTCACAGCGAATTCTATTCAAACAAGGCGGAGAAATTCAATTGTTAAAGCTAATAAAAAAGGGTAGGCTTTAAAACCTACCCTTTACTAAAATGCTGGGGCGCTAGGATTCGAACCTAGGGATGGCGGGACCAAAACCCGCTGCCGTACCACTTGGCTACGCCCCAATGGAACAAGTCAACTCTCGATAATATAACAGTTAACTAGAGGCTATGTCAAGTACTTTTGAGAAATTATTTTTATTCTTATTAATAATTAGGACTTACGCAACTGCCTTGCTTTGCTGCGTTAGATATCAAAAATCTGTTTATTGACGGTGTTTATGCAGTCTGATGCACCCTAGCAGAGATATTTAATGTGACACTTGTGTAAGTTCTGATTTTTGTTTGAGGAAAGCCCAAAAAAAAGGGAAGGTTAAAATTCCTTCCCTCTTCTGCTGGTTGTTTTGATTTTTTTCCTTCTTTTGAGCTTCCTTGAGTTTGTTTCTCAGCATCTGTCTTTGTTTTTTCAATTGTCGCTTTCTCGCAGAGCCTCCTCGGCCTTTGTCATTTCTCCCTTCTTTGCGGGGAGATTCCCATCTTTTTAAACGCATGGATTTTTTTATAAAAACAGTGCTTTTATAATAACTCAGAATTATATATAAAGTCAAATTTTAAGAGTGCTTTTTTCCAACTTATCATTCTCAACTGTATTACATTCGACCGAAAACCCCTGTATTAGTGCGGTGCGTCAGATAGAGACAATCTGTTGTCTGCTAAACTATCCAGTCTGACGTGGTTGGTGAGCTTGCCGAACCACACCCTACAACAGATAAAATAATTCATCTTTGATGGATTTTATCAATGCATAAGTCCTATATTATTAATAACTTGTAATAATTCTTCATAATATGCAGACAACTCCAATATCTGGACAATACTGGCAATGGCGTGGACACAAAGTTTACTATGTACAAGCGGGAGAACAAAAATCCCAGCGTCCCTCCTTGCTTTTAGTACATGGCTTTGGTGCTTCCACAGACCATTGGAGAAAGAACATGATCGGACTCTGTGCAGATTTTCAAGTATTTGCTATTGACCTTTTAGGATTTGGACGTTCTGCAAAACCTAAATTACAGTACAGTGGTGATTTATGGCGCGACCAACTGCGAGATTTTATTAGTGAAGTCATTGGTGAAAAAGCAGTATTAGCAGGTAACTCCCTTGGTGGTTATGCTTGTTTATGTGTTGCGGCTCAATTTCCTGATAGTGTTGCTGGTGTAGTCTTACTCAATAGTGCAGGCCCCTTTTCTCAACCAGAAGCACCACAAAGCCAAATTCAACCTTCTAAAAACCCTTTACAGCAAATATTTGGTAAAACTATCAAATGGGCTTTTCAACAACGTTTATGCCAGTCTTTATTATTTCAATATGTGCGACAACGTTGGGTAATTCGACGCACTTTAGAAAAAGTTTATTTAGATAAAACTGCAATTACTAATCAATTAGTAGAAGAAATTCAGCGCCCTGCTTATGATATAGGTGCTTTAGATGTGTTTGTTTCAGTTTTTAGCACTCCTCAAGGAGAAAAAGTTGATATTCTACTCAAGCAATTAAATTGTCCTTTATTGTTATTATGGGGAGAAGCAGATCCTTGGATGAAAGCACGAGAACGTTCTCAAAAATTCCATCAATATTATCCCCAGTTAACAGAATATTTCCTAAATGCTGGTCATTGTCCCCATGATGAAGCACCTGATCAAGTAAATCCACTTCTACATAATTGGGCTTTATCTCTAACTGAATAAGAGCAAATTTGTTGTGAACAAATAGAAATTTTTAGGAATATTTTTTTTCTAAAAATCAATAGTTACAGCGAGTTTTATTTGAGAACATAACTTTTAATATCTTTCTCTACTTGTTCACTAATAATCTCTGTGCCGATAACAGGTTGATCAAGATTAACCTTAATAAAGTTTGTTTGATCTACTTCTGTAAATTGTTTATCTTGATCATTATCTTTGATAATTTTCAGAAAAATTGCGTTTTGACTAGCAAGTACCACCCAATTAACGATTTTGGTATTATTGGGGGTGATTTGCTGTAAGTTTTTACCTGATAAATCAGAAATATAGCCAACAATGGCATCTTGATTGTTGATTTGGTTATCGTTATTTGTATCTTTGTCAATGATTTGATATAACCAAAATCTTGTGGTTGGTTTTCCTGTTAATTTGATTTCTAATAAATCAAAAGAATTGATAATTGCTTTTTTATTTAATAAAAGATGATTTTCACCAGTTTTTTTATGATAAAAAATCATATTGTACAATTTATTTTCTCTTGTATAAGAACGAGAAAGATTTAAATCAATTTCTTTATCTTTATCCTGGTCAGCAAGATTAACTGGAATCATAATATAATCTGATGCTTCTTTAATAATAAAATCACCGTAAATAATGTTTGTTTGTGGGTACAGTTTTTCAACAGCTTTTGCTGGTTGCGTTTTTCTATCAATTTTCATCTCACAAGAAATTGAAAATGTAGCTAGAATTATAGCTGTTGTCATCTTCCACAAAAAACTAAATTTTCTCATTCAAAGCTCCAGTATGGTATGAATTTGGATATATTCCAACAGCAAATAAATAAAATCAGATTATTTTATCAAAAATACCATAAAAATCTAAAAACCTGGTCAGGGTTGACCAGGTTCTAGCGAATTCAGAAGTTTCAAATTGTTAAAGTTAGTAATTGACAGTTAATAACTAGGGTGGATAAAGGGGCAAGTTCAGCACATTTCTGTTTTTCCGCTTTGGGATTTGGCACGACCTGAAAAAGCGGTCGTTTTGCCACTTTAGTTTCTATATGCTAAAACTTGTTGGGGCTGCTGACAGGGGACACTAAGTCATTGCCCGATTGGTTGTAATTTGCTTTGTGTCCTGATGAATCTAATCTAGCACTGGGTAGTTGAGATGCAATTGTTTGTTTACTAAAGTTGATATTTCGTTTAATTTAGCAATATGGGGAATAGGTGACAGGGAATAGGGAACATGATTTCCAATTACCGTAAGAATTCAGGAGTCAGGAGTCAGGATAAAGAAGGAAGAAGGAAGAAGAATATTTTTCTCTTCTGTTCTCTGCTATATCAAATATTCTGTATCCTGAATCCTTAGCTATTACCAATTACCAATTACCAATCACCTATTACCAATTCCACATAACTGATTGATCATCAAGATTGTCAGTAACAATGCACCCAATACTGTCTATTACTGCAATTTCTTCGGCAGAAAGTTTGATTTCTACGGCTTGAGCGTTGGCTATTGCTTGTTCAGGATAACGCGCACCAACGATCGCATTTGTTTGGGGTTGGGCGATTAACCATGCTAGTGCTAACTGAGCCAGACTACAATTATGGTCTTCGGCTATGAGGCTAAGTTCATTTAAGGCTTGTTGAGCGTGTTCAAAGTTTTCGCCTTGAAATAATTTATTTTTAGCTCGGTTATCGGCTGGATCAAATTTATGCCCTGGGAGGAATTTACCAGTTAACAATCCTTGGGCTAGAGATGAATAAGCCAAAATAGAAATGTTGTTTTCAATACAATAGGGCATAGCGTCTTTTTCTACCTGCCGCCAAAATAGAGAATAGGCTGGCTGTAAACTATCAATATGTCCATATTGGGCGGCTTCTGCAATTTGGTCACGGGAAAAATTGGAAACGCCAATGGCTCGAATTTTCCATTGTTCTTTGAGGTGATTTAAGGCGCTCATGGTTTCTGCAATTGGTACGATTTCACTATTGAAAGCACCAGATGGCCAATGAATTTGATAAAGGTCGATGTAGTCTGTTTTCAGGTTTGTTAAGGAACGTTCACAAGCTTCAATAACTTGTTGATATTTGAGATGATTTGCAAAAACTTTTGTGGCATACTCTACGTTATCCCGGACATCAGATAAAGCTTTAGCTACAATCTGTTCAGAATGTCCTTCACCATAAACTTCGGCGGTATCTATTGTGGTAATTCCGGCTTCATAGGCGGCACGGATAGTTTTAATTGAGTCATCGTCCTCAATTCCTACCCACATTTTTTTTCCGGCTTGCCAAGTTCCCATTAAGATGGGGCTGATTTGTACGGTTGATGTACCTAGTGTGCGTTTTTTCATGGTTTTTCTCCAATTTATTTCCTTGACTAGTTTTATACTTTAACTGTCTTAGACTGAAATTAAATCAGAGTCAAAGTAGATGCTCATGGAATTGACTACCACTTTTCATGCTCTTAAGGAATGGGCTGTGGCCGTAAATGCGTTGGAATCCGGCCAAACGATTATGCTGCTTCGTAAAGGCGGTATCCATGAACGGGAGGGACGCTTTCAAGTTGCCCATGAGCAGGTTTTGCTCTACCCTACTTATGAGCATCAACAATCTTTTATGCTTAAGGCTGAGTATGGGAATCTTGTCTATCCAGTAACTTCAGGTTGGCATCCAGAAACAATTCGCATTGGTAGTTGGGCAGAAATTACGGATATTTTGCCGGTTGCTGATGAGTCTATTGTGGGTGATTTACTTCCCTTTCATATTTGGAATGAGTATTTTATTAGCGATCGCTTAAAATGGAAACCACGTCAGCCTTTATATATTCTTCTGCTACGTACTTATAAACTACCCCAAGCGCAGGATATTCCTTATTTAGATGAATACGGTGGCTGTAAATCATGGATTGATTTGGATCAACAAGTTCGGTTGCAAGGTTCTCAACCAGTTTTATCTGATGCTGTCTATAGTCAGTTAGTTGAGACAATTCGCGGGATTATTGGTGATAAGTTGTACGCGGCATCTTTAAATTTTAATTAATTAGGACTTGATGAAAAAGTCTTTGCGTTAGGACTAGGAGTCAGAATTAGAAGGAGGTAAGAACCCTTGTAGAGACGTTCTATTGAAGTCTCTACAAGGGTTCTAGAAAATGCACATTTAATTTTTGGAGATGTCTATTGAGATTGTTGAATTAAAAAAATCTGCATTAGTCTCCCACAAGTGCTGATAAGAAATCAGAGTTTGATACTCTGAGTCACTAGATTTGCCTAAACTAATTGAAAATTAGAATTCAAAATTAGCAGCAGTTAAACTGGTAGTATTGATTCCGGTGAGAATGGCAATGGTTGTATTATTCACAGCAATAGTGTCACCACTTAAGGTCAAGTCAGCAAAGTCAAAACCTGCAATACCAATACCTAAAATATCAGTACCGATTTCAAAGTCAACAATGGTGTTAGCAGCACTGAGTGAATCACCGTTGTAAATCCAGAATTTGTCAGCACCAGCACCACCAGAGAGCAAGTTACCACCACCCTCGACGACATAAAACTCATCGTTACCGTCGCCACCTAGAGCGCGGTCATTACTACCTAAGTGGAAAATATCATTGCCAGCGCCACCAGACATCCGGTTATCGCCTTTACCATCAACAGCAAAAAATTCGTCATCACCACTACCACCAAAAACGCGATCGCGCCGACTGACATAAATCATATCCTCGCCACTACCACCAAAGACGCGGTTGTTACGAGCATTACTATTGAAGACTAAATCTACCTCATCGTTACCTGCACCAGTAAATATGGTGTCTTGAACGCCATCTGTATTTACAGAAGCAATTAAGGTATCTGTGCCAGTAGTTCCAAAAACCAAGTTTTCCTGATTGACTTCAGTTACTGAAGCAAACATGGTTTGAGCGATATTAACTTGATCGACCGCATTGGCAAGACCGGGAATTTGGAAGCCATAGGCATCAAAACCTTCACCGATAGAATTTGTCAGTGTTTCTGAATCAACACCTTGATAATAGACAGGTACGGGACGATTAGTGTGGGTTCCCCAGTCGTACTTATCAGTTTCACTATTTCCCCAGAAGTTACCAGATTCGGCAATTGTGTCAATCGCAGTTAGCTGTTCAGCACCTAGGTTGCTGAGTAATGCAGGAAAATCATCAGTAAAGTTGAGGTAATGGTCATGGTCAGCAGTAACGATCAATTGGTTATCTTCCCAACCACCATTGCTTTCAATCCAATTAATAACAGAACCAACTGCTTTGTCAAAGTCCAAAACTGTACCAATCAGGTTGTCAATGTTGTTATCGTGGGCAGACCAGTCGATATCTCCACCTTCAACCATCAACCAGAAGCCATCAGGATCTTTACCTAAAACCGATAAAGCTGCCTTAGTTAAATCGTCGAGAGTTGGGTTTTCGTTGACTTCTCTAGCAATAAACGATTCATCGGTTTCACCATCTAGCAGCGGTCTGACAGTATCTGGATTTAGCCCTTTTGTCGTGTTGTTGGTGAACATTGCCAAGCCAGTGGTGCTGTAGTCGCCATCGGCAGAACTAACAGGCAAGTTACCATCTTGTCCACGCGCACCATATAGACCAAGTAAGCGATCGCCTTTTTCTGGATCAAGTGCAGCAGCAGTATCTGCCAACACCTGAGCCGCATTTGCACCACGCTCTAAGAATGTGTAGTCGTAGATATTTGAGGTAGGGTTGTTACTTAACTCTTGATAGGTTGTTTCCTTGATATAGGTGTTGTCTCTCGGCTCAACACCATCAGGCAATGGGTTTCCAGTATTAGAAAGTGGATGACCACCACCAAGAAGCACAGTTGGTTGGTAAACACGCAATTCTTGCTGCAAGATGGTGTCTAATGAAGCAGTCTCGCTATCAAATTTGTTGCGATTGTTGACAGCAGAAGCCGCAGCAGCAGGGGTAGCATGGTCAATGGGAACAGATGATACTAAACCGGTTGATTTCCCTAATTCGGCAGCTTCAGACAAAACGCTCTTGACTGGTTTTTCAAAAATATCAACACCCGTAGCGCCGTTATAACTCTTAAGACCTGAATAGAGGGTAGTGGCAGTGTTTGCAGAGTCGGGATAGCTGTTCTTGATATAACCAGAATCATTACCTGGTGTCCAAGGATTGATACCGCCTTTTACTGGATCGTAACCAACCAGGTTGCCAACTGCACCTTCGCTAACTTTTGCGCCACCATTAGGTGTAGTACCAGGATTGAAGGTGGGATCAAATTCAAACCCATCACGTACAGAAGCAGTTCCTGTTGGAGTGTTAATGGTTTGATTAGAATCGTTTAGGGCAGTATTTGATACGTTGAATGTGCCGTTAGTACCAGCAATAGTTGTTCCGTAGGTAGTGGCATAGGTGTAACCTGTCAGTGTCTGGAAGTTTAGCCCTAAACCTTTTCCTTCTGTATAGAAATCAGCTAAGGTTGTCCCAGTATTACCCGCTTGAATTTCTTTGTAGATAGCAGCAGCACGAGCCATTTCCCAGCCCAAACCGTCGCCAATCATAATGATTGTATTTTTAGCCATGATCGTTGATTTTCCTTAAATTAAGACGAGAAAAATTGATGTGGATTGGTATCTCTTTAGAAGATGTGAATTACTTTAAAAAACCATTCCATCTTGCTAATTTTTGGAGAAAGATCATAAAATGATTTTTCTTCTCAATAAGTAAATGAAATTTGATATTTGTGATTAATAGAGTCTCATTTTCAGGTTAAGTAAAGACTATAATCTGGCTATTTAATGATTAAAAAAAGAAAAATTGATATTCTCATTGAGTACTTATGGCTTGCGAACAAAGTCTTTTCGTTAGGGCTAGAAGTCAGAATTAGAAGGAGATAAGAATAGTCTTAATTAGACATAGTTAAAAAGAATGTAGAGACGTTCTATTGAAGTCTCTACAAGGGTTCTAGAAAATGCACATTTAATTTTTGGAGATGTCTATTGAGATTGTTGAATTAAAAAAATCTGCATTAGTCTCCCACAAGTGCTGATAAGAAATCAGAGTTTGATACTCTGAGTCACTAGATTTGCCTAAACTAATTGAAAATTAGAATTCAAAATTAGCAGCAGTTAAACTGGTGGTTCAAAATTAGCAGCAGTTAAACTGGTAGTATTGATTCCAGTGAGAATGGCAATGGTTGTATTACCCAAAGCGATGCTGTTACCACTGAAGGTTAAATCAGCAAAGTCAACACCTGCAACACCAATACCTAAGACATCAGTACCGATTTCAAAATCAACAATGGTGTTAGCAGTACTGGGTAAATCACCGTTGTAAATCCAGAATTGGTCAGCACCCGCACCACCAGAGAGCAAGTTACCACCACCTTCTTGGACGTAGAAGATATCATTACCATCACCACCTAAAGCACGACCATTCTCACCCAAGTAGAAGATATCATTACCTGTACCACCAGAGATACGGTAGCCCATTACATCAGTAGCATCAAATTCATCATTTCCACTACCACCAAATGCGCGATCGCCATCAGCAACATAAATGACATCAGCACCACTACCAGTAAAGATGCGGTTATTACCAACTAGAACACCACGAAAGCTAGCATCTACTTCATCATCCCCAGCACCAGTGAAAACAGTATCGTTAACTCCATCAAAGTCAACTCCACTTATCAAAGTATCTGCACTAGTAGAACCAGATACAAGGTTTTCATCTTGAACCAAGGAAGCATCAGGACTGATCAGGAACAGTAACTGTCCACCTTCGACCAAGTTATCTGTTCTCTCAACTGTGCCATCTCCATCAGTATCAACACCGGGAACATTGATAATGTTACCATCACGAAGACTGTGAGCTTGCACATCAAAGAGCAACATTGAACCAGGATCATTACCAAACAAGGTAGAAACATCGAGAATACCGGAAGACTCCCAGTTACCAATGTCTGTAGGATTAGGATCAGTTTGATCTGAAGGTACACCAGAGCGATCAATCTGTGCTATGCGGGTTGCAGTGGCAGCAGGATCAGCTGCGGAGGGGTCAATAACCCAGATAGAAGCTTCTTCTCCAGAGGTTGCACCAAAGAGATCAGAACCAATAGCGCGGTCTTCCTGAAGATAGATTTTGCCATCATCAGCCCAATCTAAGTTATCAGGACTACGCAGACCGAAATCTTTGTTACCGTCATCATTACCGTCGTAAAGGATGTTGAGGTTAGCTGTGATTTCGCTTACGCCAAAGTCAACATCAACGATGTAAGTTGTACCCCAGGTATCAGCATTATCGAAGATACCAGTACGACCTGTGGAAGCTAAAACAGCTTGTGTACCATCAAAGGGGTTGGTGGCTACGTCTTCGGGACGAGAGAATTGGAAAGCCCCAGCATCCGCTGCAAGAGCATCTTGTTTCGTTTGGGTAGCAAAACCTTGAGTATCGTAGTCAGCAGTACCTGCTAGGTCAGGGCGGTAGTAGTCAATTTCCACAAACTTACCATTTGTGTTGTTGCCACTGCCATTAAAATCTCTGGGGTCAGCTTCAATGGCATCGGAGGCATCTGCTGTATCATCAGCAACCCACACATATAGTTTGCCTTCAGCTAGTCCGTTGCGGTCTAAGAAACTGCCGTCTCCAACAGTATTTTTTTCACCAACGTAGAGAAGTAATGGAGCCTCTTGGCGGTCATCTCCAATCAAGAGCGCCACTTGATCTGTATTACCAGTGTCTAGTTCGGTTACACTTTCCCAAGCTGCACGACCTAACCAGGGTAAAGCCCATAGTTCATTAGTAGCAGTATCCAGAGCAAACTGTGTACCACCATCGGTTTCTTCACCAGCAAAATAGATGGTATCAGCAAAACCTTTATCGGTGCCAAAATGGTTGGCTTCCATCAAATTCGCTGAACAAAAGCGGTTGATACCCCCAAATTCTAAGTCAGAAGCTTCATCTACAATTTCACCAGCGCGGTTGTAGATGGTGTCGTAGGCTAGACCGGAATCAACAATTTTTAAGGTGCGTTTATCAATATCAAAATAGCTGATTCGTGCGCCTGGTAGGGAAGCACCGCTTTCTAGGGTGTAATTGTAGCCAACATTATTAGCCAATTCGTGGTTAACCAGGACTCGAACTGTGGTTGCATTCAGTTCAAAAGCACCTGTACCATCAAGAATTCCGGGAGGAGTATAATCGTTTATAGTGTCCCCAACAGTAAATATAGGATCTACGGTATAACCGTCTAGTCCTTGTACTTGGGCGGGCTGGGTTGTATCGAATGGCGTATTAGTCATGAAATTCCTCAATTATCGTTACAATACTTACTTATCAATCAGTTCCCAAGCAGTAGTGATAAAAGCTAAGAACCGTCAAGAAAAGGTTTTATAAACCCTTATTTGTTTGATGACTTTAGGAAAACCTAAATGTAGTGATTATTCAATATCACGCACTAATTAAAATGCGCCTTTTAGGTTAAGATACGACTATGGAATAGCTATTTTTTGATTAAAAATAGTGATATTTAATGAGATAAAATTAACCTCAATATAGAAATTTTAAAAAAACATAAGGTGTATTTTGTTATACCGGGTTTATAAAAAGCGATCGCACTTCACCCGGAATGCGATCGCTTTTAAAGGATTGATAATTATCCTCTCCCTATTTGCCTACACTAATTTATGAGTCGAAGGTGAAATTAGCAGCAGTCAAACTAGTTGTATTGATTCCTGTGAGAATGGCAATGGTTGTATCACCAATAGCAATACTGTTACCACTCAGGGTTAAATCAGCAAAGTCAAAACCTGCAATACCAATACCTAAGACATCAGTACCGATTTCAAAATCAACAATGGTGTTAGCAGCGCTGAGTGAATCACCGTTATAAATCCAGAATTTGTCAGCACCAGCACCACCAGAAAGCAAGTTATTGCCACCTTCTTGGACGAAGAATATATCATCACCGTCACCACCTAAAGCACGACCATCTGCACCTAAGAAGAAGGTATCCATGCCAGTACCACCAGAGATACGGTAGCCTGTAGCTTCACTAGCGTCTAGTTTATCATCTCCACTACCACCAAAAGCGCGATCGCCATCAGCAACATCAATGATATCCTCACCACTACCAGTAAAGATGCGATTGTCACCAACCGAACTTCCCCCAAAGGGGATATCTACTTCATCATTGCCGGCACCAGTAAATACAGTGTCTTGAATACCATCTAACTTGACAACTCCATTGACAGAAACACCTGCAATTAAAGTATCTGCATCTGGACTACCAAAAACAAGTTCAGGAACTTCTACAAGGTTATAGGGTAATTCCAAAATACCCAATTTCTCAGGAGTTGTTGTTCCCCCAACATTGAAGTCATTATCATTAATTAAAGCTAAAGTGTTGGGTGAAACTAACGCTAAACCTTCTAATTTTTCAACTCCTGTGTAACCCAATTGCGCTGCATTAGCAATCAAACTTTTACTAACAGGAGTAATTCCAGCAGTTACTAACTCAGATGGGGTTAATTGTTCAATAGTTTTATCCGCAGGTAAGGTAAAGTTTGCAGGGTTGTTAATATTGGTCGCTGTTGCTAAATCAATTTTGTAGATGAGTTTATTAGAAGTGTTATCACTTCTATCATCTCTTTCAACAACTGCAAATTTTCCATTACCTAACGAAACAGCATCACCAATTTTATCGGTTTTGGCATTACCACTACCTGTAATATCATCAAGAAGGTAGAGATATTCACCTGTTACCTGTTTAGAAATGATGTCAAATTCCAGAATTCGCAAATTGCGGGAATTTCTAGATGCTGTATCTCCAGCATTATCAGGATTATCAATGGGACTCTGAATAAAAGCATAAAGCTTATTACCCTCTAATGCGATCGCTTCAAATCCCCGATTAGCTCGTCTTTGGGCATAAACTGCTGGTAAGACCTCAGTTCCAAAAGTTCCTGCGGCTTGGTCTGGATCTGTTGCTGTGGCTGTTCCTTGGGGGATAAAACGGTCAAGTAACTTCCCATTAACATCAAAATGGTAAATCGCAGGACGGTATTCATCAACCATCCAATAGTCGCCATTTGGGGCAATAACAATCCCTTCTACGTCAGCACCTAAAGGATCATTAGGTAGGACTTGACCATTCAAATCTACACCAATTTCATCGGTGTAAGCTGTACCACCAGCACCAGCTTGGAGGTTAGGAAGTCCAGTTAAGGGGGTAGTACCATCTGATGCGAATAACCCAGTTCTCTTGGTGATAGTGATTTCACCAGTAGTTTGATTAAGTTCAAAGCTGACTATTTCTGGTTGAAAGTTGGGTAATAGAAATGGTCTATTTTGACCTGTGGGTTCTCCATTGGGACCACGGTCTGTGTTGGTGACAAATTTCAAATTACCATTAGCTGCTACTCCTTGAAAATACAATCCAGAGAAGCCACCTAAGAAGATATCTTGACCTGCGGTGGTTGTTCCTAATTTAGGTAAGTTGTCAAATTCGTAATTAGTTAATCTGGGTTGGGCTACGGGGTTGCGGGGGTCGTAACTGGTGGTATCAATTTTGAGGATATCGGGAAGGGTATTAGCAATGTTTTCCCAAGGGACAAATTTGAAGTTGCTATTGACGTTTTCTAGTTCACCGTCATCTTCTACTAATTTTGCTGGGTCGTTGTTACCATCTTGGGTAACGAATAAACCATAGGGGAAGTTAGCACCAAGGGGGACGTTAATGACATCTGCACCGTCAGATTCTTGGACGCTATCAATTGCACCGTTGTTACCAATACCAAAACGCCCTAAAAATTCGTTGTTGCCTTCACGGGTATATGCTGCAAAGGTATTATCTCCTTGACTAGATGCAAGTAAATAACCTGTTCCATTTGCACCGTAGTAAATGGTTAAACCTTCTACGTCAGCTACTAAATTACTACCACCAAAATCTTTGACTACATCAATCAGTTTACCTGTGTTGCTACCGTTGGGTTCTGCATCAAATTTCCAGATACCGACATTTTCTTGACCGATATAGAGATAACCAGTTTCTTGGTCTACAACCATTCCTTCGGTTTGGGGGTCAATGTCATTAATTGTGGGTACAGTAAATTCTCTAACTAGTTCCGTCCCAATTTGACCGTTGTCGAGGTCAATTAATTTTAATTGGGCGATATCTCCAGTTTCTCTGCGACTTGTGAAGACATAGTAATCATTGGTGAAGGGACTGCGGTACATTGTCAGTCCGTAGGAACTGCGAGAAGATGATTCGTAGGGAGGTTCAAAGGGTGCGTCTTGGAAGATTGTGCCGATATTGCTGTCGGTGATATCTTCTAAATAGTTACCGTCGGTAGAGTTGGGGTTGATTTTGAAGATTACTAGTCTATCATTACCGCGATCGCTTGCCACAGCAATATCAATTGACTCTCCACCCAGTTGGAAACCATATTGCAGGTCGATGTTGTTGTAACGAATCCCCCCAGGATTTACTGTTTGCAATAAATTCCCAGATAAGTCATAAACTCTGACTCCGGCATTTTTGACTGAAGTTAAAACTAAGCTATTGGCTGAATCAGTAGCATTGACATAGATAGCAGGATCATCCGCATCTGCATTTTGATCTACCGTAGCCTGTCCTGGGTCTTCATCATCAAATAAGTCAGGACTGGTTTCAACTGTAGGTGCAGCACTGGGAAGTATTTCATAAAAGCTAACAGTATTACTAACTTCATTAGCAATTGCCAGCATTGATTTAGCATTAGGACTATCTTCCGCAGAGATAAATTTTAAACCTTCAGGACTAACATCACCTTCGGTTCTAATGTACTGCACAAACTCAGGTGCAGTCGGGTCACTCAGGTTATAAACCATTACCCCACCACCAGCACGTTCTAAGCCCACAAATCCATAGGTTTTGCCATCAATAACACCAACTACTACACCTTCTGGTTCAGGTCCTTTATTATCTGAACGAGTGTCAAAATCGTCAGCATCTCCGTTGTTTGCATTGAAAAGTGCAGGTGTTTGTTGTGCTAGAATTTGTTCAATCTGGTTGCCACTGTCGTATACTAATTGACCTTGATCATCCCAAATTGAAAAAGAACGACCACCATAAGTATAAAGTTGATCAAAATCTCCATCTCCGTCTGTATCTCCCAATGTATTGGTAATGATCAGACGACCCAAATTTTCATCACTTTGTAATTCGGCCGCATTAGGAAAAGCAGTTGGATCAAGTATGACATCCTTAACCCTTATTTCCTCATTAAAAATATCACCTTCTTCATCATTAGGTGCAGGTAAAATATCATCATCGGTGGGACGAATGCGAGCATCTCCTTCATTCGCAGTGATGTAATAAGTGTTGTCACCAATCTGAAAAGAGTTAATAGCATCCGGCTGGTACATCCCAAAAACAGGCCAATTTTGGATATTTATACCATCGTCTATATCACTAGCATCAAAACCATTTCCAGCTAAACTATGGTCTTTGAAACCCAGAGGTACAATGTCGGTAATAGTCCCATTGGCTATATCAAGAACAGCAACAGCATTATTTTCTTGTAACGTGATAAAAGCAGTTTGACTATCAGGAGAAACTGCAATATATTCTGGTTCTAAATCTTCAGCTACTGAAGCATTAAGACCAAAAATCCTGACTCCATCTGCTTTTAATGCGGCTTCTTGACTGTTAAATGCCGTGAAATTAGCAGTTGTAACTTTACTATTATCTAAACTGGCAATATCTCCAGAAACATCAACAATACTAACTGAACCTTCTGGGTCAATTGTATAATCTTCATTTGGTTCTCCTTCGTTAGCAACAAGTAATTTGCTACCATCGGGAGTGAAAGTGATCATATCTGGTAAAGACCCTACTATCACTTCTGAAAGTTTAGTGAGAGTCACAGCATCATAAAAAGCAATTTTACCAGCATCGGTACTATTGTTAGCAGAAATTGCCACAGCAAAAATACTATTTTCTGTTCCTATTCCTTTTCTGACGGCGACACTTTGAATTCCGCCACCTAAGCTAGAAAAATCAATTTTGGTAATCTCAGTAGGATTGGTTGGGTTAGAAACATCTACTACTTGAATAACTGCTTTGCCTTCAGATTCCCCAGTCACAAAAAGGCGTTGAGATTTGGGATCAAAATCAGAAATTTCTGCACCGTCTAATTGAATTGTGCTTATTTGATTAAGTTGAATTGTATTTGTCATGGTAAATATCTGTAATTAAAAGATGAGCATTAGTTAGTTTGTAGTCAGGAATTTAGTCTTCTGATAATTTCGAGGAAAGGCTTAAAACCTTAACTACAAACAAAAAACTATCTCAATAAAATTAAGAAATAAATAACAAAAGGTTAAGAAGTGAGGTGTTGCGGAATTTTGATATGGAATTTTAAAATGCTACTATTCAAATTGTGATTTTTTGCGTTTGTGAATCAGGCGTTTTCATAGCAATTCCATTCATTGACAAACAGAGGAGAGGAAAGAAAACCGTAAGGATTCAGGATACAGAATATTTGATATGGCAGGGAACAGGAGAGAAAAATATTCTTCCTTCTTCCTCCTGACTCCTGACTCCTTACAGAAAACCTTTCTCTCTCCCTTTACTTATACTGCCAACGGGTGAAATCTGGACTTATGTCATACTGAGCGTAACGTAGTGCAGCGTTCGCGTAGCGTGCCGTAGGCTCTAGTATCTCGGAGATTCTTCACTTCGTACCCTACGGGAAGCAAGCTACAGAATGACACTTTTAACCCGTTTTTAGTATAACTTTTTACAAGAAGGCGAAATTAGCAGCAGTCAAGCTAGTGGTGTTAATTCCATTGAGAATTGCAATGGTTGTATTACCTACAGCGATGCTGTTACCACTTAAGGTCAGGTCATTGAAGTCAAAACCTGCAACACCAATACCTAAGACATCAGTACCGATTTCAAAATCAACAATGGTGTTAGCCGCGCTGAGTGAATCACCGTTATAAATCCAGAATTGGTCAGCACCAGCACCACCGGATAGTAAGTTACCACCACCTTCAACAACGTAAAAGATATCATTACCATCACCACCTAAAGCACGACCATCTGCACCCAGGAAGAAGATATCATTGCCTGTACCACCGGAAATGCGGTAGTTGCTGGCATCTGTAGCGTCTATTTCATCATCTCCACTACCACCAAATGCGCGATCGCTATCAGCAACATCAATGATATCGTGATCACTGCCAGTAAAAATCCGATTATTACCAACGAAACTTCCACCCAAGGGAACATCTACTTGATCATTTCCCGCACCAGTGAAAACAATGTCGTTAACTCCATCAAAGTCAACTCCAGCTATCAGTTTATCTGCACCGGGCGTACCTACTACCAAATTAGACTCGTCTCTCGGTAGAGTCGGATTAACCTCAAACTGGCTGACAATTTGGGGTTGACGGTTAGAAACACCTTCAGGATCTGCCTCCAACTCCTCACGGGTATAAGCTTCAATTCCGTAGGTAGTCACAATCAACTTCTGCGTTACAGGGTCAATATCAAACTCAGTCCAACCATAGGTATGGGCTGCTACATAATCACCTTGTAACAATGTGGCATCAATCAAACCGTTAGCTACAGCCAAATTGTTATTCAAACCGACAGGATCATAACCCAAAGGAGTTAAACCACCATCTATGACTGACTTAATAAAGTCATCTTTATCGTTAATGATACTATCAGCATCGTTAGCAATAGGTAGAGCATCATAGAATGCTTTTTGGCTAGGAGGGAGGAAGAAATCAGCTACAGTTTGTCCGAAAGGAGCATCGTAAGCAACAGCACCTGTGATAATTTCAAAGGCACTAGTGGCAATTTGTTCCTGACCTGGTGCTAACTGATAGGTGAGGTTATTAACTAAAGTACCGTGAAAATCAGCAGTCACAAAGACAACGTTTTTAATGTTGTTGTCATTGATATACTTGAGGATTTCTGTCCGTTCCGCAGCGTAACCTTCAAATCTATCCGCCGCAACAGCTACACCAATATTTTGAATTGGCTCTGGAACCATAATAAACTTCCAGGTGAGGCCGCTGTTTTGGGCTTGCAGCAAATCACGTTTGAGATCCTCAAGTTGCACTTCTCCTAACATGGTGCGGTTAGGATCAAAGGATGCAGCGAGGAAATTAGCTACTTGAGTGGCATCACTGGTATCTGCAACATTAGTTAAGCCTGTATCACGGAAGGAACGAGCATCAAGAACAAAAGTAGCTGCATCACTACCATAGGTATTGTAACGGTAAAGTTTGCGTTCTCCTGCTGTAGTATCATCTCCTGTTTGACCGTAAAATTGGTCATTAATGGGGTTGTATTCTTGGAAGGCTTGCAGACCGTTTTCATACAATGGAGAGTCATTAACCAAGCCAGAAGTCGCCCCAAATAAGGCTTGATCCTCTAGGTTAGCTGTCCCTAAGTCCTCACCTCCTTGGAAGTCGTCAGTAACTTCGTGGTCGTCAATTGTGGCTAGGATAGAAGTAGAAGCCCGTAAATCGCCTAATGTGTTTTGTCCGTAACGTTTGCTGTAAACTTCCGCTTGTTTAAGGCGATATTCATCTAGGGTGACAACTTGTTCTTTTTCTGTACCATCTGGATTTTTAACGGCGGGAGATGCTACATCTGCATAAATTGTATCACCGAATTCTAAGAAGAATTTCAGGTTAGCATCATCAGCATTGCTAATTGCTGGATAGGGTGATAGTTCACCACGCCAGTCTCCAGAAACACCGAATTTCAAGCCAGTGTGATCACCTAATGTAGCTGCTGTACTGAATTTACCAATGCTGTTTGAGCCGACGCTATCAGTAACGCGATAGTAGTAGTTGGTGTTGGCATTTAAACCATCAACTGCAACTTTCACAGGTAGGTTGATATCAGTTACATTAGCTGTTTTTGTGCCAGCAATGGTGGTGAAATTGGGGTCAGTGCTATATTCAAATGTGACTTCACCAAGGAAAATGCTCCGCGCCCAAAGAACGGTAGAATTTTGGGTGGTGTCACCACTAGCAATACCAGCTACAGGTAGGGGTTGAGCTACGGGGTTGCGAGGGTCGTAACCGGTGGTGTCAATTTTCAGGATATCGGGAAGGGTGTTAACGATATTTTCCCAAGGGACAAATTTGAAGTTGCTATTGACGTTTTCTAATTCACCGTCATCTTCTACTAATTTGGCTGGGTCGTTGTTACCATCTTGGGTGACAAATAAACCATAGGGGAAGTTTTTACCAAGGGGGACGTTAATGACATCTGCACCATCTGATTCTTGGACGCTATCAATTGCACCGTTGTTACCAATACCAAAACGTCCTAAAAATTCGTTGTTACCTTCACGGGTATAGGCTGCAAAGGTATTATCTCCTTGACTAGATGCAAGTAAGTAACCTGTACCGTTTGCACCGTAGTAAATGGTTAAACCTTCTACGTCAGCTACTAAATTACTACCACCAAAATCTTTTACTTTATCAATTAGTGTACCTGTGTTGCTACCGTTGGGTTCTGCATCAAATTTCCAGATACCGACGTTTTCTTGACCGATATAGAGATAACCTGTTTCTTGGTCTGCAACCATTCCCTCGGTTTGCGGGTCAACATCACCAAAATCAGTAGGAGGAGTAACTGTAAAGTTTCGGACTCTTTCTGCACCGATTTGACCATTACCCAAGTCGATTAATTTAAACTGAGCTATGTCTCCAGTTTCTCTGCGACCTGTGAAGACATAGTAATCATTGGTGAAAGGACTGCGGTACATTGCTAGTCCGTAGGAACTGCGGGAAGATGGTTCGTAGGGAGGTGCAAAGGGTGCGGCTTGGAAAATTGTGCCGATGTTGCTGTCGGTGATATCTTCTAAATAGTTGCCGTCGGTAGAGTTGGGGTTAATTTTGAAGATTACTAGTTTATCATTACCGCGATCGCTTGCTACGGCAATATCAATTGACTCTCCACCCAGTTGGAAACCATATTGCAGGTCAATGTTGTTGTAACGAACGTCTCCAGGATTCACTGTTTGCAATAAATTCCCAGACAAGTCATAAACTCTGACTCCGGCATTTTTGACTGAAGTTAAAACTAAGCTATTTGCAGAATCTTCTGCATTGACGTAGATAGCAGGATCATCCGCATCTGCATTTTGATCTACCGTAGCCTGGGCTGGGTCTTCATCATCAAATAAGTCGGGACGGGTTTCTAATGTGGGTGTGGCGGTTGGTACTAAGTCTGCACTCAAGGTGAGAATTTGTGTAAACTGAGTTGCACCAAAGTTGTTATCGCTGACCAAAACAATAGATTGACTACCATCTGCCAATTTTTGACCAAAAGCGATACCTTCAATGTTATCTACACCTGTAGGGTGATTTCCGTCACTATTGGGTAAATTCAAATCATTGAAATTCAACAGTAGTCGTTTTTGCGCCGGTTGAATTGCTGCTAGTTGTTCTGCACTTAAACTACTCAGTGAGTCGATTGTACTGAGGTCAGTTGCACCTTGAAGGCTAATTTCATAGATTTTGATGGTGTTCCCTGCACCTGTGGCAAAGGAACGTTCTAAAGCCAATAAAGTGCCACGATTATCAAGTGCTAATAAATCCACCAACCCATTATCACTAAAAGCTGTGCTGGGGTTTGCTATAACCGCTGCGTCTGTGGTGTAAAGATATTCTTTTTCCGGTTGTCCAGTTACCAAATTATACTGAATAATTCGAGAACGACTTCCTGCACTGGTAGTAGCCGCTGCACCATCTTGGAAAAGGGCGTTTTCTGTAGCAGTATAGAGGGTTTTTTGGTCAGGAGAGATGGTCAAACTTTCAAAAGCTAAGTTACCACGCACTCCAGAAACTTGAGTATCTCCAGCATTGATAATTCCGTCACCGTTAGTATCTTCTACCACTGGCAGGAATTTTGTTGGTACGGTTAATGACCTAATTTCCTGCCCTGTAGTTAAGCTAAACTCTTTAATGAAAGGATCTGTAACTCGACCTGCATTCAGATTAACTTCACCTTCGGAAGAGATAAATACCGTATTGTTTTTGGTGACAACTATATCTTCAGGATCAAGACTATTTGCGGCAAAAAAGTTACCATTAATATCTTTTAACGGAGTCACTTTAGTAAATGTCACCCCAGTGCTGTCAATGGTTTCAGGATTTGTAGTGAAAGTATAGAAACGAGCCGGAGCATTTTGAGAGCGATCGTCTGAAATCGCGTAAAATTTACCTTGAGCCGCATCGTAGGTAACACCAGACAAACCACCCAAGGGAGTTTCTACACCATTGACTATCCCTGCTTCACCACTAGGGACAAAACCTGTTGCAAAGGTTTTCTGACCTAAAAATTCTACTTCAGGAACAGTCTTACCTGCTTCAGTCGCACCAATTTCCACATCTGCAAACACTAAACGATGGTCAGAACTGGGGAAAGGGAAAGTACCAACAGGTGCAAAAGTTGGGTCAGTATTCACAGGCCAGAATACGGCTGAGTTAGTAATTTGTAAATCGGATGACGGTAATACATAATCTGAACGCAGATTTCCTGGAGTCGTATCAGCAAAATCTGCGGTGTCAAAGAAAGGATTCCCATTGTGGTTAGCATTTGCACCACCTTGCAAATCTGCCTGTTGAGGAGCGCCGGCACTGGTAGGGATAGAATTAGTATTAATACCAGGATGCTGTAAAAGTTGTAAGATGGAATTATCAAAGCTATCCCCATCAAAAGGATCAGCATTTTGATCACCCATAATCACAAAGCTAGAACCAGCAGCTAAACCACCTGTTTTCCCACCGTCATCATAGATATAATCACCTTCACCAGGGGTAATATAATCAGCCCAAAATCTGATTTCGTCATGATTGCGTTTACCATTGCGGTCTTCTGCACCGTCAAATACAGGTGGTGTCGGATGACTAACTAAAACGTGAACTGTCTCACCATTAATTAAGATAGGTACATCCCAATGACTTTTGGAGGAAAGCCGCAACACCTCTTGTTCTTCTGGGGAATACCAGGGAGTATCAGAACCAGGAGTGGAAATGGTGGGTAATAGGGAATTTGGCATATCCTTCCACAAAAATTCTTGGAAGGTGCGAATGTTGTCAGTGTCAATTTCATACTTGGAAAGCAGCAACATCCCAAATTGTCCAGGGAAGTTACCGAAACCAAAAGCATCATTACCACCACCAACAGTACCGTTATTATCTAAATCAAATCCAGAAGCAATACCTGTGTTAGAAGGAGCAATGTAAACGTAGGGATAGTTAACGGAATTTGCCCCATTTTGACCAATATTTAAGTAATTTTGTTGTAGTAGTTGGACTGCTTGTAGAGGGTCAGATGCTACATAGTCAAACTCATTAATCAGCAGTATATCAGGGTTAGCACGTTGAATAATTTCAGCTACAGCTTTGGCTTGAGGGTTATCTGGAGTCGATAAATCGGTGACTAATTCACCCTCATTGTTACGATTGAGAGAAGCATTGAACTGGGAAAAGCGAACTGTGTAATTAGTTGTCATTATCTTTATCCGGTAGTAAATGTAGATTAAATTTGATTGAAAAGAATCCGGTTACGGTAAGTCGTAGATAATGCCATTAAGATATCAGCTAAACGTTAAGATTCTATTGTCAAAAGTTGAACATTGTTTAATTTAGGAATGACAGCAAAATTCAGTATTCAGCAAGAAAAATAAGATCCCCAACTTCTTGAAGAAGCCAGGGATCTGAGACTTTTTGAAAGTCAAAAATTACAAACAACTGCTTGAATTTTTTAATCGAAATCGAAATTAGCCGTGGTTAAGTTGGTGGTATTAATTCCGTTCAGGATGGCAACGGTTGTTGCACCAATCATAATACTGTTACCACTTAAGATTAGGTCGTCGAAGCCAAAACCTGAAGCTGGACTAATACCTAAGACATCAGTACCCATGTCAAAGTCAACAATGGTGTTAGCAGCACTTGGTAAATCACCAGTTAGTATCCAGAACTTATCAGCACCAGCACCACCGGATAGTAAGTTACCACCACCTTCTTGAACAAAGAATTGATCGTCACCATCACCACCTAAAGCACGACCATCTGCACCCAGGAAGAAGATATCGTTACCTGCACCACCGGAAAGACGGTAGTTGCTGGCATCTGTAGCGTCTAGTTTATCATTACCACTACCACCAAAAGCGCGATCGCCATTACCAACATCAATGATATCGTTATCACTACCAGTAAAGATGCGGTTATTCCCTGCTAGACTACCAGCAGCGGGAACATCTACTTGATCATTTCCTGCACCAGTGAAAACAATATCACTGATAGCATCAAAGTTGTCAGTTCCACCGATCAATATATCTGCGTTTGGTGAACCTGTAACCAGGTCTTGTGCCGGTTGACCTAATCCCGGTGCAAGGTTGAGAGGCTGATCTAATTTGAGAATGATAATTTCGTTGTTGTCGATATCTGGACCACGACCGACGGAGAAAGGATAGTTATTGTCGTTAGCTACCAAAATGGTGTTTTTGTCGATAACTAAGACATCTTCAATGGTGACAAATGGGAAGTCAAAAGTTGTTTTGCCATCACCGTTAAGGTCGTTGGGGTCTTGGATATTCAGGAGGTCAACTACTTCTACTTTTTCGACAAAGCCGTTGACATCTTTTTTGGATAAGTCAACTTTGTAGATTTTTTTGAATTCAGCCGAATCACCTTGACCACCATCTCTTTCAATGATTAGGTACTCATTGTTATTAATGACTGTGAAATCACCAATAGCATGATTGGGGTTTTCCAACTGGTAGAAACCCTGTAAACCTTGATATTGTTGAGACGCGACATCAAATTTATAGATTCGTAGTGAACCTGTGGGATCACCATAAACTGTTCCTTCTAGTAAAGGATACAAGGTTTTTTGGTCGGGACTGATAGCCATCCCTTCAAACCCTTTAGAACCACCAAGATTGGAAACAACAGTTTCACCTACGAACTGGTCACGTACCAAGTCTCCTGTACCGGGGAAGTCAGTAAAATAACCGTCAATACCCAATTCGATAAACTGGGCAAATTCAGCCTTTGGATCACCGTTGTAGTCTGATGCTAGAAACACTCCTTCGTTACGGAAGGTGTAGGGGTGTACAAGTAAACCTACATTATGGGCATCTTGGACTAAAGTTGTGGGAGTACCAAGAACTCGGTCAGATTCATTAATTACGCCATCACCATTGAGGTCATCTGGTTGACCATCACCATTGAGGTCTACGGTGTTAGCAGGAATAATGGAACGCTTGCTGGGGCCAATTCCAGAGGCATATTCGGCAATATCAGCTAGTCCTGCTGGTGTGGTCAGATCGCCATAGGTACGAGAATCACCACTCAGGACAAAATCGAATGGTTTCTGTGTTGTTCCACCAAATAATTGAATGAGTGGGATATCAATACCTGCTGCTGGCATGATCACATCATTCAGTTCTTGAAGATTGCCTACTTCAAAGGATTGGATAAATATCCGGTTTGGATCTGTGAAGTTATTAGCAACTAAGGTGTCAACTAGTAACTGTCCTAAATTGAGGTTGATTTTGGTAGTTCCATCCAGGAGTGTGCCTTCAGTGGCAAAGTAGGAGGGATGCTTGGTTTCTGGATAGATGCCGATTTTGCGACCGGTTTCTGCTTCTACTTGCTTGACTAAATCAATGATTTCTTGGAGGGTGGGAACTTCTAAGTTGTCATTGTCATATTCTGTTCCCCGCAGGTCTGGTAGTCGTTCGATCGCATGAAGGGTTTTCAGTTCTGCTAAGGTTAGGTCTTCGGTAAACCAACCTGTAATGGTGCGACCATCAACAACTTTGGTGGTTTTACGGTCTGCAAACTCTGAACGGGTAGCAATATCTGTGCTGGTATCGGTGCGGTTAACTGAACCATCAGCGTTGAGAATTGCCAAGGCGTTTTCGTGACGGGCGACTAAAATTCCGTCTTTAGTGGCTACCAAATCAGGTTCAATAAAATCAGCCCCATCTGCGATCGCTAATTTGTAAGATGCTAAGGTATGTTCTGGGCGTGAACCACTAGCACCTCTATGACCAATAACTAAAGGTGCATTCCCATCCAGGGTATTAAATACAGTTTTAGCGAGAACATCAGGGTTTTGGGGCGATCGTACAAATTCAGCGGTAATCTTATCCCTTACTAAATCACCAGTACCGGGAAAATCAGTAAAATAGCCATCAACACCCAAATTGATGAATTGTTTAAATTCTTCCTCTGGGTTGCCATTATAATCTGACGCTAAATAACGGTCTTCATTGCGGAAGGTGTAAGGATGTACCAACAAACCCGCAGCATGGGCATCTTGGACTAAACTAGTAGGAGCAGTCAGCGTTTTATCAGCATCGTTAACGACACCATCACCATTCACATCATCCGCTACACCATCACCATTAGCATCCACACCCTCAACAGAAACAATCATCCGTTTCCAAGGGCCAATACCATCTGCATAGGTAGCAATTTCTGCTAAACCTGCTGATGTTTGCAGGTCTCCATAGGTGCGTGTATCACCATTAACAGTAAAATCGTAGGGTCTAGCATTGACATCCTCATAAATCAGAGAACCATCAAGGGCAACATCATAAGCATCCAATAACTGAATCAAAGGAATATCAGTTTTCCCATTCAGTTCTTTAAGATTAGAAACTTCAAAAGATTGAATAAACACCCGACTAGGATCAGTAAAACCTTCTGCTTCTAAAGTTGCTAACAAAGGTTCTTCTAAAGACAATCCTAAGTCATCGTGAAAAGTTGGGTGTTTGGTTTCTGGATAGATGCCAATTTTGCGACCCGTATCTAATTCTACCTGCTTAACTAATTCAATGATTTCCTCAAAAGTAGGAATTTCATACAAATCATTAAACACTTGAGGGCGGAAACTTTGGGGCATTTTTGCCTTGAGGGTTTTGATTTCTGCCAAAGTAAAATCAGAAGCAAAATAAGCTGTGACTTCTACACCATCAAGCATCTTGGTAGATTTGCGATCTTCACCAAAAACTTCGGCTATGTTGGTAGTGTTATCTAAAATCGGTTCATGACGGGCAATTAGCACACCATCCTTAGTAGAAACCAAATCTGGTTCAATGAAGTCTGCACCTCGTTCGATTGCTAATTTATAAGATCCCAGAGTATGTTCTGGTAATTCACCACTAGCACCCCGGTGTCCAATTACAATTGGTGCTTCCCCATTTAAGGTATTTAGTGTGACTGTATTAGGTGTGGGAATAGGTGCATCTAGTAATTTACCACTAGCGTCAAAATGCAATAAGTAGGGACCAAATTCTTCACCAATCCAGATTGAACCATCTTTAGCAATTACAAATGATTCAACGTCGAAATCTGCACCAGTTAAAGCTCTTGTGCTAGTTCCTTCATTGACAATTGTGAAAGGAACTTTATGATCAGGATCAGAAAGTTGAATAAAATCTAAAGTATTAACAGTACCATCACCATTTTCTACTCCCTTAAAGTTGGGATCTACCCGATAGATACGCAGTAAATAATCTGCACTATTATTTTTCGCACCGTAACCATTATCTGACAAGAAATAGAAACTATTATCGTCCGCAAATTGTACACCGCTGAAACCTTGTATTGGTTGTCCTGGAAAAGGTCCGGTTCTACCATTCCCAGAAATTCCATTTCCTGACGCTGGCCCTTCAGCAAAGGTATCAGCAGGGAGAGAAGCAAAACCTATCAACTCAACGTGGGAAACCATATATTTAGTATCTCTACTTTTTGATTTTCGCTTTTCAGACAATATTGAATTTCTTTTGACTCACTGCAATCGAATACTCCCCTCAGTCCAAAAAGAGGAGTTTATAGAAATGAAATTTCTAATTCAATTTTGTCTAGACGAGTATGGTAAAATCCCCACCTCATCAGCAATAATTTCATTAAAAGATTAAGAAAAAACTAAGTTAGGTAAAACACAAGATTAAGATAATCCTAAGAATTCACGCATCAGAATAATTGTTAAATCAGGAATCAACGCCTTCGAGTTTATTCTGAAACCCTCACAAATAAGGTTTATAATCTTCAGCATAAGAATTGACAAATTCTGTTAATGGACGTGACTGAATTTTCTAAAATCTAATTTTTGCCCGCAATACCAAGGCATCTAGCGGAAATTTTCAACTCTCATCAGCATGAAAAGACTTTATGATAAAAATCTTTTTATTCACAAATAAATTTTGATGATAATATCTATTTAAAGCTTGATTGGAATCTCCGCTTCGCTAACTTCCTGCGCTTGTAGAAATAATTACCAAATCTTCAAAATATACCCATGAAACGTATTGCATCTGTTCTTCTCGCTACTTTGATAGCGTCTATGTCAGTGTTGGGTATTGCAGAAAATGCTGATTCTGCAACTCATAGATATCGTCGTCAGACGACTACCCACGTCAGACGTTATCGGACCTGTACCGGCAGAAATCGTTATAGATATTATCGTGGCAGGTATTACAGATGTCGTTACTATAGACGTAATAGAAGACATCATTGATTACCCATTTTGTAGGTTGGGTTGACACTAAAAAAACCAACATTTAACTTGTTGTTGGGTTGCACTGTCGCTTAAACCAACCTACAACCTGTTCACTGAAAGCATCTTCATACAAAGTTTTGATGGTCTTGATTTTTCAACCTTGAATGGACTTCTTACAGAATTGATTTTGTGTAAGAATTCAGGAGTCAGAAATGAAATAAGTCCTGTATTTACTACATCTTATTTTCGTGTATATCTATGTTTGACACCCACAGGGAAATACTCAATATCACCAGTAGGTTTTAATTCTATTTGTGGTGTTTGATATTCTAAGGGAACATAATTTGCAAACTCGCTATTGAGACGCAACAATTGGGAAAGAATAGCAGCACTTATAGATTCCCTTTTTTCTGCACTACTTTCTATTCCTGGTGCTAATTCTACAACTACAGATAAAAAGCGATTTTTGTCTGAGTCATCTTTTACCTGTAGAACAAATTTACCTGTTACCCATTCTCTAATTATTGGTTGTTCTAAACCTACCGTCACATTTTCCGGGTAAATATTTGCACCAAAATAAGAAACTGTAAAATTAGAACGTCCGAAAACGTAAACAAACGGTAGTTGATGAATTCCTCGATTTTCCTGTAATTCTACAAGAGGGTTAAAATCCCATCTTGCTAAAAATTTTAGCATCTCTTCATAACTAATTAAACCACCTTGATCCAAGATATTATATCTAATCAAAGGAATGCCATTTTTACCGGAAAATAGCAAATTCCCCTCTTCAACTTCAAAGAAGCGACTACAAGGATCATACTGTACTAATGTCGGTAAACGAGATTCACCAAATAATGCTTTAGCTACTTCAGGATTTTCTGCTAAAAATCGTCGAATGCAAATACTTAAAGGTGTTTCATTTCCTAAAACTCCTGCATCTGCTGTTCCATACATGGAAGCAAAATCATAACAGGGATTTTGAGAATTTACTCTTTCACCAACTAGATTTCGCCATTCTTCACTAAATACTTCTCCCGCCATAACTAGTTTAATCTGATATTGCCCCCACTGCACATTATTAGCAATACCCGTATCAATTACATCTTTGAGAAATGGTGGATATCCTAATAAGACAACTTGCTCAAAGTTATTACCAAGTTCCTGGACAATTCGCAATATTTCAGTTTTGTTATTGCCTGGAGTAATGACTGTGATAGGATAGCCCTTGGTAGCGAGATGACGACAGCAATTAGTAGTGAACATTCCCCCCACCCATGTTCCCAATGTGAAACAGATTATGGCTAAGGTCTGTTTAGTATCTGCATAAAAACTATCATGAAATATCTGCTCAAACCTTGTCGCTATTTCTAGTTCGTCGGTAAGGAAACGCGGCCAAAATGTGGGTTTACCTGTTGAGCCAGAGGAAGCTGCGATCATATCACAGCTTCCTAATTTTCCATTATTACATAATTGGGGCAAAGAATAACGAGAAATATAATTTTCTTTATTTATCTTTGGTAATTTCTGAAAATCTTCTAATGTTTGAATATCTCTAGGATTGATGCTCTGTTCTGTTAAAAAAGCCTGGTAAGCGGGTACACTGGCAGCTACATCTTGAAATAATGTCAAAGCTATTTCTTGAGAGTTAATGCTAAGATGCTGTTCTAGTTTCTCTGCTAAGGGAGTCGATATAAAATTTTCTAATCCCAGAATTGCCCTTTCCTGTGGTGTTTGAAGTTTCATAAGGCTTGTGTGTGGAAAAAATCTGGTCGCTCTTTCTGAGTATTTTATACTGCAAACAGGTGAAATCTGGACTTATGTCATACTGTTCGCGTAGCGTGGCGTAGCCATACGTAACGTAGTGCAGCGTTCGCGTAGCGTGCCGTAGGCTCTAGTATCTCGGAGATTCTTCACTTCGTACCCTACGGGAAGCAAGCTACAGAATGACACTTTTAACCCGTTTTTAGTATAGTAAAGGATTCAGGATACAGAATATTTGATATGACAGGGAACAGAAGTTACAAATATTCTTCCTCCTGACTCCTGATTTCTTACATATTTTATCTATAAATGCAATTTTTTAGCTTGCTATTCATCTATGAATCTAATCTCCTGGAAAATTTTAACCGCAGCCGCTTTAAGCGTTACTATTCCTTGCCTTCCCTCCAATTCATTGATGCCTACGACTCCTCATTCAACAACTCACCTGAGCCAAAGTAGTCAACCAATTTTCACATTAAAAGAGTCGGAAAGAGTTCCAGCAATTATTATTAGCTCTGATGGCAAAAAATTAATCGGTGGTAGTCGGTCAGGAAGCATCAAAATTTGGAACTTGCAAACTGGTAAACTTCTGAATACTCTGACAGAAAAATCAGCAGGAATTACCTCTATTGCTATAGGTGCAGCAAACGGACAGATTCTTGTCAGTGGAGATATTGATAGTACCGTCAAGGTTTGGAATCTTTCTACAGGAAAACTACTTTTAACTATCGGGGGACATTCACTTCCAGTAGAAACAGTCGCTATCAGTTCTGATGGTAAAACACTTGTCAGTGGTAGTGATGATCGTCAAATCCAGGTTTGGAATTTACAGACCGGAAGACTACTTCATACTCTTGTAGGACATTCAGATTATATTAGTCGTGTTGCCATCAGTCCTAATGGTCAAATTCTTGTCAGTGGTAGTGGTGGAGCAGCCACAGAAGAGATAAAACTGTGGAATCTGCATACTGGAAAACTTTTGCAGAGTATGAATCATCCACCGGGTATTGCTGCACTGGCTATCAGTTTGGATAACAAAATTTTGATGAGTGGTAGCTTTGGTCAGCTTGTGGATAAAGATAGTGCCATTAACACTATCAAACTTTGGGAATTAAGTACAGGTAAATTTTTACGTGATTTTAGTCAGAATACAGATTCAATTAATTCGATCATCCTGACTCCAGATGGAAAAACCATGATTACCGGCAACTTTAATGGCAAAATTAAATTTTGGAATTGGCAAACTGGGGAATTAATTTCTACTATCAGAGGTGATTCAACTCCGGTAGAGGCAATTGCTATCAGTCCTGATCAAAAAACTCTAGCTAGTAGTAGCGAGGATGGGACAATTAGAATTTGGCAACTCCCATAATCAGGGACAATGTTAAAATTAAGTATTGAAAGTGGGATGTGATATCTACGATAAGTGCAGAAATCACACACCTACGGTTCAAATATCATCAGGATTGATACCTAATGATCTTAAATAAGCTGCTAACTTCTCCTTTTGTTGTCGTTCTTGTTCAGCAACTCCCTCAGCTTGTTGTTGAGCTAATCTTGCTTGTTCAGCAATTCCTTCAGCTTTTACAGCCCTTTCATCACCAGTCAACAACAAATTTCCCGTGTCATCCCACCAACGTATCCAGGGTACACCTCCATCTTCTTTAAGACCAAGTTTTACAGCCATTGGCGCAATCGGAAAATGATTATGCTCATTAGGTTGCATCCTTTCATAACGCCCGTCAACTAAGCGATAAACTTCCAGTAATGCTTTTCTCGCTTCAAAAATTGCATAAAAAGGAATCCGAATTGCTTGTTCATAAACCCAAAATTTTCCCGCTTTTTCTGTTTCACTAGGAGGTGTTGCGTCTCTTTCTTCTGAACCATTTCCCGAAACAAACTCAATTGCAATTAATGGTGCAACAAACTCTTTCCACAACACGTAAGAACGGCGATATTCTCCATTTAGGAATGGTGGTACATTAGGCACATAAAACCAATCAGGAGCTTCTGCGCCTTTTTCTGGTGGTTCAGTCAAACGCCAGTAAATACCGCTATCTTGTCCAATACAATAGTTTCCATCAGGATGTAGTTTCTGTAATACTGGCTCAATGGAACTGGTTAAAACAATGCTTTGCGGATGCTCCTGAAAGTTCTTCACAAATGTGCCGTCTGAATCTGGTAGTTGCGTATGATCTGGTAATGTGAATTTAGGTGTGTGAATGTTTTTAACTGGGGGAGTAGTGGGATTAATCACTGCTTGAGTGCTTTCCATAGTAACTCCATGATATATATATTGGTTTAATTTTAACAGTAGACACAAAAAAGTTGAAGTGTCTGAATCAGGATTTACAAGATTTAAGGATTTTCAGGATGTATGTAAGTAAGTCAAAATAATTAAACATAAACTGTTCAGAAAATAAATCCTTTATCTATCGAATAAATTGGAAATCTGAGTATTAGAGAAATCTTATAAATTCTGAAAGTCATGATTCTGACAATTAAATACTTGAAAACTACTCCAAACCAAATACTTGCTTAATTGCAGCTTGCATTGCTAACCGTCCATTGGCGCTGCGCCAAGGTGGAATAATCATCAGTCCTTTTATTGCTAACAGGATGCCCCAGCCTTTGTACCAAATTTTATCACGTCTCCAATAATTATTAGCTGTGGCCATTGTCACTAGTCCTTTATCTTCTAAAGAATTTGATTTTGTGGCAAGTGACTGAGCCATATTCAGATATAAAGTTGATTGGTAGTGGTTTTCTAAGTAACTATAGCAAACAGATATATTAACAGCGCTTGTAACCAGATGTCTTTCAATATTCAATTGCTGTATTATCTCTAATGCTTTTTTAAAATAGGGCAAAGCTTCTTGATATCGTTTCAATTTATAGCAATAAAGTACACCTAATCCATTTAATGTTCTTATTTTACTATATTTATCACCCATCTCCCCTGTAACTATTAATGCCTCTTGTATATATGACCTAGCCTGATCAGGTTGTTTTAACATCATATAGCATTCACCTAAAAGTTCTAATGCTGAATATTTACCACGTATATCATTGCTGTTTTTACAAATCTCTAATTGTCGGAAAAGATATATTAAAGCCCGATCATATTGACCACGATTAAAATATATTTGACTGATATTATTAAGACAAATACTTTCTATTTCCTGATTGTCTAAGTTTCGAGCTATCTCTAAAGCTTCTTCTAGATGATTTAATCCTTTTTGTTGATAATCTCGTTTACCTTGGTTTAATTCTAACATATGTAAAGCATACCCTAAAAAATTCAGAGCATAACTTTCTTGTTCCCTATCTCCAATTTCACGAGCAATATCTAATTGTTGCTGGTAAAAAACTATCGCTTCTTCAGACTTATTATTCTTAATATGTTGTATGTCTCCAAAACCACCTAAAGCAAGTGCTTCTGCTTGACGATTATTTATTAAACGCGCAAGTTTTAGTAGTTGTTGATAGTAATTTAAAGACTGAACATAATTACTAATATTATAGAAAGCTCTACCTAATCCATACAAACAAATAATATCATAATCAGAGTTTACATTTCCTAAAAGTGCTTGATATAGTTCAATTTGTTCTCGATAGTAACCCCAAATTCGTAATTGTTCATGAAGTGGTTTAGATGTATAGCAAAAAGATAAAACATAAGCGGCCTTTTGCCATTCTGAAGCCTCACAAAGATGATTAAAAACCTGTAAATAGCGATCTACTTTTTTGATATTTTTGGAATTTTCTGGTGGTTCATCCTCAATAGTTAAGAAATATTCAATAGCAATATATTTATCAAGACAATCAAGTGGAACGATATCAAGATTGATTTCTAATGCGATATATAATTGTTGCCCTCTAGTCAAATTTGACATGATCATTAAACTATGTGAATAAAGTCTGGCGATGTTCTAAAGCTACACTGCGAATTAAATTATCAAGTCCTAAAACACGATGGTTTTCATGATTAATGGAAGTTTCTACTAAAAACCTTGCAAACAAATTATCTAATACTTGTTGTTGTTTCTCTTTACTATAAACTTCATTTCTAAAATGTCTCACATATTTATCTAGCTGTAATAACCAACCGCTATCTTGTACAGGACGACGATATATTGCCGACAGACAAATCAGGAGATAAGCATCAGGATTTTGATTTTTTAGTCGCTTAAAAACTGTATCTACTCTGCGCCGATAAACCTCACTTCTAATTTTTCTTGTCAATTTATGCAGTTTCCAATCATCATCTACACCTTCTGATTTTAAACCAGATTCTGCTTCTGTTAAATGCTGTTCTACCAACTCAATTTCATCACCAACATTTTGCCAAAAAGCACGGGTGTTACTACCAAAAGATTCAACTATTTCACCACTGATCACGCGCAAAGTTAATGGATGTCCCTTATATATCTTACCAATTCTCAATAGTATTGGTTTATCTTCTGATTCTAAATCAACATCTAACCCTGCTTTTTCAAATAAAGCAATTTGTTCATCTTCCAGTAACCATTCCAAAATTTCACGATGATAGAAATTAGGATAACGAGAAGCTAAAGTTTCAATTTTACTGGGTAAATCTTGAGAAGTGACAATTAACCTACTTTGAGAGGATTCTATAGTTAAAAAATGCTCAAAAAACTTAGACCACCATTCATCTTCAAAATCTCCCCAACCATCTTCACTTTCTATTAATAATGCTTCTAAAGAATCAATTAAAATTAAAATCCGTTCCTCACGTAAATGGTTCACCAATCTCTTCAGAATCGCCCCCGTTTGCTTGTCTTCAATCAATATACCTAATTCTTCTAACCACCTTCCCGCGACACTCACAAAGTCTTTTGGATTATCATCGCTATCAAAATTAACCCTTAAAATCTTGGTAAATCGGGTTTGAATATCATCAGCAATGCGTTCAGATAAGGCAGTTTTACCGATTCCTGTAATTCCTAATAATAGCAACAACCTACAGTTGCCACATACCTTTTTTGTCAATGAGCTAACGAGTTGTTTGCGTCCTACCCAACCATCATCATAAACAGGCCAATCAGTGATTTTTTCAGGTACAAGCTCAACAATATCGTCCCAATTTTCGCGCCAATTAGGAATTTCCAATACATCACAATAGGTTTCAGCCGTATCTCTCGTTACACCATCACCATCGTGAAATTTTGTAAAGGTTTGACGATGTTGATTTTTTTCAACTACAAAACTACTAATTGATTCAAAGCTTTTTAATGCGTCCTTGACTAATCTATGCCCCGCTTTTGTTAACCTATAAAGTTTTGGTTTATTTCTGGCCATTTCATCCCCACCCCCTGTTACTGAGAGAATGATACCTGATTAGTCAGCGATCGCACAACCAAACGCACAAACAACGCACAATTACCTGGTGACTTGAGATGGTTGTGGGTTTTACACTACGTAATAGCTTTATTTGTGCTTAGTTTTTATCTAAGTCTCGATAATGAAAGTTAAACTAAAATAAAAGCTCTCACCTGTACCACCAAGTGAGAGCGCTCTGAAAAACTAGTCAAACTGAAATAAACCCCAATGTTAGAAAACATTGGGGTTTATTTTTGTCCAGGTGCAAGATAGCCAATAGCTGTACCTACACTAAAAGTAGACAAAGTTATAAATGCTTGACGACTATCTTTGTCTGTGAAGGAAAGAGCTAGAAGTCCTAGTAATGCGAAACCTGCTAAGATGCTTAGGGCTATTTCTTTATGAGACGATGGGGATGCAGTCTTTGACTTGAAAAACATGGAACGTCACCTAATAGGTATACAATCCCAATAATAAACTACATCCTCGGAAAGAGGAAGTGTATAATTCAAGTAAATGATATATGCAGAGATAAAGATATGTATAATTTCTCAGATATAAGCGCCCTCGCTTTCTATTGTTACTAGCCCTGCGTTCCAATTCTCTAGGATTCACAGGCTTTAGGGACTTCCAAAGATTCATCACACGACAGTTTGTTTCTATTTGTGTATTATTTGGTACATAGTTTACAAAAAATCTGCTTTAAATGAGGTTAATAATCTCCTATCCACATCGCATAAAACCTTCTGGCTTTCTCTAAATATTGCGTCAAGGAGAAACCTATCTTATAAGCAATGTTATTTGCTTGACGTGAGATTAGGTTTAAATAGGAATGATTGCTTTAGCTGCAATGGGTATATTTTCTGCTAGAATCCGCAGAAATGATAAGAAGGTTGCATTTAATGCTTAATTCAAGTTTTTAAAATTTTTGACTATTTAGCGATCGCACTCTAGCCACTTTGACTTTGCGATCGCTTTTTTGTGTAGGAATGATAATATAGCGTGAATTTGACCGAAAAATCTAGGTACAGGGTTACACTTGAAGCGATCGCATTACCCAGAATCCACCTGAAGCTTTAGTCTCTGCGTCAGAATAGAGATAGTTTATCTCCTGTAATTTGATGTCAACTCCTACCACCGCTATTAACAACGTCATCGTCGCAGGCTTTCACGCCCTTTCAGATCCCATTAGAATCAGCGTTTTAGAACTGCTGCGACAGCGTGAATTGTGCGTGTGTGACTTATGTGATGCGTTGGGAATAAATCAGTCCAAACTATCCTTCCACCTCAAAAATCTCAAGGAAGCTAGATTGGTTAACTCACGTCAGGAAGGACGCTGGATTTATTACAGCCTAAATCTGCCCCAATTTCAGGTTTTAGATCAATATTTAGCTGAGTTTCACCTCGAACATATCATGTCAATACCCCGTTCTTGTGGTGATTAACTAAGTGGATAATGTTAAAGTTATAACTCTCATACTCAACGCATCAAAATTTTTTGATTAATTCGCCTCAATAATGCTATCCTATTAATTTATTGAATCCATCAATTTTTTTTGAAATGACTAACCCATATCAGCCTGTGTTCTAAACAAAGGTGAAGTTTGTACATTTGTCAATTTCTATCTGCAAAAAGCACCGATAATTGCTAACTCTCTTGCTTCTGTACCTTTTTCATTAGAAACTTACAAAATTATTGTAGTTCAGAAATTTAAACTCAAATGAAGTTATTGATCCAAGAAATTTATCAATTTAGACGAGAATTTTTAGTAGAAGCAATTGGCACTTTTATCTTAGTATTTGCTGGTACTGGTGCCATTATGGTGAATAACATCAGTCAAGGTGCCATCACACATATTGGAATTAGTTTTGTGTTTGGGGCTGTAGTTTCTGCATTAATTTACAGCTTAGGACATCTTAGCGGCGCACACTTTAACCCAGCAGTAACTCTAGCATTTTGGACTAGTGGATTTTTTCCCAAAAAGCGGGTATTACCCTACATTTCTGCACAGTTATTAGGCTCCGTATTGGCTTCTAGCTTATTACTAATTAGTTTAGGAAAAGTTGCTAACTTAGGTGCAACTCTTCCTCTAAATGGTAATTGGCCGCAATCTTTAGTATTAGAAACAGTCCTCACTTTCATTTTAATGTTTGTGATTTTGGGATCTGGATTAGATCGTCGCGCCCACATTGGTTTTGCTGGTTTAGCTATAGGCTTAACAGTAGCAATGGAAGCGGCTTTTATGGGTCCTATTACTGGTGCAAGCATGAATCCTGCCCGTTCTTTTGGCCCAGCTTTAGTAGGAGGAATTTGGCAGCATCATTGGGTTTATTGGGTAGCACCGATTTTAGGTTCACAGTTTGCTGTCATAGTTTATGGAATAATTTCTCATGGTTTTCAAGATTTTCAAGACTGAAAAAATAATAATGACATCCTGCAATCATCCACCAAGAATTTTATTTTTATATGGTTCTTTGCGAGAACGTTCCTATAGTCGTTTGTTAGCAGAAGAAGCTGCCAGAATTATGCAAGAATTTGGTGCAGAAATTCGGTTTTTTGACCCTCGTGAATTACCAATTTATGGTAGTGTTAGTGATACGCATTCTAAAGTTCAAGAATTGCGAGAATTGAGTACATGGTCTGAGGGTCAAGTTTGGTCTTCTCCTGAAATGCACGGTAATATTACAGGCATTCTCAAAAACCAAATAGATTGGATTCCTTTGAGTATAGGTGCAGTTAGACCAACTCAAGGTAGAACTTTAGCCGTCATGCAAGTTAGCGGTGGTTCTCAGTCTTTTAATGCTGTGAATACAATGAGAATTTTAGGACGTTGGATGCGAATGTTTACGATTCCTAACCAATCTTCGGTAGCAAAAGCTTATCAAGAATTTAACGAAGATGGAACGATGAAAGATTCTCCTTATCGTGACCGAGTAATTGATGTAATGGAAGAATTATATAAGTTTACTCTACTGTTGCGTGACCAAGTTGATCATCTTACAGACCGCTACAGTGAACGTAAGGAAAAAGCAGCCAAAGAGGTTATTCAGTTAGCTAATATTTCTGTCAATTCATAAATGTTTATCAATTAATAAAATCATGAAAAAAGTAATGTTTGTTTGCAAAAAAAATTCCCGTCGTTCTCAAATGGCTGAGGGTTTTGCTAAGACTTTAGGATCAGGGAAAATTGCTGTTTCGAGTTCAGGTTTAGCATCAAGTGAGGTAGATCCTATTTCTGTCCAAGTGATGGCAGAAATAGGTATTGATATTAGCAATCAAAGTTCTAAAGCTTTAAGTAATTTTAATCCTGATGATTTTGATGCTGTGATTTCTTTATGTGGTTGTGGTGTGAATTTACCTGAAGCATGGGTATTAAGAGAAGTATTTGCAGATTGGCAACTTGATGATCCTGAAGGTCATGATCTTGATACTTTTCGTCGTGTACGAGATGAAGTGAAGGAACGTGTTATTAAGTTAATTGCATCTTTAGCTTAAATATCAGAATCCATTTTGAAAGTATAAGATAACTAAAAGCCTTATTTATTGAATAAGGCTTTTTTGTTTAAGATTTATTAGCAATTAGATATTTAGGGCATTCCTCCCTCTTTCTAATTCTGACTCCTAGCCCTAACCAAAAGATTTTTTGGCTTACGCTACGCTATCAGCAAGCCTTATTTAAGTAATTGGACAAAAATATTTACAGTCATTGCGAGCGAAGCGAAGCAATCCCAACCCTTGCGATTGCTTCATTCCACTTCGTTCCATTCGCAATGACATTGTGTAATTAATTCTGTCTTAGTACTTATTTCCTTGTGCAACTTGTTTCACTGCTTCAACTGTTAAATTCAAAGCCTGTGCAATTTGTTCCACCGTCAATTTTAATGCTAACAATCTAGGTATAGATTCTAATTTTGCTTCCAAGCTGCCTTCTTCTCTACCTTCTTCTCTACCTTCTTGATAAACTTTTGTTTGTTTCAAATCACTTAAACTAAACATAGCCTCAATCTCCTTGTGACTCATTCTGGGAAACTTATAAACCAAGATAGTTTCTACTAATTCTAATAACTGCCGTTGTTGTTCATTGCTGATTTCCTGCTGGGTTCTGTTAATTAACTCTTTAGCAGTAGTAATTGCTTTGTCTTCATCCTCGATGATTAATTTTATAGTAGCAATCCCAATAGGCAAAGAAGCACTTTCACCTAATTCATTCAGATAAATACGGCTGACACGCTGACTGGTGAAAAATTCGCTGAAATGTTGGGTATCTGCTGTATCTAAACTACGACTGGGATAGATAACAACCCCTCTCCAAGGATTTTGAGGCTGATATTGCCGTAAATATAAAGATATTTCCGAAAATAGCCGGAAATAAATTTCTGCATCGGTTTGAAACTGTACTTCTACAAAATAAATCGGGTTTTGCTTATCTTGTGATGGTAGAAAAACCCCATCTATACGAAATGCAGTTTGCTTAATTTCGACAGAAGAAAAGGTATAGTCCGCTGCTATTTGGGGTTGGTTGCCAATTAATTCAAAAAATATGCTGGGAAACTCTTGAAAAAGGCGATAAAATATGCTGTCTGTTTTCACTCTGGAATAAAATGCTGAAATCGGCACTGTCGCTATTTTACCTCGTCGCTGTCTACCCCAGTATTTTCTACAATTTAAATATTCACATCTTGCTCATTGTCGGTCATTATTTATGCTCTCACCAGTCCCCATTCCCTCATTTTGACGGCAAATACGACTTAGAGATTACGGTTCACCCCAATTCATGAACGTATTAATTCTCATACATTAGTCAGAGTGAGAACAGAATCAATCCATGAACCAACTAAAAACACCTTTTAAAAATAACCGTCCTACCCAAGGTTCGGGAAACCACCCTTCATGGACTGACTACACGAGTTCAGTATATATATCAGCATAACTTGCGGTTTCGACCCGATACCCTCTAGACCATGCTGAACTGACTGTTTTTTCGATCAGTTGGTTAAAAATTTAGTCCTTTATTTGTAGTTATACGGAGCCAGCAAAATAAAATGGCAAAAGTAGTTGGAATTGATTTAGGTACGACTAACTCCTGCGTAGCAGTCATGGAAGGTGGTAAACCCACTGTCATCGCTAATGCAGAAGGATTTCGGACAACACCATCAGTGGTGGCATTCGCTAAAAATGGCGATCGCTTGGTTGGTCAAATTGCCAAACGTCAAGCGGTGATGAACCCCGAAAATACCTTTTATTCGGTTAAGCGTTTCATCGGTCGTCGTTATGACGAAGTTACCAAGGAAACCACTGAAGTATCTTACAAAGTGCTAGGCAGTGGCGGTAACGTCAAACTAGACTCACCGGGTGCTGGCAAACAATTTTCTCCCGAAGAAATTTCTGCTCAAGTCCTCCGCAAACTAGTAGAAGACGCTAGTAAATATCTGGGTGAAACCGTTACCCAAGCAGTCATCACCGTTCCTGCATACTTCAACGACTCCCAACGCCAAGCAACCAAAGACGCTGGAAAAATCGCTGGAATTGAAGTTCTGCGGATTATCAACGAACCTACAGCCGCTTCCTTGGCTTACGGTTTCGATAAAAAGAGCAACGAAACCATCCTTGTTTTTGACCTTGGTGGTGGTACTTTCGACGTATCCGTACTAGAAGTTGGTGACGGCGTATTTGAAGTACTAGCAACATCTGGCGATACCCACCTTGGTGGTGACGACTTCGATAAAAAAATCGTTGACTTTTTAGCTGAAAAATTCAAAAAAGACGAAGGCATTGATTTACGTAAAGATAAACAAGCCTTACAACGTCTCACAGAAGCCGCTGAAAAAGCCAAAATTGAGCTTTCTAGCGTTACCCAAGCCGAAATCAACTTGCCATTCATTACAGCTACCCAGGACGGCCCCAAGCACCTGGATACAACTCTCACTCGTGGCACATTTGAAGAACTCTGCTCTGACTTAATTGACCGTTGCCGCATCCCTGTAGAAAATGCTCTCAGAGATGCCAAATTAAATAAAAGCAACATTGATGAAGTCGTACTAGTTGGTGGTTCCACCCGGATTCCCGCAGTCCAAGATGTAGTGAAGCGGGTGCTAGGTAAAGACCCCAACCAAACTGTTAACCCTGATGAAGTGGTGGCAGTTGGTGCAGCTATTCAAGCGGGTGTGTTGGCTGGTGACGTTACAGGTATCTTGTTGTTAGACGTTTCCCCACTATCCTTGGGTGTAGAAACCTTGGGTGGTGTGATGACCAAGATTATTCCTCGCAACACCACAATTCCTACCAAAAAATCAGAAGTCTTCTCGACTGCTGTAGACGGTCAAACCAACGTAGAAATTCATGTCCTCCAAGGGGAACGAGAATTTTCTAACGACAATAAGAGTTTGGGAACCTTCCGTTTAGATGGTATTCCCCCTGCACCTCGTGGCGTTCCTCAAATTGAAGTTACCTTTGATATTGACGCAAACGGTATCCTCAACGTCACTGCTAAGGATAAAGGCACTGGTAAAGAACAATCTATCAGCATTACCGGCGCTTCTACCTTAGATAAGAATGATGTTGACCGCATGGTGCGCGAAGCTGAACAAAACGCTTCTAGTGACAAAGAACGGCGTGAGAAAATTGAACGCAAGAACCAAGCTGATTCTTTAGCATACCAAGCTGAAAAGCAGTTGCAAGAATTAGGTGATAAAGTTCCCGAAGCTGACAAAACCAAAGTTGAAGGTTTGGTGAAAGAAGTGCGGGAAGCGGTGGCTAAGGAAGATGATGAGCAAATCCAGAAACTGACACCAGAATTACAACAAGCTCTGTTTGCTATTGGTAGTAACATCTATCAACAAGCTGGTGCAGGTGAGGCTCCTGGTGCGGAACCTCCTCAAGATGGCGGTGCTACTCCCCCTTCTGGCAGTGGTGACGATGTGATTGATGCTGATTTCACTGAAAGCAAATAATTCTATTCTCTAGGGGGTAATTAAACTCCCTTTTTGAATACCCATTCAGGTGTTGACCTGGGTGGGTATTTTTTTGGATATCAAGATTATTCTTAGCTCCTTCTAATTATGAATGAAAAGACTGTTATGCAGAAACAACAACTTCAGGTTGATAGCGAATTCCCGCTTCCTTGAATCTTTGTAAAGCTTCACCCAAGCGATCGCAATCTGCTATTAAACTAATTCTCACATAGCCTTCTCCACCCACGCCAAAGGCATTACCAGGAGTGAGAACAACCCCTGTTTGTTGTAGAACGTGCAAAGCAAAGTCTGTGGAATTCATCCCCTCAGGACATTTTATCCACAAATACATAGTTGCCTCAGTTTTGGGAATCTGCCAACCCAACTCACCTAAACCATCAATTAGAAAATCACGACGGGTGCGGTAGCGTTGTTGGACTTCGTGTAAATACGTGTCTGGAAGTTGTAAAGCTGTTTCTGCCGCAGTTTGTAAAGCGGAGAAAATGCCATAATCCAAATTAGTTTTTAAAGTCCGCAAACCTTGGATCACATGACGATTTCCCACGACAAACCCGACACGCCAACCTGCCATATTATAGGTTTTAGATAGGGTATGAAATTCTACACCGATATCTTTGGCACCGGGAATTTCTAATAAGCTAGTGGGTTGATAACCATCAAAAGCTAATTCTGCGTAACATAAATCATGGACTAAAAGGATTTCATACTTCCGCGCAAAAGCCACAATTTCTTCAAAAAATTCACGAGGAGCGGTGGCAGCGGTGGGATTACTGGGATAATTGAAATAGAGGATTTTGGCTTTTCTAGCTACTTCTTCAGGAATAGCTGCTAAATCAATTAACCAGTTATTTTCTTCTTTGAGAATTAAATTGTGAATCACTCCCCCAGCAATAACAGGACCACGGAAATGCACAGGGTAGGAGGGTGAAGGTACTAAAACAGTATCACCAGGATTAATGTAAGCGATCGCTAAATGTGCCAAACCTTCCTTAGAACCTAATAGAGGTAAAGCCTCACTATCAGGATCAAGCACCACACCATAACGGCGATTGTACCATTGGGTAATTGCCTTGCGGAAACTAGCAGTACCTTCAAATGGGGGATAACCGTGATTAGCAGGATTTTGCAAAGCTGCAACTGCCGCTTCTACCACTGGTTGAGGTGTGGGTCCATCGGGGTTTCCCATCCCCAAATCAATCAAATCTAGCCCTTGTTCCCTGGCCTTGGCTTTCAATTCATCAAGACGGGCAAACACATAAGGAGGCAGTTTTTGTACACGTTCTGCGGGGGTAATCCAACTCAAACTCATCTGAAAACCTCGAATATAAACAGGGGATTGGGGGCTGGGGATTGGGGACTGGGGACTAGGGACTGGGGGCTGGGGACTGGGGACTGGGAAATAACGAGTGATAATAAGTAGGAATCCGAATCAACCACCCATTACCCATTACCCATTACCCATTACCTATTACCCATTACCCATTACCCGTTCACCCTTTTTGTCAATACGATTACTATCTATTGGTGCAGTGGTAGAAATCATTGCGGCCATTAATTGTTCCAACGCCACTTTAAAAGGTAAGCGATGGATGTCGGAATGAGGATCTAAGGCAATTTCTGCTGCTGTTTGTAACTCACTCAGAGTGATATTACCTAAACCCAAATCATCTAATTTTTGCGGTAGTCCAATCTCTGCATAGAACTTCAACAATTGTTGTCGTGCTGCTGCTGCTAGTTGATTTCCTTGAATCATTTCTTCCAACCGCAGTTGTACCAAGATGCCATAGGCGACTTTTTCGCCATGAATGCTACTATGTCCAGAAATATGCGTTAAACCATTATGCACTGCATGGGCAGCTACAGTGCGACATTGCGCCCCACCCAGTCCACCTATAACTCCAGCGAGTAAAACTGTCGCATCTACAACTTCCTGCCAAGTTTCACTACCTGGTTCTTTGAGGGCAACATCGGACTTTTGTAATAAAATATCTCGTAAAATCCGCGCTTGTTGAACTGCGGCAATAATTAGAGTTTGTTGTAAGTGTCCACTGCTGACTGAAGCTTCATACCATTTTGCGATCGCATCTCCAATCCCTGCAACTAAAGTCCGTTGTGGTGCAGTTTGAATCAAATCATAGTCCAAAATTAGCAAGTCAGGACAGCGAGACAAAGCCACATCATATAAAAACGCCCCAGCTTCAGAATAGACATTAGAAAGGGCAGTCCACGCTGCACAGGTAGCCGCAGAAGTAGGAATCGTGACAACTGGTAACTGTAATTGATGGGCGACTAACTTAGCTGTATCCAGGGCTTTACCACCACCAACACCGATAATGACATCAGCTTGATGTTCCTTTGCTACTTTGTGTAAGGCTTTCAAACTAGCTTCACAACAATCTTTACCATAGGAAACTGCAACTGTGTGCAAATTTTCGGCTTGGAAAATGGGTTGTAAACTCTCTTGGCTAATATTGAGAGTGCGATCTCCTGCCACAATTAAAGGACGAGTTCCCAAACGGGCAATTTCTCCTGCGGCGGAGATTAACACACTAGCACCCCGGATAACTTTAGCCGGAGAAACTGTGAGTACAACTAACGAACTAGTGGTTTGGGTAGATAAAGATTGATTAGGCATAATAAGTAGTATGTCAAAAATTGATATTTCTTAATCAAATTAGATTAACAATATACAGCAGGGAATAGGGAATAGGGAACAGAGTTGAAAGTCTCTTTGCATCAGCCTTCGTTTTGAGGGAACACCTGAAAATAAATTATCCAATCTTGTAGAATGGGCATACTTCAACAAGCTCAGTACAAGTCCTGTCTGTCTTTTATTAATTAGCGGGCTTTTGCGGCCTGCACCACAAGAAATTTTTGTACATTTTTTTATTTGGAACTGCCTTGCCGATAACCAGCAAAGTGATACATTTTTCCTAATAGTAAAATTTCTGAAGTTTTAATATCTTAATCTAAAAATAATATTTTTTGTATAGTAAATCACAAAAAGATTATGTTATTTGGGGATTGGGGACGGGGAATTAGGTAATACTTGCCATTTCCCCACGCTCCCAAATCTCTGTTAAGCTGTGGGTTTTGGTAATTGAGCGAATTTATCTAGGTATACTTGCACTGCCATTTCTGAATCTTCACGACTAACCAAAGTTCGTTTTACTTCGCCTAAATATAGAGGTACTGTAATCCCTGGTTCTGGATGAATAATAGTACGGGCGCGAATGGTCAATTGGTTGTTTCCTTTGCTACCTGAACGACCAAAAGAATACAGATTACTAGCTGCTTGACGCAAAGTTGCTTCTAATTCTGTCGGGGTAATTTGGGGTGAAGTCGCAATTACCGCTTCGCTAGAACCATTGTCATAAACTAGGGTGTATTTGACTGCACCAGGAATAACTGTGCGACTTAGAGGGACTAAAGACAGTGAAAATAACCCAGCAGTCAGCACGATCATAAAGCCAGTTGCACCCACCAGCCGAAAGCGAAAGCCCCATTTGACGATAAAAGCTAGAATTGTGAAGACTGCAAACGCTATCGTCGCAATACCTGACCATTGAGTATATTGCAGGAAATCAGATGTGGTGAACATAGGGTTTTAATTACGGACATACCCATTTTACTGGTTGGTGCGATCGCTGCGTTGACTCAAGCGATCGCACTTCCACAACTGAGTCTATCGTCATAGAGTAGGAAAAGCCGCTGATCACCCTAAATTTATCACCACCCTCAACTCTGCCATAATTTTAAGTTAGAGACATCTATGTTGTACAAGCCAGCTAGTCAATGAAGGTAGTGATAATAAACAATCTGCTTAATAAATTACAATGTTGCTGATGAAGGATGACGCTTAATAAAATTGTTTATAATCAAATAGGAACTGTCAAAATATAGGGAGAAAGATTGATTATGCAAAGTATTAGAGTGCGCTCGCGTATTGGTAAAGATGGAATTTTACAGATTCAGTTACCGGAAGCAAAAGAAGGGATGGAATTAGATATTATTCTTGTTTATGAAACAGCATCAGCAACCCAAGAAACAACAAAGCTGAGTGATTTTTATGGTTGTATTCAGGATGAAACGTTTATCAGACATCCACAACTAGAACAACCAGAGAGAGAAACATTCTGATGATTTATTTGCTAGACACCAATACCTGCATTGTTTATATCAAAGGTAAAAACCTGCATTTAAAGCAAAGAATGGATAATATTTCACTTTCAGAAATTGCTGTTTGTTCAGTTGTGAAGAGTGAATTATTTTATGGTGCGATGCGTAGTGCTAATCCAGAACGTAACCTGAAATTACAGCAAGAATTTCTCAATCAGTTTATTTCTTTACCTTTTGATGATCAATCTGCTTCTATTTTTGGTAATATTCGCGCTCGACTTACTGCTCAAGGAACACCAATCGGAGCTTATGATTTACAAATTGCTGCTATTGCTTTAGCTAATAATTTGATATTAGTTACGCACAATACTAGGGAGTTTTCACTTATTCCTGAATTACAATTGGAAGACTGGGAAATTGTCTGATAGCGTAGCGTAGCCATATCAGGATTTACAAGATGAGAAATATGATAGAATAAACAATAAATCATTAATCAACTAATTAGCACTTTTCAAAGTTGATGCTGTGTGATGAATTATGATATATCAGAAAATGTCTACTAGAGAAAAACTAATTCAAGAAATTAATCAATCTCCTGATTTGGTAGTCGAGGAATTATTAGACTTTTTGTTATTTATCAAATCTCGTAGAAATCAAGTTGAGGATGAGGTAATATCTGAATCTGCTGCTGAAAGCTTTCGTCAAGGTTGGCATGATGTCGTTAATGGTAACACTGTGCCTATTTCTGAACTTTGGGAAGGAATAGATGCAGAATGATTCACCTTTAATTCTAGTTGAGGTAACAGCTAAATTTCAACGAAATTTGCGAATTTTAGCAAAAAAGTACCGTAGTATTCGTAAAGATGTCCAGCCAATTATTGAAAAACTTCAATCAGGTGATTTACCTGGTGATCAAGTTTCTGGGGTTGGTTATACAATTTTTAAGATTCGGGTAAAAAATAGCGATATTCAAAAGGGGAAAAGTGGTGGATATCGGCTGATATATTATTTAAAAACTTCTACAAGGATTATTTTAGTTACTATCTATTCCAAATCTGAACAGGAAGATATTGTAGCAGAAGAAATTCAACAAATATTAGCTGATTTTGAGCAGAATAAGATTGATGAATGAGCAAATGTTATGGTAATTCATCATTAATTTTTTTGTCTGAATCAGGATGTTCAGGATTTTAGGATTTACAGGATGAAAGAATATCGTCTTTGTGTCTTTTATTCAATAAAAAAACTTCCATCAACGTGAAACAGCTTACCTAACATCTCAGCTTGTTTTAGTGTTACTCTCACTTCACCATTAATTACCTGAGAAACTAACTCACTCAAATCAAAAACAGAAGCTAAATCACTTATTTCTAAATCCTGCGCTTCCAATAAATGCAAAATTCTGGAACGAGGTGTAGAAATATTTAGCTGATAATGCTGATTTTCAAAATCTTCAATTAGTCTGACTAATAATTTTAATAATGTATCCTCTTCTGGTGTGAGATGAGGACGAGAAAGTAAATCTTCCATAATTGCTAAAAAATGATCGTTTTCTTCCTCTGTTTTGATGATTCCTGGTTGATAAGGATATCTTTCAGAATTAGTCATTGTTTTGAGATTTTGCTGCTTGTAAGACTTCTAACATAGTATTGGCAGCGTCGAAAGCATCATAAGGCGACCAAACTGGATATGATTTCTCAGGTTTAATTAAGTTAGTTTCTTCTTGCGCTAGTTCAGATATTAAAACTTGCATGATGTACAGTTTATCTGCACGGCTGAGGGTGTGTAGGGTGTTGAGTAGTTCTGTAGAAACCATTTAAAAAAACTCTGGGATTTAAAGATGAGCGATCGCACTAACAAGTGAGTAATCAGCATTTACTTAAAATTACAACCTTTCAAGATATAACTTGTGAGTCTGATATGCAATTTTTCTCACATCGGATAATGGTACTGGGATTCCCAAAGTATTATAGTTCTTATTGGGTACGGTTCTTTCTTTAAGAAACAGATGCTTTTGCCAAACAAGTAATCTCAAATTACCAGGCTGAATTATGATAATTTCTTGTTGTGGTATCAAAAATATCCAATAATCAGCCTGTGAAGTCCAGCCCCAACCAGGAATATTTTTGATGTCAACTGCAACTGTCTCAAAGAAAATATTTCCTGTACGTTTTGCTGCCATATCATACTTGTACTCTACAGTGGCAGAAGTTCCATCTTTTCGTTCTATAATGCGATCAATGCCTATTTCCTGATACCGAGCTATAGCTGAAACATCTGTAACTTTATAGTTACTTTGAAGCCACTGATCTATTATTTGTTCACCCTGCTTACCCAATGATCTTTGGGTTTTAAAATCGTAATATTTAGTCAGCATAGATATAAGGAATATAAAGTTGTACACCTTCTTGTCCTTCACGGCAAATTGGAATACCTGCCCAACGAGATAACCAATTAATCAAAGCTCTGACAGATTTAGCTCTTCTAGGTAGAGTTGCACCACCACAGCTATCTAGTGAACAATCTTTTATTACATCACAAATTAGTTCTAGGGTTAACTGTTTTTCTCCTCTGGTAGTTTCAGAAATAATTATTTGAATTGGTACAAACCCTAGTAAAGATTCAGCAAATAAACGATATCTAGTATTGCTGTCAATAGTTTTGGCAATTAATTCTCCTTTGTTTGTAAGTCTATATTTACATAATTTTTTACCAAATTTCTCAAGTTCTAATAGCCCTGTTTCCGTTAAGAAATCACTGAAATAGTATCCACGACGAGCAATATCTTTTGCTTTACTTGCCTGACTACCCATCACTAAACCTAAGTCATGAGGTGTTGTCACACCATGAGAAACATTTTCAATTGCTTTGATATATTTTTTAGGATCTCCAATTTGAGGAAAGGAATATTTTTTGAACTCAACATTGCTTAAATTTTCAAGGCTTTGTTGCCAATCAATTGAGTAAGACATTTGGTAAAAATCATAAAATTTTACAATTTTTAGTTCTGAAGACACTGTATATACTAGCTTAAAGGTCTTACCTTGTAATTCATATAAAATTCCCATTACTCCAGGTAAGGAATACAGCAATATAAAATAAATTCCCTCATCACAAAAACCCATCCCCCCAACAAGCGGTAAAATTAACAATCCAACCCCAATTGCACACCTTGATATGTATTGCGACTACCTGGTACAAATCCTCACCGCCCGCGTCTATGATGTAGCTCAGGAAACACCACTGGAATATGCTCCTAACCTCTCCAACCGCATCAATAACAAACTGCTGCTGAAGCAGGTCTTTATGAGAAATTAGTATTGGTAAATTGCAACCTCAACTCTTCCCACTCTGGTAGCCATTTCCAAATATCCTCCTCTCGCTCTATTTTCTTAAAAACTTGGTCTAAAAAATCTGGAATTGGACTATTAACTCCTGATGCTTTAGCTTGAAATCCAAAGTCTTTTAATTTGTTTTCCATGCTACACAATAAATCCTTACCTGCAAAAAAAGTGAGGTAATGTTCAAAATGAAATCCACCAGGGCTAAAAGATGGAAGTAACTCTTCAAATTTTTCTAAAACAGCATCTGCTGTAACTATACGAACTTCTTTCTTATTTTGAACTATTTCTTGTATTTTTGTTTGGCAGGCTTTCTTATTTTTACTCCGAGGAAAGCTATGTTCTGAACCAAATACATTTTTTTGAATTGATTCCCCCCAAGAATTCGGAAACTTAAAGTAATCTAGAGCATAACGAGCGGCTGTATAGGTTGCAATTTCTTTTGCAGCTTCATCTAAAGCTGCACGGTATGAATCCATAGAGGGAATTTTATTTCTAATAGTACGCTGTACAACTACTGGGTCAATTAAATAATTTTCTATCTCTTTCCTTTGCCACTTCCAACCTATTTGTATTCCTTCATAGTTGTAGGGAAGTGGTGAATTTGTAGGAGTAAAATCATAGTTATCAAAATCACGATCAACTATTCCAGCTAGATTTGGGATTACGTCTCTATCAGGAATAATTTTTTCCATAAAACTTTTTCCCCCAAGGGGCTTAATTTCACATTTAGGTAAAAGTTGACGAAGAAGTCTGATATCATAACTGCCAGAGTTTCCTTCACAGTAAAGAACACTTACAGACACAACACTCCTCCTGATAGCCGATATCTATCACTTTCACTAATGACATTGCTTACTGCTTCGGAATGAGTTGTGATAATGAATTGACAAGTTGGTGCAATTTTCATTAATTGACCTGTAAGAAATTGAGATGATGAAGGATGTAAATTTAAGTCTATTTCATCAATTAATACAACTGAATATACAATTTGCTGTCTAACAAACTCGTAGAGGATAGGAAAAATTGATTGTTCACCGGCAGACATCTCAGCAACATCATAAGTGCGATTTCCGTCACTGAGTAAGAAGTATGTAGTTTCTTCTGTGGGAGAATCTATGCTAGGCAGTTCTTCTAAATTTTCTGCAAAATAACGATCAGGGAATACCTTTTTATATAATTTTTCTAGCTGTTGGAGGTAATCATTTTCAGAATTAATACCTGCTTCTTGCCTACGTTTCCAACGAATTAGATATTGTCGTAAACGACCAACACCCAATTCAAAGGAAGTTTCACTTCTCAGTTCTTTATTACCTTCTCCTGTTTCTTGAGTAGGAGTTCCTAAATTCCGAAACTGATCAAACCAAAAAATTCCAGGTAGTTGAGAAAAGTAATGTCGAACTGATTGATCACCACGATTGATAAAACTTTGTGTGTAATAGCGTCCTCGAAACTGAGCGTGTTCCTCTGGAGTGTTACCAGCCTTCCAATGTTCTCCATTTAAAATAACTTTAACTACCCGACTATTTCCCGGTGTAATAAATGAATCAGGACGAAAATCAGGTGGTAGAGAATAATACCATCTTTTTGCAATTTCACGAGTTACTTCTAGTTCTTCTTCTTCAAAAGATACGTCTAATTCAATTCTTGGGGTTCCCCATCGCCAATAACGTCCAGGTAAAAAGCCAATCCAATCAAAATCAGAAACTTTTTGAATGCGTCCAGTTGCTAATGCTAATGGTAAAGCGATCGCCTGTAATAATGTTGTTTTACCAGAACCATTATCACCTAGAATCAGAAAGCGATCGCTCACTTCATCAAGGATTTTGTTTTTAAAAGAGATCCTCAAATCTTGAAACTTTTTGAAGTTTTGAATATACAGTGATTCTACCTTCATTTGCTAGTCGCTTTTTTTGGGTGAATTACACTGATCATATCTTCATAATCATGATTTTAGCGAATATATCAGCAATAATAAATCTGACCACTTCACCTCAACTACCCAACAAGCGGTAGAATTAACAATCCAACCCCAATTGCACCCCTTGATATGTATTGCGACTACCTGGTACAAATCCTCACCGCCCGCGTCTATGATGTAGCCCAGGAAACACCACTGGAATATGCTCCCAACCTCTCCAACCGCATCAATAACAAACTGCTGCTGAAACGGGAAGATATGCAGTCTGTCTTCTCCTTCAAGCTGCGGGGGGCATATAACAAAATGGTCAACCTACCCACAGATTTACTTAAACAAGGTGTCATTGCCGCTTCTGCTGGCAACCATGCCCAAGGTGTAGCCTTAGCTGCCAGTCGCTTGGGAACAACAGCAATAATTGTTATGCCTGTAATAACCCCCCAGGTAAAGATAGACGCAGTAAAAGCGCGGGGGGGAGAGGTGGTTTTATATGGCAATAACTATGATGATGCCTATGCCCACGCCCGGCAATTAGAAGCGGAAAAAGGGTTAACATTTATACACCCATTTGATGATCCTGATGTCATCGCTGGACAGGGAACCATTGGCATGGAAATACTGCGACAATATCAACAACCTATCCATGCAATCTTTGTGGCTATTGGTGGGGGGGGTTTAATTTCGGGTATTGCGGCTTATGTGAAACGGTTGCGTCCAGAAATCAAAATTATCGGTGTGGAACCTGTAGACGCTGATGCTATGTCTCAATCTCTCAAGGCCGGTCATCGGGTGCGGTTGTCTCAGGTGGGGTTATTTGCTGATGGGGTAGCGGTGCGGGAAGTGGGGGAAGAGACATTCCGATTGTGTCAGCAATATGTGGATGAAATCATTTTGGTGGATACGGATGCTACCTGTGCGGCGATAAAAGATGTGTTTGAAGATACTCGTTCTATTTTAGAACCTGCGGGGGCATTAGCGATCGCAGCTGCTAAAGTCTACGCTGAACGAGAACAAATCCAAGGAGAAACTCTCATCGCTGTTGCTTGCGGTGCTAACATGAACTTTGACCGCCTCCGTTTTGTGGCAGAAAGAGCGGAATTTGGGGAACGTCGAGAAGCCATTTTTGCTGTGACAATACCGGAATCACCTGGAAGTCTGCGTCAGTTTTGTGAATGTATTGGTAACAGAAATTTGACAGAATTTAATTACCGCATTGCAGATAACCAAGAAGCTCATATTTTTGTCGGTGTGCAGATTCAAAACCGCGCTGACGCTGCCCAAATAGTCGAAAAATTTGAAAATAATGGCTTGAAAACCATTGATTTAACAGATGATGAACTTACAAAATTGCATTTACGGCACATGGTAGGAGGACATTCTACCCTTGCCCACAATGAATTATTATATCGGTTTGAATTTCCCGAACGTCCCGGTGCATTAATGAAATTTGTTGGTTCCATGTCTCCTGACTGGAATATCAGCTTATTTCACTATCGCAACAATGGTGCAGATTATGGGCGCATTGTGGTAGGAATGCAAGTACCACCTCATGAAATGTCAGAATGGCAAATATTCCTTGATTCCTTGGGTTATCGCTATTGGAATGAAAGTCAAAATCCCGCATATAAGCTATTTTTGGGTTAGTCATTAAACATCTCCGAAAAATAATGTAGAGACGTTCCATGGAACGTCTTTACAAAGTTTCCTGAATCGTTAAAGAATTTGCCTCCCAGTGAGAACTTCCCGTACTTCTAACATCGCTGAATAAGTAGGGAGAATGTGTAAAGTTTCATTTGCTGGTGTATGTTCTAAAGCTGTAGCGATCGCACTTCGCAAATCTTCCTCTACAATCAAATTCAGGTTACTCTGGGCAGATTTTTGACTATAGCGCAACCTTAACGCCATATCATACACGCGATCGCCACTCACCACCAAAGTCCCACCCCGTTCTACCAGTTTTTCAGTATCTACATCCCAAATCCAGGATACATCAGTACCATCAGGAGTGCGGTCATTCAAAACCAACAAAGTAGTTTTATCTGTACTTTCAGTCACAACTCGAATAGTTTCATTTGTCCCCACAGGATTTTTTGATAACAAAATCCGCACCTTTTTACCGTCAATTACCAAATCTTCTGCACGACCAAAAGCAGCTTGAAAAGTGTTAACTGTTTCTCTAATTGTTACTTCATCAACTCCTAATTCTTTGGCTGCTGTTGCTGCGGCTAAAGTATTATATTTATTGTATAAACCCACTAAAATTTGTGACCATTCACCACTTTCTAAAGTTGGTTTACTCTTCGTAAAACCACAACTAGGACAAGTGAAATCTCCCAAATGAGATAGATAAACACCCTCATAATCTAGAGAATGCCCACATTTAGGACAAAAAATAGAATCAACAGCATGAGGAATTGCTTCTAAATAATGTTTTGGTTCATTTAAACCAAAGAACAACACCTTTTGATTTAACTGTTGACCTAAATATGATAAAGTTGGATCATCAGCATTGGGAATAACTACTGTTTCTGCGGGTAAAGTAGAAATAACCTTTGTCCATTTTTTACTAATGGTGTCAACCTCCCCATATCTATCGAGTTGGTCACGGAATAAATTTAAACAGAGAATAACCCTTGGTTGCAGAGGTTTTAATACCTTGGGGACAATATTTTCATCAACTTCCAAAATCGCATAGTCTACATTTAGAGAACCTAATAAGTTAGCATTGTCTATCAAAGCAGTCGCTAAACCATTTTCGAGATTTGCACCAGTAGAATTATGGGCAATTTTGTAACCTTTGTGTTCTAAAATGGTACATAACAACAAGGCTGTTGTCGTTTTTCCATTGGTTCCTGCAATCAGAATTATCCCGTTTTTAACTTGCTGACTTAGTAATTGTAAAATTTGGGGTTCAATGCGTCGCGCAATAGACCCTGGTAACACACTAGCAGCACCGAGACGCAGAGAGCGCACTAAAAATGTTACACTTTTAGCAATTGATACTGCTAAACCCAGTCGGACTCTATCTATAAGTTGTATTTTCTTTCCCACAGCAGTTTTTAACTAATAGTCTTAATTACAAAATTAATCTTGCAAGTGTAGCGAATCTTGGCACAAAACGCCACATATTAACAATTCAAAATTTATGAATCATTGGGAATAGAGACTCGGATATGCAGAAAACTCTTACCAATTACCAAATAGCTATTACCAATTACCCATTACAGGTTATCTTAAAAAATGGTGCGTAGATGTAATTACAGTAGAATTCAGGAGTTAGGAGTAAAAGCATGAGTAGAGTTAGCCATGTTTTGATTTCAACTTTGTATCTCATTTACCTGTAATCTGCTGTATATAATATCTAGCCTATTAGGCTGAATTCAGCACAAACTTAGAAAAAATAATACCTTAAAAGGTTCCTGTTGATGAGTAGCATAAAGTGGCTTTTTTTACAAATTAAAATAATTGCTAACTGGAAACAGTTGGTGTCTAAATGCCTGGTGCTGATGATTTGCGTATTTATTACTAGTATGCAACCAGCTTTTGCAGGTATGAAAGATGATCGTTACGAAGGTAATATTTTCGTGGTTTTTGCTGGTAATGGTTCCCTAGTCCCTCCCAGACAAACTCTAGCTCAAACTTTAGCACAACATAAACCCGCAATTCTGGCATTTTATGTGGATGATAGCAAAGATTGCAAACAGTATGCCGTCTATATTTCCCAAACTCAAGCATTTTACGGACGGGGTGTGGAGATTATCCCTATCAGTGTTGATACTATCCCCAGCAAGGAAACCTATGAACCCACAGAACCAGGATACTACTATTCAGGGGTTGTACCACAAGTTGTCATCTTTGACAAGTCGGGTAAAGTTATCTTGAATAAAAAAGGTCAAGTACCTTTTGAAGAGATAGACGATAAATTTAGAGAAGTGTTTGATTTATTACCCCGTGACCAGTCCATTGAGTTCAAGCAACGTTCATTTAATGAATATAGCAGTGAGTTAAGCCAGTAAAAATTTCCGTACACGATACTTAATTGAGTCAACAGGGGTAAAGCACAGTGCTATACTGCCAACGGGTGAACTTTGGACTTATGTCATACTGAGCGGAACGTAGTGCAGCGAAGTATCTCGGAGATT
>NZ_JAYGGY010000099.1:0-57904 GCF_034931625.1 Anabaena cylindrica UHCC 0172 | reverse complement strand
ATCGCTTTCCAAAAAGTATTCATAGTAGGAGTTTGACAGTTTTCGGAGATGTCTATTTGCTTGTAAAGGATTCTCTTTAATAAAACCATTACTCAAAACAAAATTACCAACAGCATTAACTAAATTATCCGTAACTTCAAACCGATGTAAAGGAATAAATAAAACTCTAACTTCTCCCTTTTGTGTTTGGTTAGCTGCAAATATTTTGGCAAAAGAAGATTTACCACTTCCGGGACCACCACTAATCACTCTAATCGCATCTTTAGAATCCGCTTTATTTAACCAATTTTCTACTTCTGTTTCTAAATCAACAACAACCCGATCAAATTTATCTTCTTCTCTGCTAAAATTATCAGGTTTTTTACCCTGAATTTTGCGTTTAAAATAAGCCCGCAACGGTACATAAACCTGTTTTAAACCAAAGGCTTCATCAAACATCCTTTCATTAACTTGGTTTTCTAGCCACGCGCTATAAATTTTCCATGCTTGTTGTCGTTCAGTGGCTTTAACAAAAGGACTATTGAGGTTATTTATTAAAGATTGATATTTATCACTATTTTTTAACCATTCTTTGTGTAGCGCATAGACAAACTGACTGGGAATTTGATTACTAATAACTTTTGCTTCTGCTGAATTTACACCAAAGCTTTCTAACCACTGACTAAAAGGTATTTTAATTTCTTCAATTATCACCAAATTTTCAGGATTGTCAAAAAAGTTAATATCAATTGTTATTTCTTGTGATTCTAACTTTTCTAAACACTGCTCTAAACGATGTTTAACTATTATTTGAATATCTTTATCATCAGCATCTTGTAATAAATCTTTTCTCTCTTCTGCCAAAGTCCACATTGCTTGAATTAAAGCCCGAAAAATCAACACCCAAGCAACTTCTCCCGTTTCTTTACCTAACCCAACAGATACGGCAACTTCCACCAAATTTTCTGGTATATTACCAAAATTAGCAACAGCCGCATTTGCACCAGCTTTGGTTAATGCTGTAAAGAAACTCCCGAAGTTAAAGTTAATCTTTCTATTTAATAGTGAAACTGGCTTTTTGATGAGAATCCCTGATGTGTCGCTCATAATATCATGTTTATTTAATCACTTTTAAAGTAGGTTGGTTTGACGTAAGGAAACCCAACATTATTAATGCATTTGTTGGGTTGCGCTGTCGCTTAACCCAACCTACTTTTTTATTATTTAAAATCTCAAACCAACACCACCTTGCAAAGATAAAGCAGTCCCTCCACCATTACGGTAAGCATCAAAAGCAATAATTGCGTTCCCAAAAATCACTGTATTGCTATTAGGAACTACATAATCAATTCCCGGTTGCAAAGCAAAACTAATTTTATTCCCCACAGGAGAAGCTTCATTCCCACTTGTCAATACCATTCCAGCCCCTAAATAAGCATCTGTTTGCCAATTCAAAGGGATATCATAGGAAACCGTGGGTACTATTGCTGTACCTTGACCAATTAAAGCTTGAGCGCGGAAAGATACAGGTGTTTCTAGTAACTTGTAGCGGAAAGCCAACACCCCACCGAGTTGAGTACCATCACTCAGTCCAATTGTTGGGCCAATACCAACATAGCTACCATAAGCTACTTGAGCCTTTACTGATTGGGTATTGATAGATAGACTCAAAACCGTACTAGTTGCTAAAATTGAAACTAAATATTTAAAATGTTTCATTATCCTCACTCCTCACACCATATAAATAACCATGTTATCTATATTACCCTCAATAGCTAATAGCGAAAAGGGAACAGTGACTGGAAAAATTACTTTCTCTGCATTCTCTGCTCCCTGTTCAGACATAATTTTTGACTATGGACAGCGGGGATGAATGCCACCTTTAGTACAAATGAAAGCTAGTTGTTTGGCATCTAAATTTTTGGCTTCGGTAAAATCAACTCCTTGGACTACAGCGGCTTGTGAACCAAGATCAGATGTTTGTACAAATTGATCTGTGGGATCTTGTTTAGCAGGGAAAAGAATAGTTCCTTGAAAATCGGCTTCGTTCAAATTTGCCCCTCGTAAATCTGCGCGACTTAAATCAGCATTTCTGAGGTTGGCATTTTTCATATTGGTAGAGCGCAAAACAGCACCGGAGAGACGAGCAGCGCTCAAGTTAGCATTGGTAAGATTAGCACTATCTAAATAGGCTTCAGATAAGTCTGCTCCTTGCCAATCAGTGTTGGTTAAATCGGCATAAGATAACTGTGTACCGATCGCAGAAACTCGACCTAAATGAGCGGCATACAAGTTGGCTTCCATTAATTTGGCATCACTAATATCAGCCCCTGTCAAACTAGCATTTTCTAAGATTGCTTGTCGCAAATCGCTCCCTATTAACTGGGCGCTGCTCAAGTTAGCACTCACTAAACGGGAGTTTGATAAGTTAGCTTTGTTGAGGGTGGCGCGGCTGAAGTCGCTGCGGTTCATCAATACACGACTGAGATTAGCATTACTGAGATCAGCTTGCTGGAAATGAGTGTAGCTCAAATCAGCGGTGACATCATCATAAGTATCCCAGCGTCCATCTTCGCCTACACTGCGGAAACGAGTACCTTTCAAACTAGCTTTGTTCAGGTTGGCAGATTTAAAAACAACTCCAGATAAATCAGTATTGTCTAATTCCAAGTTGAATAAAGAATTTTTTTCAGAGTTTTTTGAGCCTAATTGGGTGCTGCTCAAATCCATGCCATTAATTTTGCCGTTATAAACAGTGAGAATTTTGTTTATTGCTTGTTGGTTAAGGTTTAATTGCTGTTGGCGAATTTCTCGGAATGTGGCGACTGATTCCATTTCACCTGCAAGAAACTGATTCATGCGTTTTAATTCTGGCATGGCACTTGGTCCAATATTTGCCAAGGCTTGTTGAATAGTATCTATGGTTTTGGGGTCAGTTTCTTCAACTAGTAGATCTACCAGAAATTTAATTGACTGTGTATCGTTGATACCGCCCAAGACGAGAATTGCCCTTTGGCGTTCTTCGTTGGTAACACCAGAATTAGGACTAAGTTGTTTGACAAGTTCAAGAAACTTTTGGCTATTGATTTGCTGGGTTTTCCGCAGGCTTTCTTGGTTTTGGATGTAAATTTGTGTGCCGACTAAAGTTGACAACACTGCAATCATGCTTGTGATCCCTACTAAAAATAAGATCAAGTTGGGGTTGCGTCGGATTGCATCTTTGGCAGCAGGTTGGTCAGTGGATGTATTAAGATTATGCTGATTTTCTGGCTGGGGTTGTTCGCTGGCATTATCTACAGGTGGTTTGACCCGCTTTTTGCTATCTGTAGCATCTACTGTGTATGTACCTGCCAATTGATCATGAAAGGCACGACGACGCTTTTGTGAAGGCCAACCCATTCCTTCTCCTAGCACCATCAATACAGCTAAAAAGGTAAATAATCCTAAGTTGGGGAAAGCAAAGCTATAGCGCCACAACAGGTAGGCGATAGAAACTGGCGCAGTCCACCGTCCTAGACCTTCACGGATGGTAACTGCACCTAAACCAGGGGCTGTACCTTCGTCATTAACTACCTTTACACCAAACCAACGTTTGGGAATGGTGCTGCCGGTTTTCCCTAGTAAATACAATTGCCACCATGAGAGAGTGAGTGGTGCTAATAGGGCAACTGTCCACAGGAAATTAGTCGGACTGGCAACATTACGAATACCATAACTAACGGGTAGGGCTAGAGGTCGTGCGATCGCTCTTTCTGTGAGTACCAATACTGGGTTTAGAGGTACTCGGTCAAGATCACTGCGAGAATTGGCATAAACGCCTAGTCCAAAGGGAACTAAGCCACTGGCAACTACTAATGTGATTTCCACTGCCCAAGCGGCCAAGCGCCTTGTTCCTAGGGGCAGGGAATGAGCTTTTTCTGGTTTTTTGGACTGGCTAGATTGATGAATATTTGTCCCGACAGTTGGGGTCGCCATTATATAATTCCCTTTGAATTTATGTTTACGCCAATCTCGGCGCGGTTAAAATAGGCTATTGCTTACTTTGAAAGCTATTAGACACAAAAAATTTGTACCCAAGATACACTAATCCCGCTAACAGTGCCAGACTGATTACAGATGTTACGAGTTTAAACACTGTTTGTAACATCAATAATCCCAACACCATCACCACTCCCCCAACGGCCAGCTTTTTCATCCGTGATAAACTTTGGAACCAAGAGCGCGATCGCTCTAGATATGAGTTCAATTTGGCAAACCCAGAGGTCGGTGTCTGTTTTTGTCCCTCTGGTTGAGACTGGGTTGGTGAAAATGAATTCATCTCAGCCTCTAGTTTTTGGAGGCGACGTTGCAACTCTTCTTCGGATTGAGGATTCATGATTTTTTTACCTCAGCTAGGATACTCTGGTTTTACAACCAACTAAATCCTTTATTTGGCGGTTGTCTTAGTGATTTTAACTAATATCTATGTGTGCAACACCTTTATAGGTAGGGAAAAATAATCTATTACCAGTGAGTTACTAGAGGTTGCTGTTGACTAGCCATTATTCAGGGGGATGAAGATGATTAGTGCTTGAGTATCAGTAAAATTTTTCTGCCTTACCTCTTTCATTTCAGGATATTTTAATATTTAGTCACAAAGTAGTGAAATTTCAGAATAAAAATTTATACATTACATTTGGGAACAAAAACAGTTTATCTGCGTCAAATAGTTCAGAATATATATAAAGATATTGCTCTATCAACAGTCAGGAGCATTAACTAAAATGAAAACTTTAAGACTATTGACTCTTATCCCTACAACCTTGGCAATGTGTTTGGTATTTAACCAAGTGAATTTTGCCCAAACTCCAGTAATTCCAGTAATTCAAGTTAATAACAAACCCCAGACAGACCCGATGGTTGTCAATGGTATGTCAGGGGGAACAGTTAAAAGTAACTGCGGAAATATTACCACTAAACCAAGTCAAGTTATTCAAGTTCAAGAATCACTGCCTTATTTGCGATTAACCGTTGAGAGTAAGGGAAAGACCACGCTATTCATTGATGGTCCCGGTGGTAAATTTTGTGTATTGGCAGATAGTTACTCCGAAAATAATAGACCAGAACTTGCAGGTTTCTGGCAGGCTGGGCAATATTTGCTCTATATCGGTGATTTATCCCCAGAACAGCACCCTTATGCTCTCTCGATTTCACAAAAACGGAACTAGGAGGCAGGAGGCAGGAGGCAGGAGTTCAGGAGTTCAGGAGTTCAGGAGTCAGAGGGCAGAATGCTACTTACTACTCAGCACTCAGCACTCACTACTCAGCACTCACTACTCACACCGTTATGAATTATTTTAATCTTCCAGGGATTTGGCTGGGACTTCAATGGCTGTAACATCAATTGTGCCTTCTGGTGCGAAGCGGCTAAATTGACTATTTTGAATTAAAAGCTGTTCTCCGCAATTTGGACACTGCAATTTGCTGTTATTTAAACCTGTTAATTCAAATTCGCAGACGGGACACTGTCCAGGAACCAAATTGCGTTGTAGCCACCAGCGAAATCCTAAGAAGGCAATAACTGGTGTGACTAACAACAGCCCAAAAATAATTAGCAGGGAATTAACTAGCCAGCCTAAGCCCAATGATGCTAATAACCAGGTTATAGCTAACAAAGTAAGCCAAGGGCGGAGTTTTTCAAGATTCAATTGCAAGTTATTAGGGCGCATTTCTCAAATTTGTTTTACTATCACTTTATCTTAGTCATTAATTATGGGGGTCATGGGTTTAGTTGAGATGGGGAGAGAAGCATTTGTTGTAGACGTTGTTGAAAGGCTTCTATACCAAAAATAGCGATCGCTTGTTCTCTTAACCATTCACCATCACAACGTTGATCCTGACCTTGAAGAATTTCTATACAAGCTGCGGCTACAGCATCGGGGTTACGGTGTGGTACTCGCCATCCTAGTTTACCATCTTGTAAGGGGTCAGCCGAGCCATCATCATCACCAGATAAAACTGGTATACCACAAGCCATTGCTTCTAGATAAACTATCCCAAAGCCTTCTTGAGAGGGCATAACATAGGCATCTGCTAGACGATAGTGTAACATTAATGCTTCTGTAGCGACAAAACCGGCAAAAATCACGCGATCGCTCACACCTAACTCTTTTGCTAACTCAGCTAATCGCGGTTGGTCATCACCACGACCAATTACCAAATATTTTACCTCTGGAAACACCTGCATAATTTGTGGTAAGGCTCTAATTGTCACATCTACACCCTTGTAAATATCCCCAGACCACAACCGTGCCACTGTCATCAACACCTTGGCATTATTTAAACCGTACTTCTCAACTAATGCTGGTGCTTTGATACCAGGAGTAAATTTATCCCCATCAATAGCACAAGGTAACATCTTTACCTGATCAGGATTGATGTTATTAGCAGCACAAGCATAATCTCGACTGTAGCGACTAATTGTCCAAATTGCCGCAGAGGCAGCTAAAGCACTTCGTTCTTGATTTTTGAGCGGTTCCCAGACTTCTTTTCCATAGGTTAGTACAGTATAAGGAATCCCCAAAGGTTGACATAAAGTTTTTATCAGTACCGCCAATTTAATGTGACCACAAAAAACGTGTTGCGGTCTTTTTTGCAAAAGATAACGAAGTAACGCTATGGTAAATTTGGCTCTTCCTATTTGGGGCAAATCACTTTTAAAATAATGAAATTTTAAATTTTCTGCTGCAAAAGGATTTACACAATCATCACTATCACGTAATAAAAAAACTTCTGCTTTACAGGTTTGATCTAATCCTAAATAGGCGCGAAAAATATCTTTAACATAGGATTGAATACCACCTTCAAGGGCAAAAATTTCTAAGAATACGAATACATGATTGGCTTTATTACTCAATTTTTCATCAGGCTGGAGATTATCTTTCACTTGATTAATTAGCATTTTGGGATATTTCTGGTGACACTCTACCACTTTGCAATTTATCCAAATCAGTGTTTACCATTTTCTCTAAAAGTTGCTCAAAACTAACTTTAGGTTCCCAGCCAAGATTTTTTTTAGCTTTATTGGGGTTAGCAACAAGTTGAAAATGTTCATCTGCTCGTAACAAATTTGTATTAGTAACTACGTATTTTTGCCAGTCTAGTCCCACACAATCAAAAGCTGTAGCGATTAATTCTCTAACACTGTGGAGTTTACCTGTACCAATCACATATTCTTCTGGCTCATCTACCTGTAGCATTCGCCACATTGCTTCAACATGATCTCCAGCAAAACCCCAATCACGTTTGGCATCCAAGTTACCCATTTCTAAAGTTTTGGCTAAACCCAATTTAATTGATGCTACCGCTAAAGAAACCTTGCGTGTCACAAACTGAGGAGGACGCAAAGGAGATTCATGGTTATACAAAATACCACTACAAGCAAATAGGCCATAACGCTGTCGGTGATGTACCATCGTCCAGTGAGCGTGTAATTTGGCTGCTGCATAGGGATTTTTAGGACGAAAAGTAGTTTCTTCATCTTGAGGAGTCACATCAACATCCCCAAACATTTCTGAACTACTGGCTTGATAAAAACGTGTAGATAGACCAACTTGTCTAACCGCATCTAATAATCTAGTAGCCGTACCTGTAATTAGATCCAGAGTTCCTAGAGGATCATGCCAAGAATCAGGAACAAAGCTAGGTGCAGCTAAATTATAAATTTCGTGAGGCTGTAATTGTTCGACAGCGGTTAATAATGCCGCACTATCTTTGGAATCAACGGTGTAAATTTCTACCTTTTCTGCCAAGTCTCCCAGTTTTGACAAGTTAGCTTGTCGGTACGGAGATACCAAACCTACAACTCGGTAATTTTGGTTGAGTAGCAAATGACTGAGATAATAACCGTCTTGACCTGTAATGCCTGTAATTAGGGCTGTTTTTGTCATAGATATGCTTTTTGATTAGGGTACGGTTCTTTTGAGAAGACAGTTTTAATTTTGGCATAACGCCTAGAGTTTATGCGAGGTCAGGAGTCAGGAGGAAGAATATTTTTCTCTGCTGTTCCCTGCCATATCAAATATTCTGTATCCTTACGAATTCCGAAAAGGGGTTCACTCAGATTTCAATATCAAGATCATATCTTTTTGTAGGATTGTGTTACATCATGAAAAGAGATTTTTTGTTTTATTTTTATGCGATACCTTCGGTCATCGTAGGCATTGCTTAATTGTATTTTTTAGGTTAGAAACAAGAAAAGTAGATATAGATTAGGTTAGAAGCTTTTAGAACAAGTGTAATATTTCATCTTCCTAAAAGAGCCACTAATCTTTCTTCTCCATTCCAGATAATCACAGCTTCATGTATTGGGATATCTACCCAACTATTATCAGCTAGATTTGCTGGTAGTTCATATAAAAAAGGTCTCTTTATTAAAGAGACTGCTGCTGATGGTAAACTTAAGATCGCCAGTAAACCCTATATCAATTACAAATTCAATACTAAAATCTGGCTTGTTTGGCAAATGAAATATGACATTGACAGTTGCACGCCCGTTTTTGACAATACCAGTTATCACCGATAATCACGCTCCATTTCTCCATTAAAGGAGGCAGCAACTTTATAACCAATACGAATACCAAAGAGTCGAGCAAATCTGTTTTTATTCCGTAAATAATGCGCTGATTTTATGCCTGTTTTATCAATAGCATATTCCCCTGTTTCTATATCAATAATTATCATTTTACCAATATTTTCTTCGGTATCTACTTGTTGATGAATGCTATTGTCAGATAATTCTTTGGCACGTTTTGCGACTTCTTCGCTGCTGAGGAGAAGTAACCGTTCAGGGGGTAGAAAAGAGATAGGAAAAAATTCTGCCCAAAATCTGATAAATTAAATAACATGGAACAAAAGCGCGTCAATCACTTAGAGCAGATATCCCAGGAAGATTGGGGAAAGACTCCAACCAGCGTCAAAAAACTGGTGGAGGAAATGGCGCAGCAAATAGAACAACAGGAAAAGAAACTAGCAGAAGTCCTGAGTGTACAAGAACAATTATTAGAAAAAGTTAATCGGACTTCCGTTAACTCATCATCACCACCCTCAAGTGACCCACTGGGATTTGGAAAAAAGCCACAAAAGACAAAAAGTGGTAAAAAACGAGGGGGTCAACCAGGTCATAAAGGAAATAGTCGGGACTTATACCCCATAGAAGAATGCAAGGAAGTAAAAGAACATCATCCAGAAGAATGTACCAATTGTGGAGCAGCCCTGACTGGAGTTGATACAAACCCCTATCGTCACCAGAGAGTAGAAATTCCACCCATCAATCCCATAGTCATAGAACATCGTCTACATCAGTTGACCTGTAATGGATGTGGTACTAAAACTCGTGCAGTATTACCAGAAGATGTGAACCCAAGCGGCTACGGAGTAAGAGTAGTAGCACTAGTGGCATTGCTAAGTGGAGTATATCGCCACAGTCAAAGAATGGTACAAAGTGCCATGCAAGAAGTATTTGGAATCTCAATACGGACTGGAGTTTCCGCAGAATTGGGAACTGCACTGGTGAAACAACAAGAGAAGTTGTTTGAACTTTGGCATCGAGTCCGAGATGGGACTTTATCTCGTGCAGATTTTGTGGAGTTGGTTGAGGAGATTCGCTCATCTATCAGAGCAACTTTACAAGAAGCTGACGGTTATGAAATTACCAGTCGGGAAAAAACACCTTTAGCAAAAACTGTCCGTACTTGTCGTCAATTACTCAAAGTTGAGTCGGCGATGTGGTTGTTCGTCTCCACCACCGGGGTTGAGCCGACTAATAATGCTGCGGAAAGGGCTATTCGGCCTGCTGTTATTTGGAGAAGGACTAGCTTTGGTTCTCAAACTCAGGCTGGTAGTATTTTTGTGGCTCGTATGCTGACTGTGGTGACAACTCTCAAGTCCCAAAAGCGCAATGTTTTGGAGTTTATGACTCAGGCTGTTGTTGCTGCTCGTGATAGGAAAACTGCACCTTCTTTGCTTCCACAAGTTACTGCTGATGCTGATGATTCTAATTTTTTAAAAGCTGCTTAATTTTATTGCTTGATTTTGGGGGTAATTTTTCTTCTTCTTTACACCCCCTCCTGAACGGTTACTAAAAATGTTGGCCATTAGGAGGTGTATCAATTAAAAATACATCTCCTATGTTTATAGAAATACTAGACACTTAGCACCTCATCTAAATATGCTTCCCTTAGTGCTATTTGTCTAATTTCTTCAATTTCTTCCTCACTTTTACCAACATTTTTCAGAATATCTTCTACTAAAATGGGAATAGCAGAACCATGAGGATCTTTCCACTCTGGTAAATCATGAGTCCATTCAGCAACATGAAATGGATCAAGATGTCCAAAGCTTTGATATACCTCTTGAAGAATCTCCTCTTCTTCTTCGCATAGTTCATCATTTCCTGGATCTTTGACTAAGTAAACAAAGTTCTTATCACCAGGAGAAACGTACTCAGACCACAGAGGTAGAGCATCATCAACAGGTTTACGTTTAATTAAATCATAAACACCACTAAGGACAGGACCATATTTCATTGATACATAATGATCACCTGTTATGGGTTGTTCTATTCTTTCTAATGCAATACGATCAGCTATGTAGAGCATTTTCAGCAAACCTAAATATTTGATAGGTTTACCATGCAGTTTTATAAGTATAGCTGCTGCTTCTACAGCTTTTTCTGGATGAAACCGAAATTGGATAGACATAATTATCCTAGAGAAGCAGTATAGTACATATATATTATAGCACTTGACCTGAAAATGAGAGAACTAACTAAACGTTCGTCATGACAGTATAATAACCAATCCAATACTGCTCGGTTAAGAATTTTTGTAGGTTGGGTTGAACAATAGTGAAACCCAACAAATGCCTGTAAATGTTGGGTTTCGTTCCTCAACCCAACCTACGTAATTTCATTTTTTGAGCTTAACCGACAAGTATTGATAACCAATCTTGTATTCTATTTTTTACTAAATTTAGTTCTCTTTTATATTTTCTAAAGCCAAAAAAACGGCAGAGAACCGAAATTCTCCACCGCTTAATTAACAATTAAATCATCCTAATTACAACTCAACACCTTGGGGTAATAACTCCCGTGTTTTTTGAGAACTAACTTGAACAACGCCATTTTCATCAACGTCAACAAGAGCAGTATCACCATCTTTGATGCGTCCAGACAGAATTTCTTCTGCCAAACTATCTTCCAATAAGCGCATAATTGCCCGACGTAATGGCCTTGCACCGTAGCTAGGACTGTAACCTTCAGTTATCAAGCGATCCTTGAAGCGGTCTGTGACTTCTAAGACAATGCCTTTTTCTGTCAACCGACCAAATACTTCTTTGAGCATGATTTCGGCGATTTGGGTAACTTCTGCCTTGTTCAACTGACGGAAGACGATAATTTCATCTAACCGGTTCAGGAACTCAGGACGGAAGTATTGTTTCAGTTCTTCATTCACCAAAGAGCGAATTCTGTTGTATTGTGTCTCAGTCGCATCTTGAGAGAACTCAAAGCCGATACCGCTACCACCTTTTTCAATTACCTTAGAACCAATGTTGGAAGTCAAAATCAGCAAGGTGTTCTTGAAGTCCACCGTGCGACCTTTTGCGTCGGTTAAACGACCATCTTCCAAAATTTGCAATAACATATTGAACACATCGGGGTGTGCTTTTTCGATTTCGTCAAACAGCACCACGGTGTAAGGACGACGGCGTACAGCTTCTGTTAGCTGACCACCTTCGTTGTAGCCGACATAACCAGGAGGTGAACCAATCAGTTTGCTGACGGTATGACGCTCCATGTATTCGGACATATCCAAGCGAATCATTGCTTCTTCTGAACCGAAGAAGTAGGAAGCCAAGGATTTCGCTAATTCAGTTTTACCCACCCCAGTTGGCCCGGAGAAGACAAAACTAGCGATCGGTCGATTTGGATTTTTCAATCCGACACGAGCGCGACGAATAGCGCGGGAAACAGCCTTCACAGCGTCATCTTGACCGATGAGGCGCTGGTGTAAGGTGTCTTCCATGTGCAGCAACTTCTCGGACTCAGACTCGGTGAGTTTGTTCACCGGTACTCCTGTCCAGGAAGCGACGATGTGGGCGATGTCTTCTTCGGTGACAACAGGTTCTAGACCATCTCCACCGGTAGCGTTGGTTTTGCTTTGAGCGATCGCACGGATTTCGGCTTTAATCTCCATTTCGCGATCGCGCAATTCTCCGGCTCTGTCAAAGTCCTGAGAACGCACTGCATCATCTTTTTCTTTTAAGATTTGCCGCAGTTCCTTATCTAACTCCTTCGCTGCTGGTGGCAGTTGGGAGTTAATTAAACGCACACGAGAACCAGCTTCATCAACCAAGTCAATGGCTTTATCTGGCAGAAAGCGATCGCTGATATAACGATCAGATAACTTCGCTGCTGCTTCCAATGCCTCATCGGATATCTTCAGCTTGTGGTGTTGCTCGTAGCGTTCCCGCAGTCCAAATAAGATTTCAATGGTTTCAGCAACTGACGGCTCACCGACCATCACAGGCTGGAAGCGTCTTTCCAACGCCGCATCCCGTTCAATGTGCTTGCGGTATTCATCTAAAGTTGTTGCGCCGATACACTGCAATTCACCTCTAGCCAAAGCTGGTTTGAGGATATTCGCCGCATCAATCGCCCCTTCAGCTGCACCCGCACCAATTAAGGTGTGAACCTCGTCAATTACCAGGATGACATTACCCGCCGAGCGGATTTCATCCATGATTTTTTTTAGGCGTTCTTCAAATTCACCCCGGTACTTGGTTCCTGCTACGAGTAAACCTATATCGAGAGTGACAACACGCTTATCTTCCAGAATGTCGGGGACATCTTTGTTAGCAATGCGGCTGGCTAAACCTTCTGCGATCGCTGTCTTACCAACCCCTGGTTCACCAATTAGCACTGGATTATTTTTAGTTCGGCGACCCAAAATTTGAATCACGCGCTCAATTTCTTTTGCACGCCCTACCACAGGATCAAGTTTATTGTCCGTGGCCATTTGGGTCAGGTTGGAGCCAAATTCATCCAAAGTCGGGGTTTTTGTGCGACCAGATGGACCCCCTCCTGGTGAAACTTCGGCAGTTTCTCCCAGCATTCGGATTACCTGCGTTCTCACCTTAGATAAATCCACACCGAGGTTTTCTAGCACCCTGGCTGCTACACCTTCCCCTTCGCGGATGAGGCCCAACAGCAGATGCTCGGTGCCTATGTAGTTATGCCCCAGTTGGCGTGCTTCTTCCAAGGATAGTTCTAGAACTCGTTTTGCTCGTGGCGTAAACGGAATTTCCACGGCCACAAAACCAGATCCCCGACCTATAATTTTTTCAACTTCAATTCGGGCATCTTTGAGATTAACTCCCATCGATTTCAGCACCTTGGCGGCCACTCCTGTGCCTTCCCCAATCAAACCCAGGAGGATTTGTTCGGTTCCCACAAAGTTGTGACCTAAACGGCGGGCCTCTTCTTGGGCCAGCATGATTACCTTAATGGCTTTTTCTGTGAAGCGTTCAAACATGGCATTTTTCCCATCACCTGCGGTCGTGCCGGTATGCTGATTTTAGCACAGGCTAAAAGTTTGGATGTTTGTATACAAATTTTAGACATCCAATCGTCATCAGACATGGTGATGAGTTAATTTTTAACTTTTTATTACTTTTTGTGTAGCGCGTGTACTGAGGAGCTTGAATTTTCCAGCGTTTTTGGCACTAATACCAAACAATAAACGGCTGATCTGGGAATTTTATTGTTCTAATCCCAAACAAATATTAGTATCATATATACAATTATTTTGTCAATAAATTAGCTTATAAATAAGAAAAGATTATCAAAAGACTAAATTTTGTTTAAAATTCTGATTGAATGTAGCTGCATAAAAATTGCATTTTCTATCATTAGGAGGATTAGGTGCTAAAAAGATCAGGATTCAGGAGTCAGAATTATAAGGAGGTAATAATAGTCTTGAATCTGGTCAAGTGATTGGTGATGCATCATCAATCGGATTGACTGAGGCGATCGCTAACTATGATATGCCAATCGTCTAAGGTTTTGAGAAATTTTGGCTGTTGTAGGTCAGAAAGCCAAAGAATCAGCGCATCTTCATCATTATCTTTGTAATAGCGCGGTCTTCTGCCAGCAGTTTTGAAGCCAAATTTTTGATATAAAGCGATCGCACCCTCATTGGAAGCTCTAACTTCGAGGGTAGCTCGTTCCAAACCGCGATCGCTTGCTGTTTTGAGTAAAGAATACAATAAAGCCTGTCCCAATCCTTGGCGGTGATATTGAGGATGAACCGCCAAAATGGTAATATGTGCTTCCTCTAAAATTGACCAAAAACAACCCATTCCCAACAGTTCAGAATGAGAAAATGGGGAAAATAAACCCAAAAAATGACTATTAGGACTTTCCAACTCTCTCCGGTAGCCTTCTAAAGTCCACAAACCATCAAAACAAGCATGATCCAGTTCGAGCAATACACTTAAATGCTCAGAAGTCAAGGATTGAATTTTTAAATCTAATAAAATCACGTTTAAAGGAACTGGAGATAGGGAATTAGGGAAAGCAGGAGGAGGGGGCAGGGCAGGGGAAGAGTTTTCTTAATGACCAATGACCAATGACCAATGACCAATGACCAATGACCAATGACCAATTACCCATTACCCATTACCAGCAAAGCTGTAAACTGGAAATCAAGAGACTAACTTACGCCTGTAATTTTCACAAGGACAACTTTTATTATTTATGGTATCGACTCAACCCGTCGTGGTTCAACCTACTGGCAATCAATATTTACCTCAAAATCTTAGCCACACAACGCCTTCACCTAACCAAGAACTTTTACCCCTGAGTGCCAGAGTTAATGATCATGACTCCCTGGAAATCGGTGGGTGTGATGTCACAACGCTGGTTGAGCAGTTTGGTTCACCTTTATATGTTTTAGATGAAACAACTCTGCGGACAGCTTGCCAACAATACCGGGATACTTTTAAACAGTACTACAAAGGTGAATCTCAAGTATTATACGCTTCTAAAGCCTGGAATTGTCTAGCAGTTTGTGCGATCGCAGCTTCAGAAGGTTTAGGAATAGATGTCGTTTCCGGTGGTGAACTTTACACTGCCTTAAAAGCAGGTGTTAGTCCAGATAAAATCTACCTGCACGGCAATAATAAATCTCGTGATGAGCTAGTTTTAGCCATTGAGTCTGGTTGCACCATTGTTGCCGATAACTGGCACGAATTACATACTTTAGTGAAGATAGCAGAAGAAAGACTCATAACTTCTAACTCTACACTCAGTACTCGAATCATGTTACGGTTGACACCGGGGATCGAATGCCATACCCACGAATATATTCGCACTGGACATTTAGATAGTAAATTTGGTTTTGATCCCAATGATTTAGATCAGGTATTTGCCTTTGTTAGCAAACAACCAAGTTTAAACTGTGTAGGATTACACGCTCATATTGGTTCTCAAATTTTTGAACGTCAGCCCCATCGAGATTTGGGTGTGGTGATGGTACAGTGGTTGCGGGATGCGGCCAAGTATGATTTGGAATTAACAGAGTTAAATGTTGGTGGTGGTTTAGGGATTAGGTACACAGAGTCAGATGATCCCCCCAGCATTGAAGAATGGTCAAAGGCAATTTGTGAAGTAGTGCAACAAGCTTGTGCGGCGGAAAATCTGCCCTTACCTAAATTATTATGTGAACCAGGGCGATCGCTGATTGCGACAGCTTGCGTTACCGCCTACACTATTGGTTCAGCTAAAGTCATTCCCGATATTCGTACTTATGTAACGATTGATGGCGGAATGTCTGACAATCCCCGCCCTATCACATATCAATCAGTTTATCGAGCAGTAGTTGCCAATAAAATGTCTGCTGCTTCCACAGAAACAGTTACAGTGGCTGGTAAACATTGCGAATCAGGAGATATTCTGATTAAAAATGCTCAACTGCCAAAAACTGAACCAGGCGATATTCTCGTAGTTATGGGAACTGGTGCATACAATTACAGTATGGCATCTAACTACAACCGTCTGCCCCGACCGGCAGCTGTTTTAGTAGCGAATGGCGAAGCAAATTTAATTTTGCAGCGCGAAACTTATCAAGACATAATTCGACAAGATTGCCTACCAGAAAGACTGAAATAGTCATTAATCCTTGGTCATTGGTCATTAGCTAAAAACCAATGACTAATGGCTAATGACTAGTGACTAATGACTATTAGAATCCAGATGTCATGAGAGATTGGTGGAAGCAATGGCTGATAAACCTGGGATGGTCACAGTCCTTGCTATTTGGGACTCTGGATATTGTGTTGGTGCTGGCGCTAACATACATGATCCTGGTGATTATTAGTGAACGCCGGACGCTGTGGATGGTGCGCGGATTTATTGTTTTGATGCTCGCCTCAGCATTCAGCGGCACTTTGGGACTACCTCTACTCAATTTTGTTCTAGAAAAGCTAGTAATTGGTTGTGCTGTAGCAATGGCAGTAGCACTCCAGTCAGAGTTTCGTCGGTTTTTAGAACAATTGGGACGGGGTGAGTTCCGCCAGCTATTTCAACCCAACCGCTTGGCAGTCCCTAAATCTGATAGCGTAATTGATGAAATTGTCGATGCTGTCAAAGAACTGTCAAAAAATCGGATTGGTGCTTTGTTGATTTTGGAAACTTCAGGGCCAATTGATGAACGAGATTTTTCTGTACCTGGAGTAAAGTTAAATGCAGAGGTTTCTAAGGAACTGATACAAACAATTTTTCAGCCAAAAACTTTGTTACATGATGGAGCAACTTTGATCCGTGGCTCACGGATTGTGTCATCGGGTATAATTCTACCACTTTCGGGACGCACAGCCTCTCGTCAGCTGGGTACACGCCATCGGGCAGCAATGGGAATTACTGAGCGGGTCGAAAATTGCATTTGTGTCGTTGTATCAGAAGAAACGGGTTCTATTTCCTTAGCGGAACGGGGAACCCTATATAGACCACTGACGATTAAAAAGCTCAAAGAGTCTCTAGAGGCTCGATTTTCGCCAATTGTGGATCGGGAAGCTGTAGCACCTGGTCTTTTAAGTTTAGTTAGTCAAATTGGTGGTCAGATATTAGCGCTGGCTTCTCGTTTAGTCGGATTACCATTTCTTCTCTACGAAAGGCTATACCAAGGACGCGCTACGCGTAGCTTGCTTCCCCCCAAGGACACGACTGCTTCTCGCCAAAAAAATAAGACCGAAAAATGACAACACAACATACTGAACTGCAATATTTACCCTTAGATTTAAAAAAAGAACTACTTCCCCAGCACGTTGCGGTGATTATGGATGGCAATGGTCGATGGGCCAAACGTCAAGGTCTACCCCGAATTATGGGGCATAAAGCTGGTGTTGATGCTATCAAGGATTTGCTACGCTGTTGTAAGGATTGGGGAATTAAGGCGCTGACGGCTTACGCTTTTTCGACGGAGAATTGGAAAAGACCACAGGAAGAGGTGGCATTTTTGATGACTCTGTTTCAGCGTGTTTTGCGGCAAGAACTGCGGGAAATGCTAGAAGAGAATGTGCAGATTCAGTTTGTGGGCAATTTGCAAGCTTTACCAACAGCACTCCAAGAAGAAATTTCTCGCTCAATGGCAGAAACTAAGGATAATCGTAGTATCCGGTTTACGGTAGCCACAAATTATGGGGGTAGACAGGAGATTTTACAGGCTTGTCGTGCGATCGCGCAAAAGGTTAAAGAAGGTTTACTCAAGCCTGAAGAAATTTCGGAACAAGTATTTGAAGCTCATCTCTACACGGCAGGAATAGCAGATCCAGATTTATTAATTCGCACCAGTGGAGAAATGCGACTTTCTAATTTTCTCCTTTGGCAAATGGCCTATGGAGAAATTTATATCACTGATACTCTCTGGCCAGATTTTGACAGAAAGGAGTTTCACCGGGCTTTATCTGTCTATCAGCAAAGAGAACGACGGTTTGGGAAAATTTAGATGAAAATATCAGAATCAGGATCTCCAGGATTAACAGGATGAAACAATCCAGAAAATATATAAATAGGGCTTACTGTTCGCGGAGTGTGCTGTTAGGCATATACATATAAAACTTAGATATATCAAGAGTTTGCAGGTTAAAAAGGTGAATCAGGTACCAGGAATAAGCGTTGAAACTACTAAAAACCTATCACTTGACCAAATTCAAGACTATTCTTCTATTCTTCTCTTCTTCTAATCCTGAATCCTGACTCCTGAATCCTGAATCCTGACGACGAAATTTAGGGGCCGTAAAAAACGGCTTGTTCGATATCTTCCCGACTCAGAGAATATTTAAAGGAACGCTGGATATCTTTGTTGTTTTCTCCGGCTTGGATGTATCGCACTGTAATTTGTTCAATATCTAGCCAGAGTTCTGCTTCCCAATTAGGTCTTTGTAATCGCCAGCAGTGTAGTTCATTTTCATCTTGTTGACAACCTTGGTCTTTTAGCCATTGTTCAATTTGTGGTAAAGGATGGCTATATAGAGGTGTGTTAGAGGGGGGAATGGGCATAACAATTTTAGATTTTGGATGAAGATGCAGGGGTATTTAGTGGATAGATGTAGGTGATTTGCTGTTGTGTATTGGGGTTGAGAGTTGGGGAAAGTAAACTGGCTTCACCACGAATGACACCAATAGCGATCGCTAGTAATAAACAACCCACAATAGTTAATCCTAAAACAAATAATACAAATATTTCTCCAGAAGATAAGGGGCGATCGCTTGCATCCAGATACATTGATTTTGAGAAATCATAAGGTTTATGTACAGAATGGTTTAAATCCGTTGGTGCTTGAATTACCCCAAATCGAGAATAGCCAATCTGCAAATCATAACTTAAACGCCGTTCTGGATGACTAAGGGTGGCGTAAGCCTCGTTAATTTGTTGAAATTTGGCAGTAGCAACTGTAGCAGGCAATTCTGTGGTATCTGGATGATACTGTTTACTCAATTCCCTATAGGCGCGACGGATATTAATCACCGACGCGGAAGGATGCAGCCCTAGGAGGGAGTAATATGTAGTTTTGCCGCTTTGTAAATTTGTCCCGTTTTGACTCACGGCTTCGATTCACTTTGCTCAAATATGTTTTTTATATTTTAGATGTTTTGTGATGAAGGGATCTCACCATAGCGGAAACAGCCAACCCTTTGGGGGTGTAGTGTGTTACCAGCTTGGAGTCTAATTTTTAGCTCATCCCTAAGCATCCGTAAAAACCCTCAGAGACTTCCAACTAAAAAAATATCCCGTCGCTGTGACGGCAGGGGGCAGGGGGCAGGGGGCAGAAAAATCGCTTTGATTTGGTGAACTGGGATAGCGAGGCGCTGCTGCAAGCAGTACATCTTTTTTGTGGAGTTCTCTCAAACAAAAGCTTAACAGAGATACGGATTTATGGCTTACACTCCAGCAAGGGAAACAGGGAATAGAAGTTACAAATATTCTTCCTTCTTCCTCCTGCCTCCTGAATTCTTACAAAAAATCTACCTATTGTCCGTGAAATTCAATCATTCGTCCATTAATAGGGTTCACTGGACGAGCATTTGCTTGATATAAACTTTGGAATTTCTCAATCTGTTTTTCTGAGACTTGAATTGGTTTTATCAGCACATTCCAATTAACATTTTCACTGCATGGTGGGGTAGTTAGTGAGCCAGTATAGCTGAAATACTCCTTACTATTAGGTAATAAATTACCCACATTGATAGGGGAAGTTTTGACAATATTTTTTTGTCCCACAGCAGGAATATTCATCCAAATTAGATCAATTAAGGGATTAACTGCTCCTTTTTTGATCATCACTCCCACAACTGCTAATTGTCCCTTTATATTACGGTGTACTAAGTGCATTTCCATAGCTGATGCTTGATCATCAATAGTATGTTCACTTGGGGTGTGAAAATGAAACTGGAGGAGTTCATATTCTTTACCGTTGATTTTAATAGTACTACCTGGATTGTAATTTACTTGGACAGTGTGACCGTTATTAATGACTGATAAAGGTGTAGATTTATAATTGAATTCCATATTTACAGGAGTCACTTCTACGCCATTATTGATATTGATGGGAGATTGATATTTTCCTAGTTCACAAAGTTCAAAATCAGAACTAAGTTTACCCCATGTGGTTGGATTATCTATGCCACTATAACTCCAGTGTGGCATTATTTTCTCAGCTAAGGCTTGTGGAGAAAATATAGCAATTAACACCATAAATAATGAGGCAATTATCAGAAAGTTTCTACACAAAAGATTATTTGTTTTCATACTTAACTTCCTGGGACTAATATGTATTTTCTCAAGTTTATATCTTATAAATAATGCCATATTATGATCACAAGCGTATAAAATTTCTGTTTTGGAATGGTGATCGCTATTCTGTCCTTAAAACAAAAATCATCATCCTGTATATCATTAAATTTTGTAAATTCTGATTCTGATAAAATTATAAAACTGTATGTCTCAATTACAACGCATTACTATTCAGTCTTCCCAACTTCAACAAGGGCAAATTTCATTTACACCCCAACAACAACATTATTTATTGAGGGTTTTGCGGTTGCGGGAGGGGGATAAATTTATTGCAATGGATGGCATGGGTAAATGGTGGTTAGCGCAGGTAGCAGGGGAACAAGGGCAGGTTTTAGAAGCATTACAAGTAGAAACAGAGTTACCTATATCTATAACTTTGATGGTGGCGTTACCAAAGGGAAATGGCTTTGATGATATTGTCCGGTGTTGTACAGAGTTGGGTGTAGCTTGTATTGTACCGATTTTGAGCGATCGCACTTTACTCAATCCTAGTCCTCAAAAACTTGAACGCTGGGGACGCATTGCCGCTGAAGCCGCTGAACAATCAGAGCGTTCTTTTGTCCCAACCATTTTAGAACCTATAGCTTTTAGCACGGCTATCAATGAATGCAATACTCATCAGCGTTTTATTTGTGAAGCACGTGGTAATTATCCATATTTAGCAAAAGTGATCAATAATTTATCTGGGGAAATTGCGATCGCTACAGGCCCAGAAGGAGGTTGGACAGATCAAGAAATTGCGATCGCACAAGAAGCCAAATTCCAGCCTATTTCCCTTGGTCGTCGCATCTTGCGAGCAGTAACTGCACCAATTGTTGCTGTATCATTAATTGCGGCAGCTTGTGAAGTATAAAGGATATATCTAACGCAAAACCGTAATACTTTTCTTTGCGTCTTAGCGTGAGACATCCATTCAGATTCATTAAAAGTCATGCTGGAAGAAGTCACCGCTGCCTTTGAACGCAAAGACTATCAAACCGCAGCCACATTACTCAAACCCCTACTCAAAGAATCACCCGAAAATCCTTGGGTACAACTTTATCTAGGTCGCTTGCATGAAGTTTCCGGAAAGCGTCAGCAAGCAGAAAAAACTTATCGCCAACTACTGCGCCTGACAAGCCATAACAAAATATTGGCACAAGCACGTCAAGGTTTGCAGCGCCTCGAAGAAATCAAGCAAGAAGAAAAACAAAGAGCTATTTCCCAAGCCACAGCAGAACCAACTAACACCGAACAAGGAATATTAATATTAGAACCCATTAGTAACGAACTCAAAACCATAGCTGCACCAAAACTAGCTCAGATTATGCAGATAGATGCCTACACAGCTAGGTTAATACTACCAAGTCGCAGTTGGAGAATATACCGCAACGGAAAAATAGGTGAAATTCAATTTTATGGCACACAGATACAACAGGCAGGAATTCCCTGCTTCTGGTTAACAATTCCACAAATTCAGCAAATTCAAGTATTTCAAGTTCAATATTTTTCAGAACTGCAACCAAAACCCACAGTTATTTGTCGCAATGCAGAAAATCAACTTGGTTCTTTCAGTTTTGACTGGTCAGAAATCACAGATAGAATTGTCGGGCTGTTACCAATTTTTGAACAAGTTGTAGATGTTAACGCCCGTCGCCAACTAGAACGCAAAACCCAAACTCAAGACTATGCCCAATTCTGTGACTTACATTTACCTAACAGAAATAGCATTTTGCGAATTTATGACAAAGGTTATGAATTTCAGAAAGGTTTAGAAATTACGCCCCAAGCCAATCAAAACACAATTAGAATCAACTGGAATAGTTTGATCAACTGGGTTGAACATCAACTACCACAAGTCAAAGTTTGGTCAGAGTTCAAATCTTTTGGAGAAACAGTATTAGATCAATCAGAAATGCTGAATCAAATTCCCTCTCACATTCATTTATTTCGACGAGAAAAAAGCAATTGGGATTCAGCATTTCACTTATACAGTGGAATTGTATTTCTTAAAAAGGCATCAACAAATTCACAGGGCATGGACATCAAAACAAAACTTTAGATTTTAGATTTTGGATTAAATCACTCAAAATACCTAATCTATAAAGGATTTGAGCAAGCTATTTTCAAGCAGGTCATAAATCTAAGATCGTCAATCCAAAATCCCAAATTGAATTATTAATGCCCTATCGCCAAATTTATCCAGGAGTTTTCACCTGACGCGCCATATCTAGATAGGTATTCATATTTGCTCCAGGACGGCGACGACCATTAGAAGAGGAAGGAACCAAATACTTGGGTGCAAAGGTAGTCTCAGTTGGTACTGGTGCTTTAGCAGGTTCTGCTTTGACTGCTGCTTTAGCAGGTTCTGCTTTAACTTTAGTTGCTACTGGTTTAGCTTTGGCTGCTGCTTTAGCGGGTTCTGCTTTAGCTTTAGTTGCTACTGGTTTGGCTTCAGTTGCTTCTTCCTTTAGTTGTAAGTAGTAACCATTGTCTTTCTTCGCAAACAGTCCAGTGATAAAACCCACAATTCCCGCAATTAAATTTTTGATAAATCCAAACATGACAATTTCTCCTGTGTTTAAATATCTTGCAATATCAACGTAATTATTAACTATTGCAGTAGAATGTTACATTTTGTTGCCCTAATTACTTCTAGTAATAATCCCTAGACATTTCTACTTATCAAATTGTAGTCACACTATAGGACAACTGTTATCACTTCATTACAACTACTAGCAACCTGTAAATACTGCGAACTAATTATTAAATTTTAATGTAACGAGGAGCAAGATTCTGAGACTTTACTTAATAAAAATTTACAATCACTAATTACCTACAAAAACTGTCATAGCTCGTTTGCAAGTGGATATGCTACTCAGTTATATTTTCTACAGACTTGATGCCAGAAAATCCAATGAACACTGAACAGCAACAGCGCAATCCTGTTTTATTAGTACATGGTATTAATGACACAGGCGCAGTTTTTAAGAAAATGGCGTTTTACCTCAGACAACGAGGTTGGTCGGTTTACACCCTAGATTTGTTGCCTAATAATGGATCTGAGGTTCTGGATAAGTTAGCACAGCAGGTAGCTAATTATGTAGCCGCTACTTTTGCACCAGAACAACCATTAGATTTACTAGGCTTTAGCATGGGTGGAATTGTCAGTCGCTATTACATCCAACGCTTGGGAGGAATAGATAGAATACAGCGTTTTATCACCATATCATCTCCCCATCAAGGAACTATGATGGCTTACGGCTCTTGGCTTCATGGTTGTGTACAAATGCGTCCTAAAAGTTCTTTTCTTCAGAATTTGAACTCTGATATCGAGATGTTAAAAAAGTTAAATTTTACATCTATATGGACACCTTATGATTTGATGATTGTACCTGCTAAAAGTTCACAAATTTCATTAGGGAAAGAAGTTATCTTACCAGTTGCATTCCACCCTTGGATGTTAACAGATCATCGAACTCTAGCAATAGTAGCAGAAACCTTAGTAGAACCAATTAATTGTATATTAGGGTAGCTAATTAATTTAGTTTAAGTTTCACCAATCAGCATATGCTCAGAACTCCCAAAAATCGCCTCTGGATAGCGATAATACTTAAATTCCATTAAGTTATAAAAAGGATCTTCTAGAAAGAAAGTATTATGCTCTAGGGGAGTACCAAAAAAGCGGTTTTTGGCTTCTTCTTTAAAAGTGAGTTGTTTGATTTGCGCCCTATCTAGTAATTGTTGCCAATCTTGTTTATCAGTGAAAATTAACCCAAAATGTCGGGGATAAATACCCCTTTGGGGTGTTAAAGATTCTTTGGTGATATGGGCTACAAGCTGATGACCGTAGAGATTGAGAATAAGGGCGTGGGGGTTTTCTCTTCCGCTTATACAGCCCAATGCGTCAACATAATAGGCTTTAGTTTGGTTAATATCAGTGACAGGGAAAGCGAGATGAAATAAGGTTTTTTGCATAATGAAGACAGGCCAATATACTGAAGATCCACAAATTTCAACATCTCCACAAGTTTTCCACAATCTAGATTTACTGTAAGTATATCAACCAACGAACAACAAAGAAATGCAACTCCTTCATCCCAACTTTACCCAAGAATCAATGCGAGTTCTCGTTGATGCTAATTATTCCAGTCAAGAACCTGAAGAAATTCTCACATTAGAAGATTTGGTGGAAATTTTAGAGAAATTAGGTGATTACCTAGCTAATACTTAATAGTGGTTTTCTGCCAGGTTACTATTATTTAGTTCAGTTTGCACGGGTTCTAGGTATCATTTCTTTTGGAGAAGTTGATATTCAATTATATCTCTTCAATGACTATCAATCCACTTCTTTAAGTTCAACAGATGCTTCTTTGCTATCAAGTAATACCGTTGCCAATAATGGCAGCTTCCCTTTTGCCAGTATATCAATTTATCTTTTTTCACCATTCCAAATAATGGAAGCTTGATGTACTGGTAAAAGTACACTACCATTAGCTGTTAATTTTTGTACATATAATATACAAAAGGCAAACCCAACAAATTGACTGCCGCTGGGGGTAGAGAAATAAACTCTGTAAAGCCTGTATTCATAACAAATTCAAATAAAAATTAAATATACCAATTCTGAATAAGAATGATTTGATAAAATGCTGATAGAATTGCCATGAAAGATGGTATGTTGTTGATTATTATAGCGTTCAATCATTTTATTATAAAAATTCATTGTAACTGCTCAGGTAGGAAAGTAAGGAAGATTCCTATAAGGGAAGCAAGCTACAGAATGACACTTTTAACCAGTTTTTAGTATAGTTAGCGAGTTGACAAAGAAATTCGCTGAATCCTTTGATGGAAAGTTTATCTTTCAACTATAAGAAGATGTTTGAACAGTTGGAAAAGGTATAATTTGTCATTCTGAGTGGAACAAAGTGGAACGTTCGCGTAGCGTGCCGTAGGCTCTAGAATCTAGGGTTTGAGCGATTACTCGGAGATGCTTCACTACGCTGCGCTACGTACCCTGCGGGAAGCAAGCTACAGCATGACTTTTCAAACATCCTCTAACTCCTCAATGATTCTTACAGCACTTCCCGGTGTTATGAAATACATCATAACCTCCTTCATCGCTTGCGGGGAAGAGGTTCTTGTATCTCACTCAGCCGAGAACCGCTATATTTGATTATTCAACTTTAGCAGATTTAGAAGTTTGGTTAAAACAACAAAAAGATTAACGAGATTACAAATAATCTTTTTGGCAAATTTTGTCTGTAAATTATACCTAAAAACCGATTTTGATATTCATCTATTATTAAAAATAATACTTACTTTCTTCAAAAAAATTATTTTTATTCACGATGTGCAGAATTATTCTTTTTACCATAACACTATCATATAATAAATTATTATTACTACTTACAAATTACCAGCAATTTCGTAATTATGAATCAATCCAATAGTAGTGGAATACTTGAACAGTTTGTCAACATAGTGATGGGTGTAAAAACTCTTAATCAAGAACAGTCTATCCAGACATCAATAGCTACTAAACCAGAAATAGATATCAGAGCAGTTTTAGTTTATAAATTAGGAACTATCCTACAAATAGGAGTCATGATTCTCGTGTTGCTGGGAATGGAAAAATTAGTAATTTTGATTGATAATAATTCTTCTTTTCCTAGTTGGTTTAGCACTTTATTGACAGGATTATTTTTTGCTCTATTAAGTATCCGTTCCCGAATTTTTTCTCTTTTAGATAATACCCGTTCTCGCCAGACTTATGACCAGGTAATCAGGCCAAGATGGTCTCCTGCACCTTTAGTATTTCCTATAGTTTGGATGATAATTGCCGTTTTGCGGGTAATTTCTTCTGTTTTAGTTTGGCAACAGATGAATCACCAATTTTTAGTGTTGCCTTTAATTCTGTTTGTGGTACATCTGGCTTTAGGGGATACTTGGAATACAATTTTTACTGTAGAACGGAGACTAGGTGCAGCTGTTCCTGTCGTTATTTTAGGACCTTGGTTGTCTGCTGTCGTGGTGACGGCAATTTATTGGCAAACTAAGCCTGTAGCGGGAATGATTTTATCTTTTTCTTGTGTATGGCTAACTGTAGCTGCTGTATTGGTGTTTAGAATTTGGCAGTTAAATGGATCTGAGCCTTTGTATCCTTCAAAATTAGCTATTGTGGAGAAATAAATAGTCACAATTATAATAAGCTATGCGATGGCTACACCGGAAACAGGCATTGCATAATCTTCATCAAGAGCGATATTAAGTGAAAATCTGTAAACATTGAAATCCCTGATTTATTTAAGAAGTTAGGGGTTTAAACACACCAATTTTTGGCACTTAATTATTGGTGTGTTAAAGAAGCCTAATGCACCCTATTCTTAGGGGAAAAGTTGATACTAACCAATCAATTTTTGCCAAGTCATTGCCCCGACAATTCCATCAGCGGTTAAACCATTCTGCTGTTGAAATTTTTTAATTGCCCCTTCTGTTTGTGGGCCGTAGATCCCATCAGGGGTAGCACCTACACGAAATTGTAAGTATCTGATTACCACACCACTAGCATGGGTTCCTTGGACAACTCGCTTGGCTAATATCTCGTTCAATGCAGTCCAAGTGGTGTTACTTGCGGCCATTCCTGTTGGGAGAATTCCTACAAGTTTCTGAAACTTTTCAACAGCAGAGGTTGTTGCTGGTCCGGTGATGCCGTCTTCATCTAAAGTTTTACCATTTTTATCGGTGATTTTGAGTTGATTTAAGGTTTTTTGTAACCTTAGAATACTAGTATCTTTGTTCTCTGACGCATCTGGGATAGCATTCACAGGAGCAGATGTAACTTTACCAGTTAAGCCTTTGACGATCGCACTAGCCATTGCTTCGCCATCATATAGTTGCATATCTTTTGCTGAATCAATAAAGCAACATTCAACTAGGATTCCCGGCATATTTGTATTTCTAATCACATACAAATGAGAACCATTCTTGACACCGCGATTAAAAAATCCTAATTTGATGATTTCATCTAATACTGGTTTGGCAATTTTTCTGCCAGCATCACTCATGGCAAATATTTCTGTGCCATTAGCTTGTCCATTAAAGGCATTAAAATGAATAGAAACAAAAATATCGACTTTGTTCCTATTAGCTGTATCACAACGTCTGCCAAGAGATTGACTTACTGTACTAGCACTATCTGGCTTACAGGATATTGCTTCATGACCTAGACTTTTTAACTTAGCTATAACTTTAGTACCAACTTCGATAGTTAAATTATCTTCAACTTTAATGCCTCTAGCTCCAGTGTCTGGAGGGCAATTATGCCCCATATCAATGCCAAATTTCATGGATGTATCCTCAACTTACTGTCAAAAGATTTAATTAAGAAAAGCTACTTGTTTGGGATTTTTTGTAGTCAAAAAACACAGATTTATGATATCACATACAGCAGGAGTCAGAAGTCAGGAGACGCTACGCAGACCTATCGGTTCAGGAATAAAACCCTTTTGATACTTGGTTTTCGAGGGTTACTGGAATGCAGGTGGTTCAGAAAATGCCGCTTCTCTATATTAAAAACGAGCGATCGCATTATTCAAGAAATAGATTTGGTAGAATATGGTTTAACTGAATACTCAAGAATATTATGCGAATACTGGCGGTTTGAAGAAAGCCGCAGAAAAACAAAGCGGGAAAAAGGTGACAGGTAGTTTTGTCGAAAGTTTCTCTAAAGACAAATTAATGAGGTACAGAATCAAAATTGAACCCTAGACACCAAGCCAGTTTTACTCCTAACTCCTGACTCCTTCTTCTTCCTCCTGACTCCTAACTCCTGCTGTAAATTATTTATTATCAACAGATTCTAGACATCTGACGCACCTTACTAATAGGAAAGTTGCATAACGCCTGATTCAGCAAAATCCCCAAATCAAAAAACCTTCACTATAAATCACAAACCTGAGAAGTAGTTCCAGTATCAAACTCCTCAAAACTAAGTAACTCTAAATATACAGGATTTCGCATTAATTCATTTGCTAATAAAAAGCCACTAATTGTCCAAGTTTGATATCTCCGTGCTTCTTTACCAATTAATAAACCACTTGTACCATCATAATATTCAGGCCATTCATCGTCACTTAAACGTGATGCAGCTATTTCTAAAACACGGTTACTAATATCAGTTCTACCTGTTTTTTGAGCAGCTGCAATTAAACACCATAACAAAACTGGCCAACTACCACCATTATGATATGACCAAGGCATATTTTTAGGATCGCAGCCTGTAAAAATTTTATATTCCTCATTTTCTAAAGCCGGAAAACAGATTTTCATGGGCATTTCTCCCACTAAATCATCCCACCGTTCTTCAATCAAATTCATAATGGCTTGAGATTGACGTTCAGTAGTTAAAGAACAAATGATAGCCATCATATTTCCCAAAGCAAAAAATCGAGTATCTAACTGAGAAGGTCCAATATTCCCTGCTAAATAACCACCATGATTTGGCAACCATACACATAAATCAGCATAGGGAATTGAATCCGCATAAATATTGAATTGATTGACTGCTGTTTGCCCATACTCTTCACCTTTAAAACGATAGATAACATTCAGGCGTTTCATGTCTATCCAATAATGATGACGAATATGATCTCTTAATAAAGGTAAACGGTTATCAATACCTGTAACAATCTCTTCATCACCAGCACAAATTAACAGTTTACGCGCTGCAAGTAAAGCGGCATAAAAGAGAGATTGAATTTCTAAAGGATAGCCGAAAATACCTAAACGGCGATAAATCATACAAGATCCATCAGGAACTAATAGCGTTGGGTTCATATCGAACCGAGTCGCTAAACAAAGTTCCATAATCAACATTATGCCTTGTTGACATTGCGGTTGCAAAGCAAAATTTATATCTTTTGTAGCTTTGACATAAGCGTGTAGGATAATAATCCACCATAGACAAGAATCAACAGGTGTAACTCTAGCTATAGATTTTTCCCCAAAATCTGCTTCTAAAGATTCTTCTCCATTTATTGATACAACTTTAAAACTAGCTGGAATAAAACCCTGACTAGGTGTATAAGCATTAAGGTCATTTTTTTGAGGTTGTAAATTTAAAGTTACTTCTAAAAAATTACGCACAATATCATACTTACCTTTAATCAGAAAAACTAAAGCTGAAGATACAAAATCCCTAACATAGCAATGTTCAAAATTAAATGCTGCTTGTGACTTATCACAAACAGCTACAGTTCCTATGGGACGACCTTGATAGTAAATAATAGAATTTTCTAGTAATTCCCATGCCTGTTTTTCTACATCATTAACCTTTGACATTTCCTCTTTTGTCATTGCCGTAAATACTCCATTATGATGGGAATTGTGCAGTAATTAATACTCTGGTCTGGAAACTAGTAAATGTATCGCTTGTGTTGCAATTCTTTTTGGGTTTAATAATGGATATATAGCCACTTAATCTTGGACATACACGGATACATGGCAATATTCCATCATCACAAGAGAATTTGAGTTTTTTATTTCTCTTATTTTCTTATATGATACCTTCTTTAACTATTAGCTGAAAGCAATTTATAAAAGATAAAAAACCCCCATATAATTACACAGGGGCTGAAAAAATGTTGTTCATCTTGGACAGTTATCTCATTACATAGGTTCGATATTGCCAACTTCAAATTCACAGGCTCTAGAAATTGATTCTGGAGGTAGTTTATCAAAACTAACTAATGGTAAAAACTGAGGATTATCCATTAGTTCTTTAGCCAATAAATATCCAGCAATTGTCCAGGTTTGATATTTGCGGGCTTGTTTACCAATTAATCGCCCTTTCTTACCATCGTAATATTCTGGCCATTCATCTTCACTCAAACGCGCTTTGGCAATTTCCATTGCTTTTCTTGCTAAACCAGTTTTATTGGTTTTCATTGATGCTGCGGCTAACATCCACATTAAAACAGGCCAACTTCCGGCATTATGATAAGACCAAGGTATATTTTTAGGATCACATCCTGTCACAACTCTATACTCTTCATGTTCTAAAGCCGGGAAACAGATTTTCATGGGCATATCTCCCACTAAATCATCCCATCTTTTTTCAATCAGAGCCATAATTGATTGAGATTGTTCTTCAGTTGAAAGATCACAAATAATCGCCATCAAATTTCCCAGTGTAAAGAAGCGAGTATCTAACTGGGATGGGCCAACATTACCGGAAAAATAACCACCTTTTTTAGGTAGCCATTTATCTAGTTCGTAATAAGGTAGCGAATCTACATAGATGTTAAATAGATTCACTGCTGCTTTGCCATATTCTTCACTTTTGAAGCGATAAATTGCATTGAGACGATTAATATCTATCCAATAATGCTGACGAATATGACCACATAGCAAAGGTAAGCGGTTATCAATTGCAGCGACGACATCTTGATTACCTTTGCAAATTAGTAGCTCACGAGCTACACGCAATGCCGCAAAAAATAGCACTTGAATTTCTAGCGGATGACCATAGATACCCATGCGCCGGTCAATCATGCAAGCTCCATCTGGAACTAACAGCGTTGGATACATATCAAAACGATTAGCCAAACAGATTTCCATGATTAACTTGATACCTGTTTGGAATTCAGGTTGATAAGCCAGAGCATAGTCATTTGTAGCGACTACGTAAGCACGGAGTAAAATTAGCCACCACAAGCAAGAATCTACAGGTGTGACTCTAGCGATCGCGTGTTCTCCAAAATCAGCTTCTAGATGTTCTTCTCCATTGATAGAAATAACTTTGAAGCTCGCTGGTATCAAACCTCGTCCAGGTTTATATGCGTCTAATGCTCTTTCTTTAGGCTGTAACTTTAATGTTTCTTCTAGGAAATTCTTTACAATGTTTGTTCTACCTTTAATCAAAAAAATTAAGGCAGAAGACACAAAATCTCTGACAAAGCACTGGTCATAATTTAACGCTTCAACAGACGGATCATAGGCAGCTAAAGTCCCAATCGGACGACCTTGATAATATAGAATTGAATTCTCTAGGGCTTGCCATGCCTCATTTTCTATATTGTCAGTTGTGTTTAATTCATTTACTTGCATCGCCAGAATAACTCCATTTAGATAGTAATTTTGTAGTAGATGCACCTTTATTTATTATTTATATTTGCTATTTTCATCATTACACGACTGATTTTTTGAAGAGCAAATATAAATTCTAGAAATTAATACTCCAATGAGAATATTTACAACTGCTGAATATTAGCAAATCAATCGTTGTTAATTTGCTTTTTATTAAAAATCTTGCATTGAATTTTACTAATCGGTTTATTCATACCAATCCATAAAAATTGACCTTCAAACAATTACAGGAAGATAGGTTTTTAGACTTGCCTTGTCCCATTTTAAGTTTCAGGACTTCGCTTTACTAAAAAAAACATATCCCTATTGCTGTTTAAGGTTTATGTGAAGTTTAAACCCCTTGCAGTATATTTACTTGACTAGGATTGACTGTTTAAACCTGCAAATTAAATTATTCCCCTATAAGTTAACAATTTATAACGTTTTTTCTCAATATGCAATATGGATGCTTAAATTTTTTTTTAGCGCTCTAACAGCTTAACTAAAGGCTATAAAAGCCAAAATAAACTAATTTTTGTAATCTCACTAATTCTCGCTACATCAACACCCTTGAAGGATGTTTTATAAAACGTCTATTTTAGAAAAAATTCTGTAACTAATTACACAAATGTATGTATTAAAATTAGGTTTATTTTACAAGATTCATAAGTGTCTGAAAATTATGATAAGCCAGATTTACAGCTTGCATTGCTGCTTTAGCACTTTCTGAATTATTAATATCAGGATGATACAATCTTGCTAATTGACGGTAGGCAAGTTTGACATCGTGAGGATGGGTATTTCTATTTACACCTAATATTTCCCACCATTCTCCAATTATAGATAAATTTTCGGTGCTTTGGACTTGTTCCCAGATTTTGATTGTCCCGCTTTTACCACCACTAATCAGAATGTCACCATCTGAACTAAAAGCTAAAGGACTAAAACCAGAAAAAGTTTCTAATAGTTCACCTGTGTGTAGATTCCAAAGTTGGATAATTCCATCTTTGCTGCTACTAGCGAGAGTATTACCATTTGGATGGATAACAATTGATAGAACGTCCTTTATGTGTCCAGTTAAGGTGCGGATTAATTCACCTGTTTGTAAATTCCAAAGTTTAATAGTAGTGTCTGTACTTCCGCTAACAAAAATTTGATTATTTGGAGTGATAGCCAGTGTATTTACTGCGGCTAAATGTTGAGTAAGAATAAAACGTTGTTGACCAGTTTGTAAATCCCAGATTCTGATAGTTTTATCTGCACCACCACTAACTAAGGTTGTACTATCGGAACTAATAGCAATTGCTAAAACTGCATCTGTGTGTCCATTTAAAGTGCGCTTTATGTTTCCTGTGGAGCGTCCCCAAATTCTAATAGTTTTATCTGTACTGCCACTAATAATCATTCTGTCATCTGGACTGTAAACCACTGCATTAACAAAACTGTTGTGACTATAGGGAGAGTTTAAATAAGAGAGAGTACGGTTATATTTTTTTGTTTCCAATTGCCAACTGCTAATTTTTCGATCTACACTACCGCTAATTATCTGCTTGCCATCTGGACTGATAGCCACAGATAAAACTGCTTCAGCTTGTCCAGAAAATGTATATAAAAATTTTCCAGTTTTCAAATTCCACAGATTAACTTGTCTGTCATCGCTACCACTAATCAAAGTTTTACCATCGGGATGAATAGCTACTGCATTTATAGCCCCAGAATGTCCCGTCAGGGTTTTTACACATTGCCAAGTTAAAGGTAATTTGTTGGTAAGAGATACTGTATTTGTTTCTACTTGGGGAGAATTATTATTTAGTGTATACTTGAGTTTGTTTAAATCATCTTCAATTTCTAAAGCTGCAAATTTCTGACTAATATCATCACCAGATAACTCTATTAATGCAGCGGTGTAATAATCCATTTGTAAAACTTTTTCTTCCATGCGTTCAAAAACTTGCATGGGAGTTTCTTTAAATTCAGAATCATCTAACAATTTTGCGACACCATAAGCAGCTAGTCCAACTACAGCGCCTATTCCTGCCATTGGCATACTACCAATACCGAAAGCTAAACCAATTTTTGGTGCAACGAATCCTATCCCACCAACGACGCTAGAAAAACCAACACCACCAACAGCACCTATTCCCATTGCGCCAAAAACTACTGTATCTCCCTCTGTGATGCCTTTAAATGCTCCATATACAGCAGCACCTGCAACTGCACCCGCAGCGGTAACAGAAGTTGCACCTATTCCGACAGCACCAAAGCTACCTGCTATCCCAATTCCGCCAACGGTAGATGATAGACACGCACCAGTTAAACTTCCGGTGGTGATGAATGTTGCACCTGTTGTGGATGTTGGTTTCATGACTGTATTTTAGTCCATTTAATATTTTTTTAGCGGTTATCAGTGAGATTATGCAGTTAATTCTTCCTTCTGACTCCTAGCCTTAACGAAAAGACTTTTTCAACAAGTCCTAAATAAATCGCCAATTTTGGATATTGCAAATAAATATTCAAACAGAGGTTTTAGCAATGCTAAACCCCTGATAATGAATTTATGATAATTTCTGAGTTTTTAATGCGCCCTGCTGGAATCGAACCAGCCTGAGGACGAATTATGAGTTCGTTGCCTCCCCAATCGGCCAAGGGCGCTCGTTGTGTTAGATTTCAGTTTTGTCTACTTACAGCTTTAATGCTAACTCTTTGTTATTATTTGAGCTTGAGCAAATTATATTTGACTTTTAGACAAATGCACGCCTATAAGTATAGCATGATTTTACAAACTTTGCAAAATTTTTAAACTTTTCTCAGGTTCTAGGGTATGAACATAAAAAATTACCCTAATCACAAAGTTATAAAAAATGGCGATTTTAAACTTTTTACGAGAATAATGATGAAGTTACTTTCAAAGATTGAGCTTCTACGCTTTAACACTTGCAAATAAATTATACTTCTTCTGAAATAGCTTGTCAGCGATGAAAATAAATTCCACTGTAGTTTTGACGTTAATTTTGTTAACCCTAATGTTGGGCGCAGGTTCTGTGAGTGCATTTTTGGGGTTTACTATGGGAAGTTCTGCTCTTAAGGGTGTGACGACACCAGATGGTCGTCCTGCAACTAAATTTGCCAGCAGTAAGACCAATAATAATAATAATGGTCAACAGGTGGGAATAAGCCTCTTAAAAGAGGATGAGATTCTCAAAGGTGTTCAATCGCGGATTCAAGGGAATACGAGTGCGAGCAAAGCAAAAAAGCTAGATGAAGATGAAGATGAGACAAAAATCAAGAAGCCTGAAGTTCAGGAAACGCCCCAAGAAGTAACCGAAGACAAACTGCAACCAGGATTTCCAGTTGTTGCTGAAAGTGAAGGTGTCACGCTGTCTGTACAATCGGCTCGCTATTCTGGGGGTGATTTATTACTAAAAGTAAAAATGCAGAACCAGGGTGCTGATTCTGTCAGGTTTCTGTATAGTTTTTTAGATGTGACTGATGATAAAGGCAGAACACTAAGCGCTATTACAGAAGGGCTTCCCGCAGAGTTGCCTACTAAGGGTCCAACATTTACAGGTACAATTAGCATTCCCACAGCTTTACTGGATGATGTGAACAAAATTTCACTGGCACTGACAGATTATCCTGCTCAAAAACTAAAATTACAAGTTTCAGATATTCCTGTGGAAAAATAGAAATGCTATTGTTAGCGTTTTGGTATCGGCGTAAGTTTTACACGAGCTTTAACGGTGAGTGGTTTTCCTCAGTTAATTTGGACAGATGTAGGGTTGAGGTTGTTGTCAGTGCTATTGCTGATAGCAATTAATGCCTTTTTTGTCATGGCGGAGTTTTCGATGGTGACTGTACGGCGAACACGTATTCACCAATTAGTTCAGGCTGGGGATATTCCAGCGATCGCTGTCGAAATGCTACAACGTAGTATTGACAGGCTTTTATCTACGGCTCAGTTAGGTATTACCCTCTCTAGTTTGGCGCTAGGTTGGATTGGAGAAAGCACGATTGTTGTACTGATAGAGGTATGGTTAAAATCCTGGCCTTTACCCATCAGTGTGAGTAACTTTCTCGCTCATTCTTTCTCAGTTCCCATTACCTTCTTTTTAATTGCCTATTTGCAAATTGTTTTCGGGGAATTATTTCCAAAATCCGTGGCTATGCTGTATTCAGAACAGCTGGCTAGATTTTTGGGGCCTTCAGTCAAAGCGATAGTACGTTTTTTCAGCCCTGTGATTTGGATTCTGAACCAATCAACCCGCTACCTGTTGCGATTATTTGGGATTCAATATACAGGACAAAGCTGGAGACCACCAGTTACACCTGAAGAATTGCAATTAATTATATCAACAGAACGTGAGTCTACTGGTTTGGAGCTTTCAGAGCGAGAACTGCTAAATAACGTTTTTGAGTTTGGGGAAATCACTGCTGAAGATGTGATGATTCCTCGTACCAACGTTATAGCCTTACCAGAAGACGCAACTTTTCACACGCTACTTCAGGAAATGACATCTAGTGGTCATTGCCGCTTTCCTATTATTGGCGAATCTCTAGATGACATTCGCGGTATTGTTTATTTTCAAGATTTAGCAGAGCCATTAGCTACTGGAAAGCTGGCTTTAGATACACAAATTCTACCTTGGATGCGATCGCCCCGCTTTGTCCCAGAACAAACACTGTTGAGCGAACTACTGCCCATGATGCAGCAAGAAAAACCAGCGATGGTAATTGTTGTCAATGAATTTGGCGGTACGGTAGGACTGGTGACAATTCAAGATGTCATTGCGGAAATTATTGGGAATGCAGGTGAACCGGAAAGTAACGATTACCTGTTAGTTCAAATGTTAGACCCGCAGACATTTTTAGTCCAAGCCCAGATCAACCTAGAAGAACTGAACGAAGTCTTACATCTCAATTTACCCTTAACGCGAGAATATCAGACCTTGGGCGGCTTTCTGCTCTATCAATTGCAAAAAATCCCAGAGAAAGGCGAAACTTTTTTGTATGAAAATCTTGAATTCACCGTCATGTCAGTTATGGGGCCACGCCTCAACCAAATTCAAATCCGACTTTTAGAAGGATAGGGAGCAGGGGGCAGGGGGCAGGGAGCAGGGAGCAGGGAGCAGGGAGCAAGGAGCAGGGAGCAGGGAGAGAAAATTCTTACTCAATACTCAGTACTTAGCATAAGGAACTAAATCTTTTAATCCCAATTCCGCGAAGGCTGCTAAACGCAAACGGCAGGAGTCACAAACACCACAAGCAACTTCACCACCAGCATAGCAAGACCAAGTTAGCTCCCAAGGGACTCCTAACTGGTTGCCTAGTTGGATAATTTCGGTTTTTTTCAAATTAATTAATGGTGCAACAATATTAATTTGTTGTCCTTCGAGTCCTTGTTTGGTTCCCAAGCGGAAGACTTCTTGCATAGCTTGAATATAATCAGGACGGCAATCAGGATATCCAGAGTAATCTAAAGCATTCACGCCAATATATACTCGTTGCGCGGCGATCGCTTCAGCATAGGCCAAAGCAAAGCTTAAAAAGATGGTATTACGGGCAGGAACATAGGTTACAGGAATATTTTGAGACATTTCATCTAAGGAACGTTCCTCAGGGAGAGCGATCGTATTATCCGTTAAAGCTGAACCACCCCATTGCCTTAAATCAAAATTCACCACCTGATGTTTTACAACCCCAACCGCTTCAGCGATCAGTAAGGCTGACTCTAGCTCTCGTTGGTGTCTTTGCTGGTAATCAAAGGAAATAGCATAACATTCACAACCATCAGCCCTTGCTTTGTAGAGAACTGTAGAAGAATCTAATCCCCCAGACAACAAAATTACAGCTTTCATCTCAGTTCACAATTTAAGTTTACCCATTGTCTGCTAAATTACATCCTAACCAGAGGACACCAATCAACGAACTCAGAAAATCACTAACACCAATTTCTTCCAAAAGGTGAGACAATCAACAAAATGCAACAAACCTAAAAAAATAAATATGAAAAAAAATTAATTTCCCTTATTCTGACGCAACAACCTTGCTGAAGATTATACTTGCAGCGTTAGTTATTTAATTGGTTGTAATTTTACTAGCAATACGCGTGATTAATTTTCTACGGAAAAATAAGTACTTATTCCAGTAATTGATTGCCTAACCGTCACCTGTGAATTTTTACGTAAGTCCGACGGAGCTTGTAAAGTCAACAAAATAACACATAGTTTTTTGTGTCTATCTTAAAAGAATGGCGCAATTAATAACTATCTATCCAAAAGGTAGCCAAATAGTGGGAACTGATCATAAACTTTGAAATTCTTCATAAATAGAACCACTATGTTACCATCTGGATGGTTTTAGACGGATCGCACCTGGCGCTTAAGTATAAAGGCCAACGACCGTAGCGTCTTTAAATTTGGTGGTTGAGGAGAAAATAATAGTGCAAAATAGCATGTCAGTGGCAGAACCAAATCTATATTCACAGCGCAACCAGCCACGAGCAATCCGCATAGGCGTGATTGGAGTGGGTAACATGGGACAACATCACACCCGCGTACTGAGTTCAATGAAAGATGTTGAACTGATAGGCGTTTCCGATATCAATGTTGAGCGAGGCTTAGAAACAGCCAGCAAATACAAAGTCCGTTTTTTTGAAGATTACTGCGATTTACTACCTCATATAGATGCAGTTTGTATTGCTGTACCCACTCGCTTACATTATGCTGTTGGCATCAACTGTCTGTTAGCTGGAATTCATGTTTTGATTGAGAAACCAATCGCTGCAAGTATTTCTGAAGCAGAATCTCTCGTCAACGCTGCTGCTGAGTCTCAATGTATTTTGCAAGTAGGTCACATTGAGCGTTTCAATCCAGCATTTAGAGAACTCAGTCAAGTTTTGAAAACTGAGGAAGTACTAGCATTAGAAGCTCACCGGATGAGTCCTTATTCAGCTAGAGCAAGTGATGTGTCAGTAGTACTGGATTTAATGATTCATGACATTGACCTGCTTTTAGAATTAGCTGGTTCTCCCGTGGTGAAATTGACAGCTAATGGTACTCGCTCTTTAGATTCTGGTTATTTAGATTATGTGACTGCCACCTTAGGTTTTGCCAATGGTGTTGTTGCTACTCTGACAGCTAGTAAAGTGACTCACCGCAAAATTCGTCGTATTGTCGCCCATTGCAAAAACTCATTCACCGAAGCTGATTTCCTCAAGAATGAAATTTTGATTCATCGCCAAACTAATATCAATCCTCTAACCGACCATCGGCAAGTACTTTACAAGCAAGATGGTTTAATAGAAAAAGTCTATACCAGTAACGTGCAACCTCTAAGCGCAGAGTTAGAACATTTTGTTAACTGTGTGCATGGCGGTAATCAGCCTTCAGTTGGTGGTGAACAAGCTCTCAAAGCTTTAAGATTAGCCAGTTTAATTGAGCAGATGGCTTTAGAAGAAAGGGTTTGGAACCCATTGGACTGGCAATCTGAATCAAGAGTACAATCATTAACCCCAACTGCTTAGAAAATAGAAGAGCAGGTGATAGGAAGCAAGGGAATAACTGCCCCATTACCTATCACCTATTAACTATTAACTATTACTGATTACCCATTCTCTATGCTCGAATGGATCACTAACACGATCAACTCCCTGGGATATTTGGGAATTGCTTTCCTGATGTTCCTAGAGAACCTTTTTCCCCCCATACCTTCTGAATTGATTATGCCATTGGCAGGATTTACCGCTAGTCCCTATCAACCAGGAGGGGCAAAACTAAATATATTAGGCGTATTTTTATCAGGGCTTTTGGGTTCTGTACTTGGCGCACTGATCTGGTACTATCCAGGTAAGTTTTTGGGAGAACGACGCTTAAAAACTTTAGCTAACAAGTACGGTAAATGGCTGGCTATATCTAGTGAAGATATTGATAAGGCTAAAAGCTGGTTCAATAAACAAGGTAATAAAGCAGTATTAATTGGTCGTCTTGTGCCGGGAATCCGTACCTTAATTTCCGTTCCCGCAGGCATGAGCAATATGCCCTTGCCTTTCTTTTTATTTTACACATCTCTGGGTAGTGCTGCCTGGGTAGGCTTGCTCACATATTCAGGATACTTGTTAGGTGGTCAATATGAACTTGTGGACAAGTACCTCTCGCCTGTATCTAAAATTGTTTTAGGCGGTCTGGTGCTGGTATTCTTCCTTTGGATATTCAAGCGCAAGAGCAAGAGCAAAAGTACTAGAAGATAAACCTGTGTAAGTATTGGGGTGAAAGTAGAAGTTAAAAATGTGCAAATTTCTCTTACACTATAATGCCAAAATAATGCTAAATTCGCATTGACGTTCGCGTAGCGTGACCTAGTAAAGCCCACAACAGGTATCACGTACAATGATTGTGACGTATTTCTAGCTACACTTGACCCAAGTAGGAATTTTTTCCGACTTCGCCTTTTTGTAAGATGGGCATGATAACTTTTTACAGTTAAGTCACCACATAGGAGCTTTCATGACAGACCAACCTCCAGTAGCTAACCCGATGAATGCCGCTGCTATACCAATGAATAGAGTAGCGGCAACCCCTATAAATAATACTAATAAGCCAATCAGTATTTCGGGGAAAAACATTCTCAGTGTTGATTTAGGTAGAACCTCTACCAAAACTTGTGTGAGCCGCGAACCAGAAAATGTGGCCTTTATCCCTGCCAATGTCAAGCAGATGTCAATAGAACAAATACGAGGTGGGGTATTTGAGTCTAAAGCAACAGATCCTTTGATGGATTTATGGCTGGAATATCAAGGTAATGGATATGCTGTTGGTCAGATAGCAGCAGACTTTGGAGCCAATTTAGGAGTTGGACAATCCAAGGTAGAGGATGCAATGGCTAAGGTTCTGGCAGCTGCCGGTTACTTTAAGCTAAAAGACGATATTTCTGTGATTGTTGGTTTACCTTTCCTTTCCTTAGAGCAATTTGAAAAGGAAAAAGCCCAATTAACGAGTTTGATTAGTGGCCCTCATGTAATGAATTTCCGTGGGGAAACAGTACAGTTAAACGTGACTAAAGTTTGGGTGATGCCAGAAGGTTATGGTAGCCTGCTGTGGTCTGAAGGCCAACCAAATAAAGGAGCTGCGATTCCTGATTTGACAAAGGTATCGGTGGGAATAGTTGATATTGGACATCAAACTATTGACTTGCTGATGGTGGATAACTTCCGCTTTGCTAGAGGTGCTTCTAAGAGTGAAGACTTCGGAATGAGCAAGTTTTATGAAATGGTGGCTAAGGAAATAGACGGGGCTGATAGTCAATCTCTAGCGCTAATTTCTGCTGTTAACAAACCGAAGGGCGATCGCTTTTACCGTCCCAAAGGTGCCAGCAAACCCACCAATTTAGACGATTTTCTCCCTAACCTCACAGAGCAGTTTTCACGGGAAATTTGCTCTCGCGTGTTAGCCTGGTTACCAGAGCGTGTAACTGATGTAATTATCACAGGTGGTGGTGGTGAGTTCTTCTGGGAAGATGTACAACGTCTACTCAAAGAAGCCAAAATTAGCGCTCATTTAGCTGCACCCTCCCGCCAAGCTAATGCTTTAGGGCAGTTTATTTATGGGGAAGCGCAGTTATCTGCTGTTCGCGCTGCTAGGTAATAAAACTGATGTTCCAATGGTCCAAAAAGGTAGTTAAATCCGTAACATTCAATCCAGAAATTGCTGATGAGAGCTTGTTAGCACAGGTGGAAAGTTACTTGGAGGCACAGCCCGAAAAGACTTTCAGCGACCTCTGTAAGGAAGCTCTATGGCAAGCTTTATGTGTACCGGAATCTGTACGACCTGCTCCGAATACAGCAGCATTGCCGATGGAACAACAAATCGGTGAGTTGCAACGTCAATTAGCTGGCCTTGAGGAACGTTTTTTTGCTAAGGAGTCCAATCGTTTAGAGGCGATGGAAAGCCAGATATTACAACTTACTCAACAAGTTGCACAACTGGCTATTATGCTTAGTCAAGGAGCATCTACTCAACCTCTAACTTCATCAGTACCGACGGTAGAAGTAGTTAACAATTCTGCTTCTACCCCCGATACCACTCCCCAAGAGATTGACCCTGTGATTAGTCGCTTGAGCCAGTATCTTGATGATTTCTAAGGAAAACCCAAGTTTATAAGCGTTTTACAAGCTAGATCGGGAAGTGTGAGCAGTTTATTAGTTAAATCCAGAACTTGTTTTCAGGTTCTGGGTTTAACTTTTGTGTTAGTACTTAGGGCTAGGAGTTAGGAGTCAGGAGTCAGGAGAAAGAAGGAGTTCAGGAGTTCAGGAGTTCAGGAGTTCAGGAGTTCAGGAGTTCAGGAGTCAGGAGTCAGGAGTTCAGGAGTTCAGGAGTCAGGAGTCAGGAGTCAGGAGAAAGAAGGAAGAAGGAAGAAGGAAGAAGGAAGAAGGAAGAATTAGAGGAAGGAGGAAGGAGGAAGAATTAGAGGAGGTAAGAATAGTCTTGAATCTGGTCAAGTGATGGGTTTTTGATGGTGTCAGCGCTTATTCCTTACACCTTATTTACATTTTCAACCTTCAAACTATTGATATATATAGGTTTTTGGGTTTCTCAGTAGACCTTACTGAGCATCACCTATAAATTACGCATTTTCCACATATAGCTAGATAGCAAATTTGTCAGTATATGCGCCACAATTGGTACTAACAAATTACCGCTCAACAGGGCGCTATATCCCAAAATTATGCCGATGATAGTTGCCCAAATCACATAAGGCCATTGTTCAGAACCACTCAGATGTAAAACTCCAAAACAAAGACTGGAGACGATGACGGCTACATGATTAGCACCTAAAGCTGGTAGCATGACACCGCGAAATAATAATTCTTCACTTAAACCTGGTAATAACCCTAGCCAGATCAAATCTGGTAAAGCTAAAGGCTTGAGTACGAGTTTCAGATAGTAATCTGCACTTTTACGATAGGGAAGAGAAAAGCGATAAGCTAAACTACTTAAAACAGTTATAATTACACTCAACCCCACGCCTAAAAATAAATCTCTTGGATGCCAATACAACTTAAATAGGGGAATGTTACCAAAGCGCAACCACAGCTTGGCGACTATCCACAAAATAATGGCAGTCGCGCCCATAGCCACAAGTACTTGGGTGCGTGTGAGGTAGGGAATTTCTGGCTCTTGGTTTTTTTGTTCAACCACAGGTATTTTGGTAATGGGTAATTGGTAATGAGTTTCTAATGACTAATAGCAGATGGATTGATACCAGCTTTGTGAGCGACTAATACACCTACTGCCTCTAAATATGAGTTTACCTTGATAGATTTGATTCCCAAGACTGAGTTAGGAACTTGGATCAAGGTTTTATTTTCTGCAATGGTAATTATTTGGCATTGTGTCTGACTTAAACTCAGTAGAGCGCTGCCACCACAAGCATTCGCAGGTACTATAACAGCATCAACTTGATCTGACCAAATATCTGCTGGTAAAGAATTAATAATTTCTCTTTTGACGATAAATTGGGGAGCGCTACTTAAGCCGACAAGGACGCAAGGTAGAAAGGTATAACCTAATTCTTCAGCAGCGGAACGGGGGGATAAATTGGGGTCTGGAGAGGCTGGTGCAAGGGCGGGAGCATGGGCGCAAGGAATTTGAAAGGTGCGGACTAATAAATGGCTAATTACTGCTTCTGCTCCTGCTAGAGGGTCTACACCATGACCATGCCTGTAGTTTTGGGCTGCTTCTTCATCTATATTATCGGGAAAACGAGCAACAACTGCGATCGCATCTACTCGTTCTTTTTTTATCAATATCTCCGCCGCTCGCAGTAAGCTGTCTGGGTTGCCAATTGTTCCCCAGCTTGCACCGGAAGTGGAAGTACGTAATTCTACGTTCAATGGAGCATCTGTAATTACATGATTCGTAATAGTTAACCCCAGGGTAGCTCTAGCTGCATCTGCTGCTTGCAGGTGTCTCAGCATTAATTCAGGTTCAATGCCTTGGTCTAAAAGTAAACCTACTCGGTTACGGTGAACAGGACGCAAACCCCATTCCCCAGCCGCAAATTTATCTAATCCATAACCTTCAACATAGAAAGCATTGGGAATATTCCAGTATAAACTTGCGCCATTCATGACATTGGGATGGGTTATCAAGCGATCGCACACCTGTGATATAACTTTAGCTACAGGCAATGCATCACCAGCATAACCGCCAATAGCTGCCCCAATGCCAGTTGGAATAATTAGAATCGCTGTATATGGACGTTGCATAATTATTAGATCAGGCGATTATAAATCGCCACAATCATCTAATTTTATTTATTACTTATTACTAGCCGTAGTTACAACAGCTTCCACAGTAGCCTTTTGCTCTTCCTCGTCTACAGAAGTAATAGCCCAACGTAAGGGTTCACCTTGTTTTTTTAATTCAGCTTCAATAGCTTTTTGCAATTCTGTAGGAGTTTCTTGGAGGTCAATTTCAGCACTAATAAAATGAGTAGTCATGACAGTCAAACCGATGTATTGGTAATTTCTAGAATACAGCTATTTTTTGGTAATTTGTAATGAGTAATGGGTAATTTGTAAAATTATATTACCCATTACCCAGTTTATTAGTCTTTACCAAATTGCTTTTGATAAACTATGTCTTCTTTTTCCGTGTCAATTTTTAAATCAGAAAGAGGTTTAGCCACACAAAGCAACACATAGCCTTGTTTTTGCAATTCTAGACTCACCCCCATACCATCAGCTTGGTCTACCTTACCCTCAGTAATTTGACCCGCGCAAGTCGTGCAAACACCAGCACCACAAGAAGTTGGCAAATCTAAACCAGAATTTTGAGCAACTGAGAGGATAGTTTCATTTTCAGGAACTTGCAAAGCATGAATTTTGCCTTGGTGGTTAATTTCTACGGTGTAAGTTTTGGACATATATAACAGCCAAGTGTGCCAACGGACAAATAGTTCATTTTATCTGATAATATAGACGCATGGTTAACTTATGCAATGCTAATCAAAGAATTATTTGCAAATAATATGGTAATCAGGTATTCTGAAAATTGATTTTCAAGCAAATTCACGTAAACAGTCAAGCTTATGAAAGCTTGCTTTTTAGACATTAAGAATATATGTTCCTGATTATGTTAACAATTACTTAAACTCATAATTACTTGATTTGGACTAAGTACGTATGCCTAAAATTATATTCTTTTAATAGTTAAGTTATCTATATCGCTTATACTTGCAGCATCATGCCCCTGTCTAGGCAGGGTACAGATGATGTATGTTAGCGTTGCTTAAATATAAAAACTGAATAAAATTATTATTTATACGGATTTATTTTTAATTGTAGATTCACCAAACATCTAAGTTTATTGAGAAAAATTACATGGCAAATGAAAGGTTGCAATGGTTTAAAATTGCTTTACAGATTAAAGGTTCCGTAATTACAGCCATTTATCTACGAGTTATTGGGTGTGGAATGTTTGGCTTTTTAGTTTCAGTACTTTACTATTTTAAAATACCAGTTTCTCAACCTATTTTAGGGAGTGTAATTCCTAGCATTGTTTTGGGTTTATTATTAGTTTTTCGTACAAATACAGCTTATGAAAGGTTTTGGGAAGGCAGAAAAATCTGGGGTTCTATAGTCAATACAGTCCGAAATTTAGCACGGCAAATTTGGGTATCTGTTGATGAAATTTCGGCAGAAGATCAAGACCATAAAATTGATACTTTAAATTTATTAGTAGCTTTTGCAGTAGCGACAAAATTGCATTTACGAAGCGAATCTATCAATAGTGAATTAGAAGAATTAATGCCAAATTCTCGGTATATCAAACTCAAACTAATGAATAATCCTCCTCTAGAAATAGCTTTCTGGATTAGTGATTACTTACAACAACAATACAACCGCAATTGCTTAAATAGCTACCAGTTAGAATCTTTGCAACAATTGTTAAATATCTTGGTTAATAATTTAGGCTCCTGTGAACGCATCTTAAAAACACCTATTCCCCTAGCCTATGCCATTCATCTTAAACAATTATTATTATTATATTGCCTGTTATTACCATTTCAAATAGTAGAAAATCTTGGTTGGTGGACAGGGGTTATTTCTGCTTTAGTTAGCTTTACATTACTGGGTATTGAAGCGATTGGTTTAGAAATAGAAAATCCCTTCGGTTATGATGCCAATGATTTACCTTTAGATAATATTTGTACTACGATGAAACGTAACATTGATGATTTAATTAGTTTGACTCCTAGCGTGTATTCATACAGAAAAGATATATAATTGAAATATTATGTTGACACCAGTCATTTCTGTAGAGATGAAAATACTTCTTGAAAAAATTGATCATATATTTGTAATTTTTCACTCAATATTTCTGTCAAGTTGAAATAAACAGAAATTATGGGATCATTCTGAATACGATTATTTACTTCAGGTGTAATACAACTGGCAATAAGAATAGTTTTGACTTCTGGATTTATACGCAATGCTTCTTCAAACGATTTTTTAGCTGCACCATATCGTTCTAGTGCGCCAGCAGGATCTGTTCCTCCTTTAACCTCAATAACACCAACAGTTGTTCCTTGATTATTCAGAAGTGAAATATCTGGCTCACTGGAGAAAAGTATAGAAGTATGGTTAGCCAACATTACACCCCGATAAGCCTCTATATTTCCTAATTGTTCGTCAAGTTGATCAGGATTGTATGCTTCCACACCCTTATTACGTAGAATAAAAGCAGCAAGCAAATTACGCTCCTTTGCCTCTTTGATGAGAAGTCGCTGTACAACTTTTTCAGCTTCTTCCCCAATAGCATTACGCCAAGAACCGTCAATTTGCGCTCCCGTCGAGGCTAGTAATATGCCATACAATTCTTCTTGTGTCAGACTCTGTATAGAACTGTCAATAATGAGCGATATATGTTCATTAAATAGTAGGGAAAGGACTAAAGCTTTATCCTCTGTTAAAATATATTTATTTTCTTCATCAGCTTCAATTTTCTTTAAATTTACTTTAGCTAAATACTGAACTGCTTTTTGAGGAATTGCCGCTATATTGCGATAGTAGGCTAATAATGAAGAGTGTTCTCGAATTAACCTGGGATGGCAAAATACTTGAATTAATTGCAATTCAGGATGGTTACTGATATAAGCAAATGCATCTTCTCCAATACCCCAATTTTTCCAATCTTCCCAACTATATAAATCCTTGAATGGTAATAGTGCAGAAATTTTCGCATGAAAAAATAGTGTTTTGTATTCTTTGAGTTTGCGATAAAAAAATGTTGAACGTAAACGATAGTTGATACGACTTGCCTCATCTGTCATGATATTTATTTTTCCCAAATATAAACACATTTACGGAGTTCTGTTCGTCCATAATTTCCCATTTGTTGGCTGCTATTTCCTTTACCTCTTCCTAGTGTCCAAATATATCTAGTTCTCAGTCCAAAAGATTCGGCAATATCTGATAAAATTAGGTCTACTGGAATTTCCTCCCCCGCATATTTGACATTATCATTAACTATTGCAATTATGCCACCTGATTTAAGAATACGACTTAGTTCATGGATTACAAAACACATTTCATAAAAATAATTATGTACCATTCTGGCAATATTTTTATTATTTAGATTACCTTCATTTTTGTTTTTTTCTAAAATCATTAATACTTCTTGTAATGCAGCCTGTTGTTTAAAAATAGCATCTATTTTTAGGAAATCATTATAACGTTCTTTACTTGTATAGTATTCTTCTAGATATGTACGTTTATCACGATTTTCAACTGTGCATGACAGCATTTGTTGACGCAGATTTTTAACCTTATCTTCACCACATCCCAAAAAAGCAAGTTCTAGAGCATAGGTACGAGTATAATCATATCGGTTCAAATATGGTGGTGATGTAATAACAAAATCAATACTGTTATCTTGAAAATTAGGAAGAAGTTTTAAACATGAACCTTCATAAATTTTAGGTGATAAATTCTCTAAATTGCCAAATTTGCTATCTGCCAATTGTGATAATTGATTATCACAAAATAAATCTAATTGTATGGAACTTAACTCTAAGTCTGATACAATTTGCTTGAGCTTTCGTTGAATTGCTTCTTCAAAAGATAGAATTTCTCCCTTGTTAAATTCACGTTTACTTTTTGAACGGCCTGAACGAAAATCCCAGCGCAAATATTGCCCATCTTTTCTAGTGTAACTAATATCTTCAAGAATACAAAAAGCAGTATATATAAGTAATTTTTGTATACTCTCATCTGTAATCAAATCATGACAATAAGATAGATAACCAACTAATTTTTTTTCATTTATTTCAGAAAATGCACCACGAGTAATACCTAAATGATGAAACGCAAAAACATCCTTGTAGTAGCATCTGAAGTCTATTTTTGGAAATTTAGAAATTACAGTTTTTAATTCTTTTGTATTTATTCTCTGAGATATTATTCTAGCTTCAGTAGCAAAAATACCGACTGGTAACAATTCAATTCCTGTGCTTTCCCATCCTAATTGACTTGCAGTAAATAGTGATGTTCCACTGCCTGAAAATGGATCTAGTAGTATTCCTGGTTTTGGCTGTAATGTTTGTAGAATATAGGTAACTAACCGTTCCGAGAATCCTTCTCTATATTTGAACCAAGAAGAGAATGGAGTTTGTTTATTACCTTGATAACTAACCAAATTTCTGTCTAGAAAAGGATTATGAATAATCTTTGATTTGAATTTTTCATAAAGAGCAGTTCTGGTACTTAAAGAAGAAAATACAGGCATAATAAATTTAGACATTATTAAATGATTTTATATTTGAAATTATCTCCAATTCAGTCTACTAAAGTGTGAGCGATCGCTCGGTTTCTCCCCTCTCTCTTTGCTGTATAAAGTGCCTCATCTGCATAAGCAATTAAACTCTCTGGAGTAGTTTCTAAATTAGGAATCATACTAGCTACACCTAAACTTAAAGTAACATAATTACTCACTTCTGACTTAGGATGAGTGATAGCCAGGGAAGCGATCGCATTTTTGATCACCTCTGCAATGATCAATCCCCCTTCTATGTTAGTATTGGGTAGAATTGCGGCAAACTCTTCACCACCATAACGCGCAACTAAGTCTATAGAACGTTGTGGAATTAGAGCAATAGCTTGTGCCACTTGGATCAAACATTCATCTCCCCCTTGATGTCCATAGTAGTCGTTATAGCGTTTAAAATAGTCAATATCAATAAGAATCAAAGTCATAAATTGTTGTTCTCGCAGGTGTCGTTGCCACTCTATAGCCAGATATTCATCAAAGCGACGACGATTAGCAATTTTGGTTAAAGAATCTATATTACTCAATTGTTCTAAACTAGAATTAGCTTTTTCTAAGGACTGATTGATATCAGCCAATTTTTGAGCTTGAATTTTAGTACTTTCTAATAGTTCTGAGTGTTGTAAAGCTACACTAAACTGAGTCGCTAACTGTTTGATAAACTGAACTTCTACATCTGTCCAAGAGCGTGCTGCACTACATTGATGAACACATAAAAGTCCCCAGAGTTCATCTCCTTTAGTCAGAGGGAATATAATTTGAGCTTTGATTTGAAATTGTTCTAGTATTTGCAAATGACATTCATGTAATTCAGTTTCATAGATATTTGGGACAACTTTAGAACGCCCTTGTTGATAAAGTAAGGCATAGTTATTACTAAAACAATGATCTTCGATTTTTACAGCAATTGCAGAATCATACATGGGCAAAACATTTTCAGCCATAAATTCCCCAGAATAGTAGTTAGATTCTAGATGAAATTTAAAAATACCAACACGATCTACTTGTAGGACTTTACGAACTTCACGCACTGTTGTTTTGAATAAAACTTCCATATCTAGCGATTCACGTATTTTGACAACTAAATCAAATAAAATTTGTTGTCTTTGATTAGCTTGGTTTAATTGGATAATTTTTTGTTCCATTTCTGTCAACATTTCTGCTTGTTGAACAGCAAAACCTAATTGTGAGGCAACTTGAGTTAAAAACTGAATATCTGATTTTTGCCAATTATAGGGTTGAGAATGCTGATATGCTGATAGTACTCCCCACAATTCTTGACGCACAAAAATTGGTGCAGTAGCATAGGCTCGAATCTGAAACTGCTCTAAAACTTCTATATGACATTGGGATAAATTCGCTTCGTATATATCTGCGACATAAAGAGTTTCATTATTACGATATCTGCCACCTTGATGTTCTTGAAGATAGGAATCGTTCCAAACAGTATTTTCTCCTATCATTTGAATAGTATCAATCCCTGGTTCAACAAACTCAAAATCATTCACAAATTCTCCACCCCAGTCTTCATGAAAGCGATAAACTGCAATCCTTTCTACTCCAAGCAATTTACAGGTTTCTTTGGTAGTGGTTCTAAAAATTGATTCTATATCTAAAGATGCACGAATTTTACTGATGACTCTATATAGTGCTTTCTCTTTTTCTTCTTTTTTTTGTATTTCTAACTTCTGTTCTTGAAGTTGTGCTTGTAATTGCCTAATAGTAGGTAAGTTGAAAATAATACAACTTAAATCAATGAATTTTGTAGCAATGAGTTGTAAAATAGATTTGAATTTATCAGAGAACATGAGATTTATGTTATTTAAATTAACTATGGTAAGGTAAATGATAATGAATATAAAAGTGGTTATTAAGTGCATATAAAAAGGAATAAAGAAGAAATATACCCCATGTATCTTGAAAACTTGAGTTTTCGCCACAGAAAAAACTATAGGTTTCAACGTAGACAGGGTTTAGATGGGTAATCTTATCCTGAAAAGGGAGTATTAATCCAATTTATATGATTGAGATTCCCGACTGTTTACAAGAGTCGAATATTGTTATTTAATATTAAAAAAATTTACAACCGCCTAATACCCATTTCTAAACCCTCACATACACCAGTGAGAAAATCTAAATCCAGACTAGCAATAATATCACTTGGTTTGTGATAATTTGGATTTCGCATAAATGCAGTATCTGTCACCATCATTGCTGGATAACCTTGATCCCAAAAAGGAGCATGATCACTAAGTCGAGTTTGAGGAACCATTAAACCGCGATTCGGTGCTGGTAGCCATTGACTAGGTACACCAACTTGGCGAATACTGCGACTTAAACTCATTAAATCGCCCAAAGTCCGCCAATTACCAATTAACCCGATGAAATCACCACGATTTGGGTAAATCAGTCCTAAAGGAGAAGGGTAGCTTTGGGAACCAGGGGTAGAATCTCGATACCCTAACATTTCCAAAGACATCATCAAGCGTAGACTTTGCCCTTGTTCGCGCAACAAAGCTGCATAATCAGCACTTCCCAGTAATCCATATTCTTCCATATCAAAAGCCACCAGCCGCAACGGATATTTAATTGGTTCAGCGGCAAAATTTCTAGCAAATTCTAATAAAACAGCCACACCTGTAGCGTTATCATCAGCAGCTACTGTACCAGGTACGCCATCATAATGAGCGCCGATTAAAATAGGTGGTAAATCTAACTTTTGCTTTTTTGCTGAAGCGGGTAAATTTAAAATCAAGTTTTTGCAGCTTTTAGTCCCTACTTGAAAGGTGTGGATTTCCACACTTCCCCATTGGGCAAATTGTTGGCGAATGTATTCTTGAACAAAAAAATGTCCCGCAGTTGCCATATAGGGATCACGTTCTCGTGCTATCTCTTGTAAATGATTTTCTAATCGCTGTTTTAATGTCAAGTTAAAGATTGATGATTGGTGGTTAGTAAAATTCTGACCTATTTTCTGTTCCTTATTTCTGATTCCCTGTTGCCTCACTGCAAATGCTATCCTAGTGCAAGCAAGTAGCGCCTCCAGCTAAAATTTTTCCAATTCTTGATTTAATGGTGATAATTATAGCATTGGGCGGTTTTCATCATTGAGCGCCAAGCAAGAGGAAGTCTCGCCTAATCATAATAAATGTATAAGAAACGCTTAGGAGAAGAGTAACGCATGGGCAAGGTAGTCGGCATCGACTTGGGTACAACCAACTCAGTAGTCGCCGTGATGGAGGGTGGCAAGCCGGTGGTGATTGCCAATGCGGAAGGAATGCGAACAACCCCCTCAGTCGTTGGCTTTAGCAAAGAAGGGGAAAGGGTAGTTGGACAGATGGCAAGACGGCAAACTGTTCTGAATCCCCAAAATACCTTTTTTGCGGTTAAACGCTTTATTGGGCGGAAATATGGTGAACTTAACCCAGATTCCAAGCGTGTGCCATATACTATCCGCAAAGATGAAATGGGCAATATTAAAGTTGCTTGTCCACGATTAAATAAGGAATTTGCCCCAGAAGAAATTTCTGCTATGGTGCTGAAGAAATTGGCAGATGATGCTAGTCGCTATTTGGGAGAAGTTGTGACTGGGGCTGTAATTACTGTTCCTGCTTATTTTAATGATTCCCAACGCCAAGCTACTCGTGACGCGGGCAGAATAGCTGGGTTAGATGTGCTACGAATTCTCAATGAACCAACTGCGGCATCTTTGGCTTACGGATTAGATCGGGGAGAAATTGAAACCATCTTAGTTTTTGATTTGGGTGGTGGTACCTTTGATGTGTCGATTTTGGAAGTAGGTGATGGCATATTTGAAGTTAAAGCCACTAGTGGAGATACCCAGTTAGGTGGTAATGATTTTGATAGAAAAATAGTTGATTGGTTGGCAGAGCAATTTTTAGAAGTAGAAGGTGTAGACTTAAGACGCGATCGCCAAGCTTTGCAAAGATTAATGGAAGCAGCAGAAAAAGCAAAAATAGAACTTTCTGCCGTTAGTGTCACGGATATTAACTTACCCTTCATCACTGCCACAGAGGATGGTCCCAAGCATTTAGAAACTCGCCTGACGCGATCGCAATTTGAAGGACTGTGTACCGACTTAATCAGCAGAGTGCGAACCCCTGTTAAACGGGCGCTAAAAGATGCCGGACTTTCATCTAGAGATATTGAAGAAGTTGTACTAGTGGGCGGTTCCACAAGGATACCGATGGTAAAACAACTAGTTCGAGACTTAATTGGCATCGAACCCAACGAAAACGTCAACCCTGATGAAGTTGTGGCCGTTGGTGCTGCTATTCAAGCAGGTATTCTCGCAGGTGAACTCAAAGATGTGTTGCTGTTAGATGTCACACCCCTGTCTTTGGGATTAGAAACCATTGGCGGCGTGATGAAAAAACTGATTCCCCGCAACACAACTATACCAGTAAGACGTTCTGACATTTTTTCCACCTCTGAAAATAACCAAAACAGTGTAGAAATCCACGCTGTCCAAGGTGAAAGAGAAATGGCAACAGATAATAAGTCTTTGGGACGGTTTAAGCTGTATGGCATCCCACCAGCCCCCAGAGGTATACCCCAAGTTCAAGTATCATTTGATATTGATGCCAACGGTATTTTACAGGTAACAGCTTTAGATCGGACTACTGGCAGAGAGCAAAGTATCACAATTCAAGGCGCTTCTACTTTAAGCGAGTCAGAAGTGAATCGGATGATTCAAGATGCCGAAAAATATGCCGACATCGACAGAGAACGGAAAGAAAGGGTAGAAAAACGCACTCGTTCCGAGGCCTTGATTTTGCAAGCAGAACGGCAATTGAGGGAAGTAGCCTTAGAAATGGGGATGCAATTTGCCCGTAACCGTCGCCAAAAAATTGACAATATTTGCCGAGAATTGCGTGAAAGTTTAAAAGATAATGACGATCGCGGTATTGACCAAGCCTACGCTGACCTGCAAGATGCTCTGTATGAGCTAAATAGGGAAGTGCGAGAGTATTATGCTGATGATGAAGACGAAGACCTATTTGGCGCTATCCGTGACATCTTTACTGGCGATAAAGAAAAAGAACGAGAACGGGATTATCCCAGAGATACCTATCGAGAACGGGATTTTTCCAGAGATACCTATCGGGAACGAGATTCTTACAGCCGGGATTATGGCAGAGATAGTACCAAAGACTATGGCAAAGACTATGGTCGAGAAAATCGTTCTTCCTCCTATGATAGTCCTCCCCCACGCAGAAGCCGTCCCAGCTACCAGGATAATTGGGATGATGACGATGATTGGCTCTAAGGTAGTTTTAGATTTTGGATTTTAGATTGGGGATTAACTGTATTAAGTCTAAAATCTAAATTCAAATATTTGCTCCCGTCAGTGATAAGTAGAAGCACAACTAAACTAGTACAGCACGGCGTAAATAAACCATTCTAAATCTCCGACAATCCTATGCTGTCTTCCTTTTGACTTTTAACTTTTGACTTTTGACTTCCGCCCTGCGGTACTAGTGACATCTAAATTTAAATAACTGAACTATGCAAAATTTGCAGAATTTTCGGGATTATTACGAGATTTTGGGAGTAACGAAAGAAGCCTCTAGCGAAGAAATAAAAAAGGTTTATCGCAGGTTAGCAAGGCAATATCACCCTGATCTTAATCCAGGTAACAAAGAAGCAGAAGAAAAATTTAAGACTATTGGTGAGGCTTATGAAATCCTTTCCGACCCCAGTAGGCGATCGCAATATGACCAGTTTAGCCGCTACTGGAAACAAAAAGGTTTTGCTGGTGCCAAACAAACACAAAAACCCAAAGCTTGGGGAGATAATCGTGCCAACAGTCGCAGTAATCAGGAAGTAGACCCCAGCGAGTTTCCTGATTTTGAAAGTTTTATTAATACAGTAATTGGTGTCAGCAGTCGCCAAGATAATAAAAAAACCTCAGATACTACCACTCCTAGCGACCCGTTTAAGACTCCCAGAAGCAAAGTTTCCTATACAGTTAACACCCCACCCCGCACCACCCGCAGGGACATAGAAGCCCGATTAACCTTACCTTTAGAAAAAGCTTATCAAGGTGGTAACGAACGCATTCGGTTAGAAGATGGGCGATCGCTTGAAGTAACTATGCCACCAGGTATGGTAACAGGTCAAACCATCCGTCTGCGAACTCAAGGCATTGGTGGCGGCGATTTATACTTAAAAATTACCGTTGACCCCCATCCATTATTTAAACTAGAAGGTGCAAATATCTTCTGTAATGTTCCCGTAACTCCCAGTGAAGCAGTCCTAGGAGGACAAGTAGAAGCACCAACCCTAGACGGTCCAGTAAAAATGACCATTCCCCCCGCAGTCAGATCAGGTCAAAGATTTCGTTTAGCGAACAAAGGCTATCCTGGTGACAACGGTAAACGCGGCGATCAATTAGTAGAAATTCAGATAGTTACACCCAAAAATATTACAGATGAAGAAAGACAGCTTTACGAAAAATTGCGGGAAGTAGAAACCTTTAAACCCCGTGCTGATTTAATTTAACAATCAGGTTTTATAACCTACTCCTTTACAGTATAAGATTATACTAAATCAACACGAGTCCGCACAACAGCTTAATTGAACGCGGATGCACGCAGATAAACGCGGATAAAGACAGATAAATCAATGGATTTCAGGATTATGTGCAGCCTCACATAAAATTGGTATTACCTTCCTTCTTCCTTCTTCCTTCGCGTCCTTTGCGTCTTCGCGGTTCATTTAATCCATATTCTTCCAATAGAAACAGAGTATCAAAAAACCTCCTCTCTCCGCGCCTCTACGCGAGACAAAAATCCGAAAACCCAATGTATCATGGTGAAGGCAACTATAATCACCACTTAAGCATTCGTGCGGCCTCTCCATGCCTTTTAACTTCACCTTTGCCCCCAGCCAAAACCAAACCTTTGAACTGCGTTGTGATTATGGCACACGGCGTTTAGATACCCATGAATTAGGTAATTTGATTCAACAGTGTGAAAAAGATTACTATAGCCAAAAAAAGGATGATATCAACCAATTACAGGAAATTGGACGCAAACTGTACTCTTGGTTAGATGGTAAAGAAGGATGGTTAAGGCGGGCATTAGTTGAAAATACTGACAGAAGAATATATTTAGATTTAATTAAAACTAGCGAAGCCCAAAGCTTAAACTCAGATACCCAAAAAATTGCCTTGGGTTTAGCTCATTTACCGTGGGAATTATTACAAGACGACCGCGAACTATTACTGAATATTTTACCTGTTAGAAAAGTTAAACAAGAAAACCGTAACGCTTTAGGTGTGCAGAATCGCCCATTGCGGTTAGTGTTTATGGCTACTTCACCAGAACATCCTGGGGTGGCAACACTACAATTTGAACAAGAAGAAACAAATATTCTCCAAGCCACAAAAGAACAGCCTTTGGCTTTGGTAGTCGAAGAAAGCGGTTCTGTAGCAGAGTTGGGTAACTTAGTCAGTTCCTACGACGAAGGTTATTTTGATGTATTTCATTTAACGGGACACGCCGTAATTTATACAGAAGCAGATTTTAGTAGTTTATTGCCAGCAGGGAAGAAAATCAAAGATTACACACCCTGTTTTATTACCGAAGATGAATTAGGAGATGTAGAATTTACTACCGTTGAAGATTTGGCGAAAGCTTTTAAAAAAGGGTTTCCACCAGTAGTTTTTCTGTCTGGTTGTCACACTGGGCAAATTGCTAACCAAGGCACAGTTCCCTCAATGGCACAAGCCTTAGTCAAAGCAGGTGCAGCAGTGGTTTTAGGTTGGGCGCGTCCGGTATTTGATCGCACAGGTATTATTGCAGCCCAGGCACTTTATCAAGCTTTAGCGACAGGGGCAACGGTAGAAGATGCGGTAAAAATCGCACAGCAGGAGATGATTAGCCAAAAATGCTCAGACTGGCATTTATTGCGGATTTATCGAGATACTCGCCCAATTGCCGAACTGGTGACACCACTAAACACCAGGAAACGAGAAAAGCTGAAATTTAGCCACCCAGAAAACGAATTTTTGGATGAAAACAACATCGTTAAAGTTGCCAGTCAAGGAGAATTTGTTGGACGTAGAAGGGCTTTGCAACGGGGTTTAAAGGCTTTACGGCAAACAAGTGATCAAATTGGTGTATTTATTGCTGGGATGGGAGGTTTGGGTAAAAGTTCCCTCGCGGCGCGATTGTGTACTAGAGTTCAGTTGCAGCGTGATAATTTTCAACGGGTAGTGTTAATTGGCCCCGTGGATGAAATCGGCTTAATTGGTAAACTGGCGAATAAATATCAACGGTTTGCTGGTGTACCTGCTTTGTTAAACGAACCAGGAATTTCTTTGCAAGGGCGGTTACAAAACTTTTTCGAGAAGATTGAAGATGAATTAGACAAACCTTTGCTGTTGGTGTTGGATGATTTTGAACAAAATATCCCCACAGCTAATATTGAAGATGGTAGTCTGCGGATGACTACAGATGCTTACCAAGTTTTAGCGGCTGTGTGTGCAGCTTTGGCAGAAAATCAAGCGGAAAGTCGGTTAATTGTCACTTGTCGTTATTTAAAAGCAGATACTTTGCCACCCCATCGTTTGCATTTAGAAAGTTTAGCGGGCATGGGTGATGGTGATATTAATAAAATATATCGCAGTTGGAAAGAAGACGTTCAGCAAGCAGTTAGAAAACAGCGTATTCTCAAAATTGCTGATGGCAACCCCCGTTTATTAAAGTGGTTGGTGGAAGTTTTGCAACAACCGGGTTTAGTTGCGGATGAGTTGTTGACTAAGTTGGAAAATGTGCAGCTAAAATTTCGGGAAAATATTTTGGCTGAAACTTTGTTGAGTGGGTTGGAAGCAGAAGAAAAAAAGTTTCTGGCTAGGTTGAGTGTGTTTCGGTTGCCGGTGCGGGGGGAAATTATTGAAAACCTACATTCAAATGGAAGGTTAGGTTTCTTGCCGAAACTGATGAGTTTGAGTTTGGTGGAATCAGCAACGGTGTATGCCGGAAAAAGTATAGAGTATCGAGTGACGACAATTTTAGAACAGTTGCTGCAACCCTTATTAACTGAAGCAGAATGGCAAACAACTTACCAAACAGCCACCCACAAGATTTATAAAACTTGGTGGGAAGAAACAGATAACCGCAATGAAGAACAAGCTAGAGAAATTATCAGATTAGCGGTGTTGGCGCAAGAACAAGAAATCGCCGTTATTGTGGGTGATGACATTGCCAACCGTTGGGTGAATAGTAGCCGCTATCTGGAAGCTGAGGAACTATGCCGAGATATTCTCCAGTTAGGGGCAGATTACCGGATTTTAGGAACTATCGCTAGTGCAGAAGTAACTTTGGGTTTGGTGAAAGAAGCACTAACCCATTTTCAACAAGCTTTAAATCTTTGCCCAGAGGATGATTTAAAAGAAAAAGCCTCCACACTCCACAACATGGCAGGATTAAAAGCCACCCAAGGTGATATAAATGGTGCGATCGCTTTTTATCAACAATCTTTGGAAATTAACGAAAGCATCAACGATGTGCGGAGTAAGGCTACCACACTCCACGAAATGGCAAGATTAAAAGCCACCCAAGGTGATATAAATGGTGC
>NZ_JAYGGY010000098.1:56545-58272 GCF_034931625.1 Anabaena cylindrica UHCC 0172 | reverse complement strand
AGGGGAGATAGCATAAACCTTCAATTGTGGTTTTCATCTTACCTTCTTAGAAAACCCACATTGTGTGCTATTTGTCAATATTTAGAGGGTTGATATGTCAGACTTAAAATTTAACTTATGTACTCTCATTATTGGTAAGTATTCGTAAACTTTTGGCAAAAGGACTTTGTGCTTCTTGCTTAACTTCCACTTCTACACGAGAACCTTTTTGCAGTTTAAAAATATACTTGATTGAATCTTCTGTCAAATATATATCATCACTGCCATCATCAGGAGCAATAAATCCATAAAATTTTCCTTGCTTACTTCTCTTGATGAATTTGACTGTTCCTCGTTTTAAAGGATTTGGATTTGCTAGTTCATTGCAAAGCTCACCCAGAATTTGGTTATAGGGAGAAATGGCAATCTCAAAAGCACGTTGACAATAATTAATAGCTTCTTCACGCTTTCCTAAAAACACTAATATATCTGTTAATTGTGGAGTAATTTTAATTAAACCTCTACTATTTTTAAGGTTCTCATTTATCTCAAAAGCTATGCGAAATTTTTCGGATGCCTGCGTAATATCTCCATGTGCTAGTAAAGCTTCACCGATAGCAGTATGAACTGTTGCTGAATGCTTTTGGTCACTTAATTTAATGCTTCCTCGAAAAAAAGTAAGAGCTAATTGAAAATTATCTTCTCCTCCTTTTTTGTGAATAACTTTACCTAAACTGTTAAGTACCATTGCCTGCTGTTTTTTATCATCTAGTTTCACAGATAGCTCATAACAGCGTCGGAGAATCATTTCAACATTATGTATTTTTTCCGTTTCTTTATTGGCAGATACATATGAAACATAAGCGTTACATAAAAAAAGTGCATAATGAAGTAAGCTTTCCAAAATCCTTTCTAGTAATTGCTTATTATCTGTTCCCTCTGCAATTGTGACTATATCTTCTAATGATTGGATAGCTTTGTCTATTCTTCCTTGTCGCTCATACAACCCAGCTAATTGCTTTAAGGTAATTGTTAACGAATTCTTGTCATCAATTTCTTGTGCAATGGCGATTGCATCCTCAAAATATTGGATGGCTTCGTCGAAATGTTTTTGCTCCTGGTACAATCCACCTAACTGATTTAGAGTGATTGCCAATTGTTGTTTATTATCAGTTTTTTTGGCGATGGCGATCGCACGTTTAAATGATTTGATCGCTTCATCAATTCGTTCTTCTTCTTGGTAAAACCCACCTACCTGAGTCAGTATAATTGCCAACTGCTGCTTATTATTTGTTTTTCTAGTGATTGCGATCAAATACTCAAATAATTGAATAGCTTCCCCTATTTGTCCTTGCTTTTGGTACAATCCACCCAACTCATGTAAGGTAATTGCTAACGACTCCTTGTTTTGTATTTCTTCGTTAATTGCAATCGCGTGCTTATAAGATTGGATGGCTTCTTCTATTCGTCCTTGCTTTTGGTACAACCCACCCAACTGAGTTAAGGTGATTGCTAATTGTTGTTTGTTATCATCTTCTTGTGCAATGATGATCGCACGTTCACAGGCTTGGATAGCTTTCTCTTCTCGTCCTTGATCTTGGTACAACTTAGCCAATAGATTTAGGGTAATTACTAACTGTAGTTTGTTATCATCTTCTTGTGCAATTGCAATCGCTTGCTTACAGGATTGGATGGCTTCCTCTATTCGTCCTTGCTTTTGATACAATCCAGCCAACTGAGTTATGCTA
>NZ_JAYGGY010000098.1:0-56445 GCF_034931625.1 Anabaena cylindrica UHCC 0172 | reverse complement strand
TGTTGCTTATTATCAATTTCTTGTGCAATTGCAATCGCTTGCTTACAGGATTGGACGGCTTCCTCTATTCGTCCTTGCTTTTGATACAATCCAGCCAACTGAGTTATGCTAATTGCTAATTGTTGCTTATTATCAATTTCTTGTGCAATTGCAATCGCTTGCTTACAGGATTGGATGGCTTCCTCAATTTTTCCTTGCTTTTGATATAGTTTAGCAAGACTATTTAGAATTGTTCTTAATCTACGATTGTATCCTAATTCTTTAAAAATTTCATAACTGCGCTGTAAGTTATTGAAAGCTTCATGCAAGCGATTCTGCTCCAGAAATAATGTCCCTAAATTATGTAACACCATAGCTTCATGGTGTTTATCCTTTAACTCTATAGAAATATTATAATTACGATTTAAAACTTTCTTGGCTTCATTGAGCTTTCCCTGTCTTTGTAGCGCCCCACCTAAACAATTTAATGATATTCCCAAGCCTTCTTGATTATTGATTTGTTCGTCAATATTTATAGCACGTTGGAAGACTTCAACTGCTTGATCAAATTTCCCTTGCCGCATTAGTATATTGCTACCTAAAGTGTTAAGCCACTTTGCTTTAGAACGTTGACGAGTTGATCCTTCTTCGATTTTTTTCAAAATATCTAAGATAGGTTTAGCTTCAAGCAGTTTTTCTGCACTTGTCAATTTACCCTGTAAAGATAAATATTTTGCCTGCTGAATCCGAAATTTTATAACTTTCTCCCAATCTTCATTACTTTCTGCTAATTTTTCAAATCCCAGCATGAAATCAACAGCCTGCTCCCAATAACCATACTGCTCAAAAAATGGTTGCAGGCAAACAGCAAAGTTATACTTGTCTGTTTCTTGAAACTTTGATGTGATTTTTTGTTGCTGCAACCACTGGGCAGCCAGAATAATCTCATCTAATTCTGCTGCGATTTCTTTTGCAACTGCGTGATTGATTTCCCTGTTGATAAACTGAATAAAATATTCACCATGTCTTGCTGCTGCTTCCTCTTGGAAACCTAGTTCAATAGCCTTTTCCGTGGCAAACTGGTGGATAAGTGGATGAAACACAAAGCGATCTTTCTCAACTTCAGAATAGTTAATTAGTGAAAGCCGATAAAGTTTACTCAGGTAATCTTCAGTAGCGTACTCATTACAAGCAGTTACAACCATTGTAGTTGAAATAGAAAAGCCATTTTTGGCGCAAACACTTAAGCAAGCAAAGAAATCTATTTCATCTGGTTGTAAATACTCTAAACTTATAGAAAAACAAATAAATAGATTCAAATGTTCAGAATCACCAAATTTGATTCTTGCTAGTTGCTTTTCTTGTGTTAATCTCTTGGCATGACGAGCAAGACTACGCCGTTCGTCTAAGCTTAATTGTGACCCGATAATTTTAATAGCAATGGGTAAATAACCCACTAGTTCGATCAGCTGGTGAGCAGCTTCGGGTTCTGCTTGTACGCGTTCTCTACCTATAAGCTTTTCTAACAGCAACAGTGCATCAGTTTCCGGAAGTAGAGGCAGATTTATTCTACCTTCGCTGGGAATTTCCAGGGCAATTGCTAGGGAGCGATCGCGTGTTGTCACAATCACAGCACATCTATTTCCACCAGGACGCAATTGGCGAATACTTGCATCATCAGCATTATCAAAAATCAACAGCATCCTTCTATGTGCAAACACCTCTTGCATAATAGTTGCTGCATCTCGCTCATCTTCTGGGTCAATTTCTTCGCCAAACCTGCGAGCAAACTCACGGGCTATGGTATCTATATCCTTACCATCAACCCGCAAACCAATTACCCCATCGGGAAAATCTGCTTTGTGTATTGTCGCAAAATGACAGGCGAGGGCTGATTTACCAATACCTCCTATACCTGCTAATCCAGCAATGCTACAAAATTTCGTCCCTTGGGGCTTTAAAAGTAAGTCTTCAAGTTGCTTTAATTCATCATCTCGCCCTGTAAATGTGGATACATCTAATTGAGGTAAAACAAATGGTACTTTGCGTTCTAGAGATTGATTGGTGTCTGATTGCTGATGAGTGGTAGACTGATCTCTACCTTTAATTAGTCGGATTTCTTGGTCAGGAATTCTGATTTGTGGGAGTTGGGGTATTTTTGTTTCTGCGTAATATTTTTTAAGCTCGATGTCTACAAAAGCTCCCAAAGTACGAGCTGTTATCCAACTGTGATGGTCAATTTGATCGGAAGCAAGTCCCTCAATGAGCGCCCCTGACAATACACCATGTTTACCATCAAATCGCTCGTAAGCTACTTCTGAACTGTGAGATGCGGCAATTATGAAGCGCCTAAGTCCAGAAATTCTTCTTGGTAAATCGCTATCTTGAAATTCTAATAATTTTCCACTATAGCAGCTATCCAACCAAATAATTTGCTCTTTTACAGGACTCTCCTCTAACAACTCCCACAAATCATTGAGCAATATGCTATTTTCTCCTGTCCCTTTAGTATCACTTGTTGCTAACAATATTTTTTTCTTATTACCCAAAGAATTTAGCTGTTGTAATCCATGCCCAGCAAAAAATAGTAATGCCGTATCTCGATTATTGTCTGCACAAAATAACTTGTTAATTTCTTGTGACAATTCCTCACAAGAAACACGTCCATTCGGATCGACCTGTATTTTGCCGTCAAGTTCTAATTTAGGTAGTCGTTGTACTCGAAAGTTATCATCAGCTTCCAGCAATTGCGCGATCACTTCTGCGTCATCTGCTGGGGTAGTGAGATGGTTGTATTTACCTGTCTTTGAATCTTTGAGGAAAGGGTACTTGTTGATTCCTACGACTAAAGCATCTCGTCTCATGTGGGGAGTGTTAAGTTAAGTATAACGGTTTAAATAATTCACGCTATGTCATTGCGAATGAAACGAAGTGAAATTTAGCAATCGCAAGGGTTATGCCGATTTTATATTCTGTTACATAGTTAGGTTTATTCTCACCGACTTACTTAAGTTTTTACTTAAAAATAAATTATAACAATGAGTCCGTATTGTAGTCCGAAAGTTATTTAGTATTATTACTATTGTAGCTCAATAAATTTTGACAATAATAAAGGCTAATTACGGTAGCTAAGGTATCTCAATTATGAGTGGTATTAATTAACTATAAATAAAGGGCAAATATGCGTAAATCTCAGGAGCGTTTATCTTCAAATCTTCCGCCTTAATTTTTCTAGCAATTCATCCATGCGCCAGTGCAGTTCGTCCATAAAAATATTTTCTGCGATCGCTTCTTGGAGTGTTGTCGCAGTAACTAACTCCTGTGGAGATGGGTTTTCATCAACACTCAGTAATCCTTCATTATCTTTTACAGGTAGTCGTGTTACAACCTGAAAACCACCATGTTTTTGGAGTAATTTTGCCATCATATCGGCATTGCCAGCAGGAGTTTTCAGATTTTGTAAGCTATGATAATTATTTATACCAACAACTAGAGCCTGTCGCAGCATGATTGTTGTTTAGCGTTAGTATTATTTAAGACTATAGCTTATTTGGTTAATTCTATGGCTGAATCACCTAAAATCACTTTACTAGCTCTGCTTATCGCCTTAGAACAATCACCAACCCCTCTTGCCTCAGATGAAAAAGAAGCTTTGGAAACCACTGCTTCCCAACTATACCTTGACCCCGATGACTGGGATTTTATTAAAGAAGGATTAATTGCAACTATTGAGGCCAACCCGCCTCTGTATCAGAATTATCGAACAGCCTTAACTCAATTAGAGTCAGTTAGCGGCAATATTCCCTCAGCGCAAATGCCTACCCAGGAAGAATTAGAAACGGAATTAATCAGTGATAATAAGCAGCCAACGACTTTCGGCTATTTTGAAGGAGAACCAGATCGCGAAAGTGATGAGATTTTGAATGTAACAATTAATGTATTAACCAGGAAAGACCCAGACAAAGCAGCGAAAAAGCTAAGTTTTCTCAAGCGTCTGCAAAACTGTCTCCCGAAACAATAAAACTTCTGATAGCATCAAGTTTATGAGCGAACTTATTTATCCTACATTGGATTTATTTATCTATGACCTGCGGGATGGGTTGGGAGACAACAACGCAGACATAGCTGCTAATCAGGAATATTTTTTACGTAGATTTCCCGAACGACTTCATCCTTTACTGAAACAACGAGATGCTATAGAAGCCGAATATGTTGAACTTTTAGGGAATCGAGGTAGAGAAACCTTTGACAGCAGTACAAAACAGTATAATTTGAAGGGTTGGTATTACCCAGTGCGCTTGGGGGACAGTTACGGATTACTGCTAGACTGTTCTGTTGAGCATTCATTGGGAAATGTGCGGACGGGGAAAAATGAGGCTTTGCCTATTAGTTGTTTTGGCGATTTAGAAGCGGAAATAAAAAACAGATTAGCCAATACCCAGAGCACCATTGGACAGGTATGGATGCTATCGGGACAACTCTCAAATTTTACTCCAGCTCAAGCAGAAATTATCGCGAAAGAATGCTGTGAAGTAATTGCACGTAGTTTAAATGTGAATTTGGAATTTCACAGTAAAAGTCCATTCTTTGGGGGAATGTTATTTGAGTTTTACAATTACCGCTTGCACATACCATCTGAATTTAAAAAGGATTTCAAGATTCAAGATATTCAGGATAATCACTACGTTATTATTGCTATTTATCCAGATGCCAAAACTGCCAGGAAAGCTGCTGAATTTAACTTTGACTGGCTGCGTTTATTTGCTTATCGCAGTAAAATTCTCTGGGCTTATGGTCAAAGTCAGTATTTGAAAAATAAATTACGCGATGATTTTGTTGCTATCGAGCAATACCAAAAGGACTTTAACAAAGCCAAGTCTGGTAAGTTAGATTTAAATAAACTGCGTCAAACTTTAGTTAATGCTCAGGAAACGCTTTGGCGTTATTCTGTTAACCTAAACTACCTTGCTACTCAAAAACGTACCATTGACATTAATCTCCTCAATTATGAAAGACGGCTAGCTGTAATTCAGCAAAGGCTAAATACACAGCAAGATTCTATTGATTTGGATTTACTACAGCAAGTAGTTGAAAAACAATTAGAATACATCAAACAAAAAATTACTAATTTACAAAGTCCTCGTAATTTGGAATTTCTCCATAAATTTATTGAAAAAATAAGACTCAAATATTTAGAACAAGTTAAAAATGACTATGAAAGCTTGAATGTTGGTGCGATATTATTAACTGACTTGATTAATGCAATTCGGGGGGTAACCGAGATAGAAAGCTCGGAACGCGATCGCTCTTTCCAAAGTACTATTGCAATTGTTGGTGTAGGTTTGGCTGTTAGTTCTTTTGTTGCTTCCATTGCTGGGCAATTTCCTGGTGCGACAAATCCTAAGGAAGCGGCTAAGTATCCTGTAGGTTTAGTAATATCGCAGTTAGGGGTTCCAGAACCTTGGCTTTCTTCTGTGGTGTCTGCAACAATTAGTTTGGGATTTGGGATAGTATTTGCGTTTGTTACCTTGTTTGTGATTAAAACGTTTGAATGTTTTCGGAAGTAGTGGATGGATACATGGCTAGATATCCAGATGGAAGTTATTTATCAGAAATTAATGGCAAAATTCTCAATTTAGAAAAATCTACAGAATCGCATAAACAATGGAATCACGAAAGTATCATTGTCCGAGTTATTGAATATCAAATTCCTGGTTTTCTCCCTCGTCGTTTAGTTACTAGTATTATTGACCCTAATATTTCTGCCAAAGAATTAATTATTCACTATCATTGCAGATGGGAGGTGGAAATTAGTTTCTGTGAAATAAAAACACATCAATGTGCTACGCTCAAAGGACAAATGCCCACTATTTTTCGGAGCAAAACATCTGAATTAGTCGAACAAGAACTTTATGCTATGTTAATTGCTTATAATCTACTCCGCGATTTAATTTACCAATCTGCTAACGAATATGATAAAAATCCTTTACTCCTTAGTTTTCTTGAATCTTTGCAACTAGTTATAGATTTAGTACAACTCATCAGCCATTCATCCTTAAAATTACGAGAAATTCAACATCAATATTTATTATCATTAATTTCCCAGTCTGAAATTGATCGCCCCCGACGAAAACGTATTAATCCCCGTGTTGTCAAAATTAAAATGTCCAAATTCAAGCGCAAAAACTCTTCCCATAAATCTGAAATCAGAGATATAGAAAAAGATTTAAAAATCCTTCCCCCACAGGCAGTTTGAGAATTTCATTCACGGATATTGCATTTAAAGCTAACGCTTTTCTGGGAGTAAACAATTGAACTTCCAAAACAATATGCTACAAGCAGTCATTCCCAACTCAAACGAAACCTTCCTCCAAAACGCTGTTGTTGAAAGATACAACTTCTCCAAACTAAACAAAACACGCATCCGGTTCAAGATTCAATTAAAGAAAACAACTAAAAGCAATGCTCCGAAATGGGCAGATGTTCTTAAAACGTCTCAAAATGAACAAGAATCTGACCTAGTAAAAGTTACAACTTCAGAAGTTGGTTTAAAGGGCATCAAAGTTTTCAAAGCTTTAGATGAAGCCGCAAATAAATTAAGACAAGAAGTTGCTTCAGTCCAAGAATGGATGAATTATGACAATGGTGATTGGATTTGTTCCATAGATTTAGCACCCATAGTCTGGAGTCAATTAATCGAAATTCGAGATAGTATTGCCCCTACTTTACGAACTCAACTAAGAGAAGAGTATGACGAGGGTTACACAGATTACCAAGAACGAATTGATAAATTCCTCTCACTGAATGCTTGGCAGTTATCTGTAGAACAACAACAAGAAGTTAAGCAAAACTTAGTAAAAGCTTTTCCCTGTTTAGAGGAACTAGAAGACTACTTACAAGTAATAATTGGTCGTCCTGTGATTATTCCTGCTATTAGCGAGCAATTGTCAGAACAACAAGCTGAATGTTTGCAGCAAATAACTCGATTTATCGAGCAGTATGACACAAATTTAGAACAAACACTCAGAGAATCAGCGATCGCAGGTGGCGAACAACTAGCAGCGCAATTACTCGAAGATTTGAGCAACTGGGAACCAGGACGCAAACCGGTTAACTTCAAGAAAAAGATGGAACGCCATTTCAAGAAAGTGCAAATGCTTTTGGGTAACGCCAGTTTTGAAGCAGGTAGCAGTCTGGAACAAATGATGACTCATCTAGAAGATATTCTCGAAAACGCTTCTGTAGATGCCAAAAGGCTTGATTCACAGGGGCGTTCTCAATTAGAGGGAAAAATGGACGAAATTTACGCCAAGCTGCTGGATGAACAACGTCATCTTCAAAGATTAGCAAGTGATGAGGGTATGGGGTTAAGCAAAGCTACAGCCATGTCTCTCAAACTTCGGTAAAAAAACCTGTCTGTATCATCTTTAGAACAAACGCGAGGTGTGAGGTGTAGATGGAAACAATACACCTCATACACTTGCTACGCAATTAAGAGAGGAAGTAATAGCAACTATTTACTTCCTTGTTTATCAGTCTTAATTTCCCAATTCATAGTAACTAAGATGTCACATTTCTCAACTGTCACTACAAAATTAACTAATCGTGAATGTTTAGTTGATGCTCTACAAGATTTGCAGCTTACCGTGCAAGTTTATGAGAAACCACAATTGCTCAAAGGTTATTACGACGACTCTGAAGGCAAAAGTGCAGAGATTATTGTCCCTGGTCATACTTTAAATGCCCGCGCAGATATCGGGTTTTTGTGGGATCAAGAAGTAAAGGTGTATCAAATCATCCATGATGCCTATGAAACAGTACCCCGACTGGGAAAAAACTTCTTTTCTCATACCCTCATGCAAGCCTACGGTAAAAACATGGTTCGCGCTAAAGCAGCACAGTTACAGGAACAGCTAGGAGAATGCACCATCACCGAAGAAACCAAGGGTCAAGTACATACATTGCGTCTTGCATTCTCAGCACATCAACAAACTCAGCAAGTACGGAGATAATTTATGGAAAGGGCAATATTGATACATTTTGACACTGCTACAGGTGAAGTAAAAATAGAAGCCGAGGGATTTGAGGGATTGTCCTGTATAGAAGCAACTCAACCTTTTGAGGAAGCTTTGGGGATAGTACAGGGCGATGCCTACGGCGGTGAACTACGCACCTACAAATCAGAATCTCAACAACAGGTTCGCACCACTAATACCCATCAACACCGACTACATCAATAAATTCAAACCAGGGAGGGGGAAGATATCGTCAATATTCCTCCCTCTCCTCATTATCCTTCGCCTAAACAAGCTTTGCTACTTCATCAATACATTTTCACTGGGAAACAAACAAAATCCCTTATTCACAACCATGAAACTATCAAACTTAATTACCACCATTGACTCTCAAATACCCATTGTGGCTTTAGAGGTTCTATCTCCTGAAGAAGCAACCATTATTCAATGGTTAACTACTGAAGTCATGGACAAACTCAACAGTCCTGTATATTTCTGGAATTTGGGAGTATCCAGCTTAGAACAATGTCTAATTGCCGACGACGGTGGACTGGTATTCAAATCAGTTGATACTTATAAAAAGCCTCCCCATGCTGACCCCTTAATATATGTATTGGAGTACATCAACAATTTTGAGGGGAATGGGGTTTTCATTCTGGGAGATATTCACCCTTTTATGGGTAAAAACTCACTGCAATTAAGTTGGGAAGTTCTGACTAGGGTCAAGAACTTGTACCATCGTCTCAAACCAACTGAAAAGCGCATTGTACTTTTGGGTCAAAACATTCAACTGCATGAATCTCTATTGAGACTAATTCCTTGTTGTGAAGTTCCTTTACCTAGCATTGAACAAATTCAAGACCACTTAGAATCATATTTGCTCTATTTGCAAGAATCTGCCAGTGAGCAAGAGGTGAATTTTACAGTTTCTCTGACCACTGAAGATAAAGAAACCTTGGCAAGAGCATCATTAGGACTAACTTTGGAAGAAATCAGCGACTTCCTGCGGTTGACTGTGAAGGAACGATTAACTTCTCAAGGCATTGTGATTGATGCTACAGTCATTTCCTTGGTTGTCGAATACAAAACCCGGCTATTAGCTCAAATGGGTATCGAATTGGGTAAACCCACAACAATACCTTTTGGCGGTCTGGATTTACTGCGGGATTGGCTGCAACGTCGTCGTCGGTTATTTTCCCAAGAAGCGCGATCGCTCAATTTACCCCAACCTAAAGGAGTGCTACTAGCGGGACCACCGGGGACAGGTAAATCAATAGTAGCGAAGAATATTGCCACCATCCTCAATCTTCCATTGTTGCAACTAGACATTGCTTCAATGCTTGGTAGCCTAGTGGGAGAATCTGAAGGTAATGTCCGCCGCGCACTCAGTACAGCAGAAGCAATCGCACCTTGTGTTTTGTGGATTGATGAGGTGGAGAAAGCACTTTCAGCTAATGGCGATACCTCTGGAGTTTCACAAAGGATTTTGGGAAATATCCTCACGTTCATGTCTGAGTGTACAGCAGGGGTGTTTGTGGTAGCAACCTGTAATGATCCGACTGCTTTACCAATCGAGTTCAAGCGCAAAGGACGGTTTGATGAGAATTTCTTTGTTGACCTACCCACAGAAATAGAACGTTGTCAAATTCTCAGAATTCATCTAGGACGCTACGGTATAAAAGTTCCTGAAGAGTATTTGGAAGCGATCGCTGCTAGTACCAGCAAGTTTAGCGGTGCTGAATTGGAAACTCTAGCCTCAGAAGCCGCACTACTGGCTTTTGATGAAGGAAGACCACAGCAGGTGACACTAGCTGATTTAGAAAATTGCCAGCGAAATATTACACCTTTAGCTGTTCAAGATGCTGCTGCTGTTGAGCGGATGCAGTCTTGGTCAAAGGTGGCGCGACCAGCTTCTAGTCCTGTGCAGGTTTCCAAGAGAAGTCTTCGTACCTCTAAATTCCGTACTAATTAACAGGCAAGCGATCGCTGTTTGCATAACATCCCATAGGAAATGTGGGCGTTCTGCGATCGCCTTTGGTAGATGTATAGTCAATCATTGTACTAGCCGAATAAAGTTAAGTTAAGAATTTATTCTCCTCCTTTCTCTGCGTTCTCTGCGCCTCTGTGGTTCGTTTAAAAAAAGAGTTTGAGGCTTAACTGAACCGTATTGTGTACTAGCCTATCAATTGCATACAAAAATGCTCCTAGTTTACTATTAGGAGCGTTTCTGTTTCTGAAATGTTTTTGAGTTATTTAATCGAACAAAGATGCAAATATCCATTTCACCTGGTAAATGCTCGGATAGTTAAACTTTAAGCAGCCTCTAAAAAATCTTGCTGCAACGGATTTTCTGGGAAAAATACAGCAGGTGAAACTTTAAAAAACTCCGCAAGTTTTTGGATATGTTCAACAGTTAATTTACGTTTACCATTGAATACATCAGAAACAATTGATTCGGTTTTAAAGATAGGAACTAAATCTTTTTGTTTGAGATTTAATTCCGCAATCAGAACTTTGAGAAGGTCTACTCCATAAATATCAGGAACTAAATCTTCTTGTTGCTCATATTCATGGATTAAAATTCCCAACAGATCCAAATAATCTTCTTCCGCCTCGGTTAATTCTGCTTTATCAAGAAGCTTATCAACCACTGCTTGAGTTTTTTCTAAATCTTCTTCAGATTTTATGGTACGAGGAGGAAAAGACGTAATTAATTCTATATAGCTAGTGTTTTGATTTAGCATTTCATGTTAATGGGATTATTTGGTTAATCAAACTCAGATTAATAAACATTAATCCTAGTTTTCAATAATGGCGTTTTATTTCAGGTTAGCTATCAAACCATTCGTCATTTTTCCAGTTATCTTTACTATATTCTGCATGAGTAAGAAAGTCACGAACAACCACACCATGAAATATCAACAGGCCAATTATGGAAATATATTTAGTATTCGTAGATGCTGCCCAGAATAGCAATAAGTTCTGGAGTGCCAAAGTTGAGCAAGATAATTTAACTGTTGAATGGGGTCGAGTAGGGTACAAATCTCAACAGAAAGTTCACTCATTTGGTAATTTTCAACAAGCAGTTTCTAAATTCCACAATCTCGTTGCTGAAAAGAAAATGAAAGGCTACCGAGAAAGCCAGCCTCAAATTGATCATACTTCTGATTCTTCGGAAATTAAAAGAGCTATCCAATTGCTAGAAATATTACGCCCTTATGTAGCTGAAAGACAATTCGCAAATAGCAATTATTTAGAGACATTAAACCAATATCTCAAAATTGTTCCTACACCTTTGGGCATGAAAATAATCCCCTCCTTAATATACCGTCATGTAGGAGACGTAGACCACCAACTATCACTACTAAGCTCTTTATTAGGAAATGAATTTGTTCAAGGTGAAAATACATCAGAATCTGGTAATAACAGGAAAGTTATCAGCTTGAAAACTATTAGTAAGAACTTTTGGAGGCATATCTAATACTGTCTCACATTCAAATTTTCAAGCTTTTCAACCTGTTAATGTAAAAAATTCAACCATAAATATTCACAAATTATTTATAAATGATATGGCTTACTAATGAAATAAGCTATATTTTTTCTCTAATATCTTTTGATTTTAAAAATGCACATATAGCATTTTCTAGTCTAATAAAGTACAAAATCATCTGCGTTTAATTATTACTGCCTATACTTCACTTGAATGCGAATATATATAACATATTTAAATCGTAAATTTGCGCTATGCGCCCATTACCAAAACTATTTTTTGGCAATGGGATATGTTTACAATCAATTCAACAATAGAATCAGAATTAAAAGCCACACCCCAACAAAGATGGGAAAACAACAAACAGGCAATTATTACCCTGCAAAATCTCAACACTACTCCCACCCAAGAACAACTACAAATATTAGCCAAATTCAATGGATGGGGTTGTTTACCTGAAATATTTAGCTTAAATCCACAAAGCAGATGGGTTGCTAAAGCACAAAAAGAATTGCTAACTTTACTGAATCAAGATGAATTTAATAACGCTGCCAGTAGCATATTAAATGCCCATTATACAGAACCAAAAATTATTCGTAGTATTTGGGAAATGCTATCACGCATAGGATTTACCGGAGGCAGAATCTTAGAACCAGCTTGCGGTACTGGTTTATTCTTTGGACTCATGCCAGAAGATATACGCTGCAACTCAAAACTATTTGGAATTGAATTAGATAAAACACCCGCTACTATAGCCAAACATTTATATCCCGAAGCTCAAATCTATAATCAGGGATTTGAAAAAGTCAGCTTCCCAGAAGGATATTTTGATTTGGTATGTGGGAATTTTCCCTTTGGTGATTATGGAGTAAATGACTCAAAATATAACTTTCTGGGAGTCAGCATCCATAACTATTTTCTAGCTAAATCTGCCGACTTAGTGAGAGAAGAAGGATTAATTGCAGTCATTACTTCTACTTACACTTTAGATGCTCCCAGTTCTCACAAGTTTCGAGCTTGGTTAGGACAAAAACTAGAACTGGTAACTGCTGTGAGACTTCCTAGTGGAGTATTTAATACCATAGCTAGAACTCAAGTTAGCCCCATTCTACTAATCTTTCAAAAAGTCAAAAATCCTCGTCATGCTAATACATCAAAATGGATAAATACTCAAGAAGTACAAATTGTTCCTCAAGATTGGGGTAATGCAGGTGAAAAAACTAAAGCTCATCTCAACGAATATTTCCTAAGTGAATTTCAAGGCAGAAGTTTTGATAAATATTATCAAAACCAACTGCAAAAATCTCCCCAATACACACATTTACAAGAGAGAATCTATCCTCATGTACATCACTTATTAGGGACACCAAGCGTTAATAAACTGTACGGTGAAGGTTTTGCTTTATTAGATGACGGCAGAGATTTATCTGAATCACTCTGTAAAATACCTCTCAATGTAAACTACTCTCCTAGAAAGGAAACTGAAGAACTACGGTTAGTTCCCCCTGAACTACAACATATTAAAGAAATGGCTTTTTGTATTCATGAAAACCAAATTTATCAAAGAGCGAAAAGCCATTTAGTGTTAGTAGAAACAGTAGAAAGAAATCGAATTGAGGATTTTTGGCAGCTACGTAGTTGTTTAATAAAAGTCATCAATGCCCAACAAACAATAAATGATGAGGAATTAACACAACTCCAACAAGAACTTAAAAACAGCTACAACTCATTCATTCGTAAATGGGGCAGAATCAATAGTAAGCACAACCTAATCCATTTGGGAAAAGACCCCAACTATTATTTAGTCAGAACTCTAGAAAAGAGCAATTACAAATTAGCCGATATTTTCTCTAAACGAGTCTGTCGTTCATATTCTGCTCCCACAAAAGTTAATTCAGCCCAAGATGCTTTAACACATTCGCTGAATATCAAAGGTTGCCTAGATTTGGATTATATCTCAGAAATTAGCAACCTGACTCCAGAGGAAATTATTCAAGAACTCGATGCTGATAATCTCATCTTTTATAATCCAATTAACCAAAAATGGGAACTTGCGGCTCAATATTTATCTGGTAACGTCTACAGAAAACTGCAAGAAGCGACCGCAGCTAATTTAGCGAAAAACATAGAAGCACTCAAAGCAGTTCAACCGTTACCAATGCTTCCAGATGCTACAGAAGATATCAAACTTGCTTGTCTAGAAACATCAAATATTGACTGGAATTCTCTCACAGATTCCCAAAAAGATAAAATCTTCAACAAGAAAATTCACATAATGCTAGGTACAAACTGGATTAAACCAGAAATTTACCAGCAATTTGCAAAAGAGATATTGAAAATAAAAGTAACGATATCTCATATTACTTCATCTAGCACATCTTTTTGGACAATAGGAGGGAATTCTGACGACCTTACAGAATATGGCACAAGTTATATAGATAGTGCTAAACTTTTGGAAAAAGGATTAAATCGTCAAGACCCCAGAATCATTATTTACGAAAGCAAGGATACTATTAATACTCTAGCATCTAATGAAGCAACAGAAGAAGCCAGAGCTAAATTAGAAGTCATCAAATTTGCTTTTAGAAATTGGATTTGGGAGAATCAACAAAGATGTGTGGAACTATATACATATTACAACACACAAATTAATGTTTTCTCTGCCCGAAAATATAATGGTAATTACCTCCAGCTTCCAGGTAGTAATCCTCATGTGCAATTGAACTATTGGCAATTAGATGGTGTTTCTAGAATCCTTGAAGAAAATGCCACTTTTCTAGCCCATGATGTGGGACTTGGTAAAACATATACCATGATTGCATCTATCATGGAATGTCGGCGGTTAGGATTAGCTAATAAGCCAATGTTAGTTGTGTTGAATGGCACTGAAAAGCAAATTGAAGAGAGTTTTAGATATCTCTATCCAATGGCAAACTTATTAGTTCCTGAAAAGTTAGATGCCGAAGGGAGAAAAATCTTCACTGCTGCAATTCAAACAGGGGATTTTGATTGCACTATCATTACTCATTCCCAATTCTTCAGTTTAGCATTATCGGAAGATTATCAACTAGCATTCCACAATCAAGAAAAAGAAATTCTCCAAGCTTTCTTGAGAAACGAGTCAAATGACAGAATCACTACTAAACAATTGAAAAAGGCGTTAAAAAGCCTAGAAAATAAAATCAACAAGGTAACAGCATCAACAAGAAAAGACAACCACATTGATTTTGATAATTTGACAGATATGTTGGTGATAGATGAGGTTCATGAATTTAAGAATCTCTCGATTATTACCAAGATGTACAACATCAGAGGTATTCCCAAAAGTTGGAGTCAACGTGCTAGTGATACCTACATGAAGATTCTGCATATTCTGGGAGATATGCTCACAGAAACTTGTTCCCAATTCACAGGAAAGGTAATTGGTGCAACGGGTACAATTCTGTCCAATACTATGGCAGAATTATTTAATTGGATGCGGATGTTTCAACTTCCCAAATTACGAGAATTGGGAATAGAAACTTTCGATGAATGGGCTAGTCAATTTGCCGAACCTACTTCTTCGGCTGAAGTTACTGCTAGTGGTAAATATAAAGTAGTGACTCGGTTTAAGAGTTTCTGCAATATCCAAGCTCTCCGAGGGCTGATGGATCAATTTGTTGACCTTCGCACAAATGATAACATTGGTGATGTTTTAAAACGTCCCAAACCTAAGTTTATTGATGTTGTTGTAGACCCATCTCCAGCACAGTTACAATTTCTTAGGGATGCTCTCAAAAGGTCTGAGAAAATTTACACTCGGCAAGTTGCACCCAGCATTGATAATATGCTGAAGGTAACAACGGATCTCACAAAAGCTGCTTTAACTATGCGCTTATTGGGAGAAACTAAAGAAGCAGATATCAGTAAGTTACATGAATGTGTTTGGAACAGTTGGCAAATTTGGAAACTGACAAATACTGTCAAGGGAACTCAATTAATATTCTGTGATGCTAGTATTCCTAAACCAGATAAATACAGTACCTATTTGTATTTGAAAATGCTGTTTATAGCATTAGGAATTCCAGAATCACAAATTGCGTTTGTCCATGATTTCAATAGATCTAAACGAACTAAACTGTTTGAGTTAATTGATTCTGGTGCGGTGCGTATTTTATTGGGAAGCACGAAGAAATTAGGTACTGGTTGCAATGTCCACCGTCGCGGATTATGGGCTATACACCACCTAGATGCTCCTTGGCGACCTTCTGACTTAACTCAACGGGAGGGAAGAGGTATCAGGCAGGGAAATGGGGAATTTATGGGTTTTACCCTACCTTTTGTGTGGATATTTAGGTATATTACTGAACGTTTAGATGCTCTCAGGTGGCAAACTTTGCAATGGAAGCAGGAAATGACTGCTAAATTCCTCAATGGTGAGGATTTGGATAATGTTGAAGATTGTGATCAAGGGATTTATTCCTATGCTCAAATTAAGTCAATGGCTACAGGAAATTCTCTGTTAATTGAGGAGTCTAATTTGCGTAGTGAGTTGAATTCTCTACTTATTCAACAAAGGAGTCATCAAAGACAACAATTTAGTTTGGGTTGGAATATAGATAACTGGAATCGCAAAATTCAAGATTTAGAACGCAAGATTGACTGGCTTCAGGAAGATTTGAAAATAATCAAGCCAGTTTTCAAGGAAATCAAAGCAGCGCAAATTTCTAAACGAATATCTCTGGAGTGCAAAGAGATTTTCCAGAATCAAAATACTTCGACAAGAAAGGTTGCTAATTACCGAGGATTTGATGTGTACGCTTATTATCGTCCTGGTAATAATAAGTTAGGCGTTTACATCAAATGTTGTGGAAATGAGTATTATTTCCCCTGGGTTATTGACAAGAAAAAAGGAAGTATTGAGTTTCAACGTTCTCATCCTTTAATCAGTCTTGATACTATGATAGATTCATTACCGGAATATCTACCAAGATTGCAGGAAGAATTGGAAAATGCACAAGTTGAAAATGCTAGACTTGAATCTCTTGTAGGACAATCTTTTCCCCATACAGAAAGGATTGCTGATATTTCCCAACGTTTGCAGGAAATTGATGCTATTTTACAAGAGGATGAAGCTGCTTTAGATGTTTCTGAGGTGTCATCTCATGAGGAGAATAGTGAAGATAGTGATGATGATTTTTGGTTAGATGATGAAAGGTGTATTCAAGAATGTCATATTCACCCAGGAATAGTAGATAAATTGTTTAGTCGCAGCATTGAAAATATCGAATGGATTAGCGATATTTATCATGTTGTCAAGACTTTCAAACCTATTGATTATCAAGCTTCTGCATCTAGCACAATTAGCAAAATACGTGATTTTCCTAGCAGTATAAATAAGGTAGGGGGTGTTCAACTTAGTCTGTTTTGAGATTACTGCTAGAGTTTTTAAATATGGAACATACCTTAGTGTTGCAAATACAGTTTCAATTACCAAAATTAGGAATCATTCCAAATCTGTATTTTTGCATAATAACCTATTTGTATAAATGTTAAAGTAAGAGGATATTAACCTATTTCAATAATATTTTTACAAAGGTAAGAGGTTTCCTTAAATATTTTGGGGTTGGAGATTACTTTACCAACCCCTATCTATTTTATGTCTCAAAGTGCTGATTAGTTTAAAATTACTATTTATTAGCATTCATCAATTGATGGTACTTGAAGGGATATAATGTAAATTATACTATTTATATAGTATTATAAGCCAGAATTAAAGCGTTTTTAATGAACTGGTATTTAATATTTCATTAAACTTGCTAAACAAGAAAGAAAATTTAACATTTGTAAATACCAAAAAAGTAGAGTAGAAATGATAGAAAATAGAAAACTAATTGCTATGGAGCAAGGCATGGAAATTTTTAATCGTCTTGCAAGCTCATTAAATGTTGTTATCATCAGCAAAATTAGAGGTAATCTTAGTGAGGAAACTGTTAGACAATCTTTGAATTTAGTACAAATTCGTCATCCTCATCTTAATTTGCGTATTATTGAAACACTAAACGAGCTATACTTTACAAATGAAGGAATACAAAAAATTCCTTTACATATAATTATTAATTCCAATCAAAATCATTGGGAAATAGTAGTAGATGAATTAAATAATCAAATTGATAGTAATAAATATTTGCTAAGAGTAGTTCTGATTAAACAAAGTCAACAAAGTAATATTAGCTATTTAATTACGACAGGGCATCATGCAATAATTGATGCTATCTCAGGTATATATTTACATTCTGAAATCTTGCAATATTGCTCTCACATTCTATCTAATCATAAAATTTCTAATATTTCCAAATTACCCATCTTACCTTCTCTAGAAGATTTAATACCCAAAATAGCTTGTTTGAATCCCCCAAATCAACAAATACATAGAGAAGTAGATACTTTAAAGTTTGAAAAATATTTAAGCAATGAAAAACGCAGATGCAATTTAGTTCATAGAAATCTAGGAACTGACTTAACTCAGAAGATCATAGATTCCTGTAAGAAAGAAAATATTACTGTGCATGGTGCTTTATGTGCAGCTATGCTGTTAGCAGTAGCTAATAAAATTAAGAACAAAGATAAAAACTTATATTTGAATTGTCGTTCATCTGTAGACTTACGAAAAAGGCTAAACCCACCTGTTAGTGATGAAAATATAGCTATGATAGTATCTGCTTTAACCTCATTTCATGAGATTAGAGAAGATAAACCTTTTTGGGAGTTAGCGAGAGAAGTAACTTTGCAAATCAAGGAAAAATTAACAACTTCTGAAATATATAATGTGGTTCACTCTTATAAAAGAGGAACTGAGTTTTTACTTGCGAATCCCCATAAAGTTCCATTTTCAGTTTTTATTACTAATATTGGTCGTGTTAGAATACCTTCGGATTATGGGCTTCTAAAATTAGAAAAAATTAGCTATGCTTTATCTCTGAATCCAATGGGAAGTGTTTTTGCTGCTGCTGTTGCAACCTTTGAAGAGCAAATGATATTAAATTTCATATATTCTGAACCAACAATTAGCAAAAACACTATGGAAATACTAATTGAAAAAGTAATCTTTTACTTAACAAAATATTGCCAATAAATTTCACTCTTCAATAGCACCCATTTTTATGAGCATCATCCTTTGTGCGTCTGTCAAACCAACACTATTTTGAATATTAATACCTTCGTAAAATCTATCAGGTCTTAGAGTTCTAACACACTTATTCTCTTTAATAGACCAAATTTTAATAGTACCATCATCACTACAACTGGCTACAGTATCACTATCAGAACAAAAAGAAACATTCCAAATCCAACTTTGGTGTCCTTTAAAAGTTCCAATACAATTTGCTGAAATACTACTATTGTCAGAAACATTAATATTCCATACTTTTACGGTTTGATCGTCACTACCACTGACTAGGTTATAACCTGCTGTGGTAAAGGAAACTGATCTTAACCTATCAGTATGTCCGTCTAATCTGATAGAATTACGATTATCTAAATTCCAAAGCCGTATTGTTTTATCTCCACTCCCACTTGCAAGAATTTTTCCATCGTGACTGAAAGACAATGACCAAACCGGTTCAGTATGACCTTCTAATAAAAAATTGTTATCTTGGTTTTCAAGGTCATACACTGTTATATTTTTATCCTCTCCACTAATCAATAAAATATTACTTCTAATTGGGTGAAAAACTACGTCTCTAACTCTTTCTCTAAAATTAGATATTACATGAATTAACTTCCATGTATTAACATCCCAAACCCTTACTTTATTTTCGTCATAATAACTAACAGCCAGTTTTTGGTTATCTCTGCTAAAGTCAGTAGAAATTACTCTATATGAAATATTTTTCTCATTTTCTTCTTTTAATTGGTTTTTGACTTCCCATGAATTAGTATCCCATATTATTACGCTACCATCATAGCTACCTGTTGCAACGAGAGAACCATCATAGCTAAAAGTAATAGTTCTTAATAAACGTTTATGTTTTTCTAATTCTTGAATAGGTTTGTTATTATTTTCAATAACATTCCAAATTCTGAATACACAATCTTCTCCTCCACTAGCTATTTTTGATCCATTAGGACTAAAAGCAATTGACCATATAGGATTCTGATAACCTCTGATAGTCTTAATACATTTTTCTGTCTCAATACTCCATATTTTAATTGTTTGGTCTTCACTACCACTGATTAAATTATCACCATGTTTAGAAAATGTTAACCCACGTATTAAGCCATCATGTTCTTTGAGTGCTTTATAAATTCTATTCTCTACAGTGCTATATATCCTAATAAATTTATCTGAACCCCCATAAGCTAACATCTGTCCATCATGATTAAATGATAATGTTTGGGTTCTTCCTTTATATTCATTTATTTTAAAAATATTCCATGTTCCTATGTTAATAATCCATATTTCATCATGATCTCCTGCAATAGCTACTTCTTTGTTATTAGGACTAAAAGAAATTGATAGAATTGAACCTGGATATTTCAACTGTTGAATTTTTCTATAGTTCGTAACTTCACTAATATCCCAAAATATTAAATCGCCATTGTGACTACCACTCACTAAAACTTTATTATTTTGACTAAATGCAACTGTACTTGCCCAACTTTCGTGTTCATCAATTGTGACTATTTTTAACCCTGATTCAGGATTCCACAAGATAATTTTTTGATCTTCACTACCACTCGCTAGAATGCTACTATTTGAATTAAATACTACTGTTCTAATTCTTCCTTCATGTTCGGATAATATATGTAGTATTTCTTTTGTTTCTAGATTCCACAAATATACCTTTCTATCTCCACCAGCACTCGCTAATATATTGCCATCAGGACTAAAGCTTACTGCCCAAACCCAATCTGCATGACCTACAAATGTATGAAATCTCGCTTCTTTTTCAATATCCCAAATAATTACATCTCCGTTGGTTGTTCCTGCTGCTGTTAATTTTCCATCGGGGTGAAAATCTACACATCTAATTGGTCCAAAGTCTTCTCTGAAGACTGATTTAGAAAGATCCGATTCAGCAAAATTAACATTACGAATTGGATGTTTTGATAAATCTGCTTGCCAAATAGTTAAATTAGATAAGTCATAACCTGTAAGATCAGCATCTAATTCAACCAGTAAGTTCAATATATTACCGATAGCATAACCCTTTGGAAGTGTTTGATTTGATTGTTCTATTTCTATTATTTTCTTTAATTTACATTTTAGATTTTTAATATTCCCAAAAGTAAAATCTAATTTCTCGATAATTGGTTTAAGTATCAATCGTTTTTGTTCTGAAATAATATAGTCCTTAGATGTAGGCTTTATCAAAACATATTTATTACACTCAGATAAATTAGTAGGTTGATCTATTATTGCTGATAATGTTTCTGATATGATTTTTTCATTAACATACTCAGTAAATAAAGGTGATAAACCAATCTTTGTTCCATAAATAGTATGAAACTTGTCTAAACGAAAACTTGCTTCTATCTGCTCTACAATATCAGAAATACTTTCTCGATAATAAGGTGATGCTAAATCATTCTCTAGGGTTTCTAATGAAACAGGTTCTCTGTTAATTGCTAACCAATACATCAGATATTTTCCAGCAGTAGAAATTCTGTTAAACTGCTCATCAAATAAATCTTCAATCTTCTGAAAAACTTTTTTACCATCTTTTAAAAAATTTGAAATGTTAGAAGAATAGCTATTTTTAATCCTATCAGCTACTAATTCCAATACTTGAGGATTTCCTTCATAAAAATTATGTATTTCTTTCCAGTCGTCTTCTGTTGCTTCAAAATGACCAATACATTTAAAAATTTTTTTACTTGGTTCTAAATCTAATCCTTCTAACTTAAATAGCTTTATATTACTTTCCTTTTGTTCAATATAATAGCCGCTACTAATTGGTGGTTTTTCGCGGCTAGTGAATAGCAAACAACTTTTATGTTCTGAGTTAAAGTTAATTATTAACTCTAATAACTGTCCATATTGTTCATATCCTTGTCTATAAGTAATTAAATCACCATTTCTATTTAATAAGGTTTCAAAGTTATCTAAAATTATCAAACACCGATATTCTTTCAAATAATGTAATAACCTCCTTAGCTTCGTATCAAAATTATTAGGCTTAAAATCTAATTCTTTGTTATCAGATAATACTTTTATTATATCTTCAAGTAGGTCTTCACACGGAATAGCATTGTTCAATCTACGACCAATAATATAATCAAAATCTTTTTGTATTTCGTCGTTTTGAGCAACTTTTTCTGCTAAAGCAGTTTTACCAATACCTCCTTTACCAAATCTAATAGACAGTTGTGTTTTACCCATACCAGCTACGGCAATTATACCCACTAATTTATATTTATCATGAATAATGAATTTAGTTAAATCTTTAATTTCAGTTTGCCTACCAAAGAAATTAGGGTATAATGGTATTTCTTCCCAATCATAATGACATTTCAACTTTTGAGGATTTTGTAATTTTTGTAATTTCTTCAAATCTTTTTGTTCTTGCCTCTTTTGATCCCAAATTTTATTAAATTTTTTTAAGCTTTCTGATATGTCTTCATCCAACCAACCTTTCCCTAAGGTAAAAGTGAGTTTTAACTTTGCTTCAGGTCTTGGACTTTCACATTCATATTTAACAACTTTTAACACTTCTTGCAAATCTTTAAGTGCATCTCGTATATTATCATTAGATAGGAATGTATTATTTCCCGCTTTAATATTACAAATTTTGGCTAAATCTGCTAAACAACGTAACTCAGTTTTTAGTATAAATCCTGTTTCAGAAGTTTCAGATTCAATATTTAAGTTATTAGCCTCTTTTATTTCACCTTTAACAAGTTTAATTATAGATATAAAGAGTTCACCTACCCATTTCTGCACACCTAGACCAAGACTAAGACGAGCCATAAAAATTATTTCTCCAAAATCAATTCAATATTTATTGGGGCAACCCCAATATCAATTAGTTTACCCCAATACTTTAACTCTTGCCATAACTGGGTTTTAGAGTCTTTGGGGTAATTTTGACTAATAGATAACTTTAATCATAAATTGTATTCAGTTGAATGAAGGACTTAAAAAATTGAATAAGTCAAGCTGAGTTCAACACATTGCACAAACATGAAAAAGGAAGTTCTTGTAATGAGTGATCCAAAGTACGACTCTAAAACTAAACTAACCCCCGGTCAAAACGTACCACTTCCAGGCCCAAAATATGTAACAGAAATTCGTGATAACTCCACTGGAGGCAAGGTAAGAGGATATGGTGACACCCCTGAAAAATCTCGTGATAATGCTTGGAAAAAAGTCAAGTAACAATTTCTACAAATTAATTTAGATTAGTTTTTTTATAATACCCGATCTAATCTATTAATTTGTGATGCTAAATAGTTCCTAAAACAGTCTATGGTTTGAATTTTAGCTGTTTTAGGAACTTACATGAAAATAATATGAAGTTAATTTTCACTCCACTAAGTTATTAACTTCATCAAGTTTACATTTTCAAAAAAACCCCATCACCAATATAAGTCTATGGTTATCAAACATTTACTTAAAATTTCGGCTGCTAGTGTTACTTATATTGCAGCATTTTGTACATTTCAATCTAATGCTTTAGCTGAAGGTTATCGTCTTCCTTTCCCTGCTGGAAAATCGGTTTACGTAACACAATCATGTATTGATGAAAAACAGCCGGATTGTGAACATAGTAAAGAAGGAAACAATTATAGTTTATCACAAAAATATGCAATTGATTTCGGTTGTAATATAGGTGATTCAATTGTTGCTATTCAGGGAGGTCTAGTTAATTTTATAGATGATGATAATGGTTATAATGATGGCTATGGCAACTTGATTAAGCTACAACATTCAGATAATAGATATAGCTTGTATGCTCATTTGCAAAGTGTTAATCCTTTCAATATAGGAGCTAGTATACTCCAAGGACAAGAGATAGGTAAATGTGGAAATACTGGTAATTCATCTGGTCCTCATCTTCATCTTGAATTAAGATCCGGAAAAAGTCTTGTTCAAGGACAAGTAAGTACAGAACGCATATATTTTGATGAATGCAAAAATAATCCAAATTGTATAAAAGACCAAGTAGTTGATTCGAGAACATACACTTCTTTAAACGGTAGTAGTAGCACTAACAATAATTCTAGTCCACCCATTGTCCCTATTATTCAAGGTCAAATAAGATGGGATCTAGTCAATCTGAAAGGAACAAATTTTGACTATTCATTTTCAATACAGCCCTTATTCTCAGGTGCTACTGTTGTTGCAGTAAACAATGGAACGAGTTCTGCTGGATTAAATCGTCGTAACGCTCCTGCTGGTCAACTGATAGGAATTCAAGATATTCCTTGGGGAGCTTATGGTAAATATACAGGAGAATCAGCTTTTGCTATGCTTGATGAAGATACATACAATTGGCTCAATATTGATTGGGGAAAAGGAAAAACAGGTTATTCCGCAGAGCCATATTTGTATTATCAATATACTCCAAGGAAAATGCAATTTGATAATTTCTTTAATAACAATAGTGATTTGAATAATCAAACACAATCTAACTCACAAAGTGTTAATGTCCCTGAACCATCATCAATTTTAGGAATATTGTTCATCTCTGTTAGCAGTATGCTAGTAAGACTCAAAAAGAAAATATCTTAGTCTGTCTTGATATATCGCTACGCGAAACATTTGTGAAAATCATGAAAATCAAAATTCACTGTGTTTCAGGAGATAATTATGCAATCTGTACTTACTTTAATGATAGAAGCTATCTGTGTTACTTTCTTTGTAGCGATGTTTATAGATTTTGTTGCTGGGATTTTTCAATTAATACAAGCTACAACATCAGTTACACAAGACAACATATCAATATCAATTCCTAAAGTCAATAAACCAGTTATTGTTCAACCATTACCTGACCCTTGGAACATGGAATTAGAAAGTGATATTTCATCTGACGAAACTATGAAAAGTGAAACTATTCCTTTTCCTGTTCCTACACTAAAACTTTTACCACCTGCAAAAGAAATTAAATCAGAACCAAAACGCAGAGGAAGACCAAAAAAGAATAATCCAACTCCTACTCCAAAGACTACTTCTACACGCAAACGCAAATCACCTCAAAAAGCTGCTGCGTGAACAAACAAAGATAATGACTCACTGTCTAAATCATCTTCGGATAATATGTAAAAAGTCCAAAAACCTAAACCATAGAATTTTTACATCTTAATTTATGGTTTAGGTGTCAATCCTTAGCAGATTTTATTATTACAGGGAAAGAAAGGATAATAAAAAATTAACCTTTAATCTTTCCCTAAATAACTGAATCACTACAAACTTATAAAGAACGCCTGGGGAAAGAGTTATTTTCATTGACAATAATATTTTTTATGTCTATACTAGGGAATATTAGATTCCCATATTCAAGAATTAAAGTCACTTCAGGGATAAAATCATACAGTTTGAATAAATTTTAGCATTATCAAGTCTGATTCATATCACTTCATGATTGAAAAACAGCATAGAAAATGCAATTCATCAAAATACAAACTGCTGTAAATATCATCTGGACAACTATGCTAATTATTTGCCCTAAATGCCAAAGTGATAACTCTCGTAAATTGTCTCTAATTTATCAAGAAAATGTCACCCATAGCACTAGCACAGTCAGAGGTTCTATAGGTTCAAAATCTGCTGCTGCTTATAAAAATGAAACTAATACTACATCACTAGGCAAGATAGCAGCACCACCAGAAAAACCAAAATCAAATATTATTTTAATTCTTAAAATCATTTTTATTACCTGGATAGGTATTATAGTATTAAATATTTTTAAAGCCTTGTTTATGATTGAATTATTAATGTTTGTATTTTTCCCACTCTACCTATTCTGGGCAGTAAGAAAAAATATTTTATACTCACGTAAATACCCTAGACTTTATAAAAAGTGGGATAATTCTTTTATGTGCCAGCGTTGTGGCACAATCTTCGAGGGTTAACAAAAGAACAAATAGTTAAGCTATTCAAAATCATTGATACAATAATGACTTTACCTAAGCATTTACAAGAAGGATTAATCACTAAAATTAAACGTTTGGAGGAGGAAAGAAAAATGCCCTTAGTTAGCCCAACAGAAAAACTGGCTATGGAACGTGGTGAACAGCAAGGAATACAACAAGGTCAAGAACGGTTAATTATACGACTACTTAATCGGCGATTTGGTGTAATTGCATCCAGCTTAATTGAGCAAATTCATCAACTATCTGTTGAACAGTTAGAATTACTGGGGGAAGCACTTTTGGATTTCTCAACAATAGCTGATCTAGAACAATGGTTACAGAATAAACCGAATTTCGTAGAAGAATAGCAGAAATATCTGATAGAAAGGGAGAAGTTGTATTAGGCGATCGCACGTAGCGCACTACCAAAGGCTACACCACACCCACCGCAGATCGCCTCTCTTAATTTTTAAAGGTTTAATCATCACAATAAACTACCAGCTACAAAAATTCGACTTCATTAATAAATTTAAAGTCTATCTGGCATTTCCAAAAATCCCTTTGGCTTTGGTGAAGGCAGGTTAACAACCTTGTTCCCTGAAATAGTAGAACCAGAATTATTAGTTGTAGTCTTACTATTTTTAGTAGTTAAATTGGTACTACCAAACAATACTTGATACAAAGCCCATACATCTGCTAATCGCACACCCATCCCTACTTTATCGAGTGCTGGGGGAATTTCTACACCACCATTCCAAATTAATTTCACATTACTGTAATATGCCTCTAATTCTGATTTAAGATACTCCGCAGTACCACCACATAAAATTAATTCATCAATATCACGGGGTATTTCTTGCAATAACCACCGTACTAATGCTCGAAAATATTCATCCCGACTAAGTTGGAGAGCAAAAGACATATCTTGGCCTTCTGCTAAAACCTCAGCTTCACTTTTACGTCGTGATAAAGTAGCTAAAACTTCTGGTTTACATTCAGATCCTGCTGCTACTACTGTCGCTATAAGATAAGGATCATCTTTTGACAAACCACTACAACGTCTAACAAAATCATCCAACATCCATGACATCCCAAAAGCATTTGAGACCCCTGGAGTTACTGCACCTTTATTAGATATTTGTACAGAAGCATTGCGATATCCCAACATTGCTACCGCAAGGTTGCAATTTTTGATGTTTTTTCCCAAAATATTGCGACGATGTAGATAAATACCAACTCCTTCGGGAACAACATTCAAGTCTACCAACTTGACTCTGATTTCACCTGTAGGTGTATTAAAACGTTTGAGAACCTGTTTTAATTTAGTTTCAAGTCGCTCCTTATCTTGATACTCTGAAGGTGGTAGTAAAACAGCCAATGAAACCGTGAATTTATTCATCAGTTTTAATTTCTGACTCACAACCCACAACACACCACAAATTTTTGGTACTGCATTTTCTTCTTTTAACTGCTTGAGTAGGGAATTACCACCATATTTGTTTCTCGCAAGGAAACCAACAGCATAATATTCTTCACCAATACCCACCCAGCAGGTGTTCTCTGGATCTGTTTCTCCAGATTTTGTTTTTTCATAGTTCTCTACTGAGACAACTGAGACATCTGCTATTTCTGGTTCCATACAAAGCAACATAGGAAAGTCATTTTTATTAAATACACTTGCAATTGCTTTGGTTTGAGAACCACCTAAATCTATAACCAGTGTCAAATCTGGGATTACACTATTTGTGGTTTTAGTCATGTTATTACTCCTTTTTCCATCAATGAACCGAAATATATTCTTTGTGATTTAATTTCGTTAATTATGATCCTAAAATTAGGTTTTACTTATTTATGGTGTTTATCCAAATAACGAACGAATATCCTTTCTAATAGCCGTTTGTTCATCTGTTAACTCCATCTGTACTTCGACATCTTCATCCCAAATATCATCTTGTTGGTTAGTTTCTGGAGATTGGGTAACTGCTGTGTTGTTATCTTTTCTTTGTTCTACTGAATTTGGATGAGAAGAATAATTATGTTTAGTAACATGACTATTTACAATTAAAGCATTACTAAAGTTGTCAACACTTTGAAGAAATATCTTCGATAAAGGTAAATTAGAATTTAACTTTATTTGAATATAATCCCAATGATTTACACAATCTATTAATGATAATAAAGTTACTTCTTTCAAGAAATTATCATCAACTCCATCTACATTGATATAGGCTAACGGCATAAAACATATTCGTACTGCTTGCCATACCAATTCATCAATATTTTTATGGGGATAGTTGACCAGATAATTCAACAATATTCCATCTGGTGTGTTTTCTAAAAATCGAAATCTAAATCTCTTGTCTAAAGTTTTATGCTTTGTCATATATTTATTGTTTTTATTTATTAATGAAGGATTAATATGCACATAACCAACAAGTAACAAAGGTTTTATTACTGATTGGAATATAAATTTATGCACGATAGTAACTATATTGCAGTACCCAGCAATAAATTGAAAAGCAACAAATGATATAAGCGATATATAATTTTTGATATATTTTTGGTCAGCCCTAATCTAGCATTGTGCCAAGAAGATGCTTACAAAGGGTAAAATTAACAAAAGCAAATTCCCAAAAATCGCTTCAATAATTTTATGCTACAAAAGTTGTTAAATGTATTACAACAAAGCAACAAAATTACTCAATTTTTTAGAGATAGGCAGAGTTGGGCAAAATTGGGCAAAGTTGGGCAATTTACATAGAAAATTTTAGTACAAAAAAACTATTTGCTGATTTTATAGCCAAAAATCATAGCCACAGTTGGGCAAAGTTGGGCAAAGTTGGGCAAAATTGGGCAACTCTGTTTTTTATGTTAATTTTATCAGTATCCGTCTGAATTGACTGCTCTACAATAGTTTTAGTAGATCCAATCTGAGTATTAAATGCTACTAACTATTTAGCAGTGTAAATTCCCGGTGAGACGCAAGCCATGTTTTGTGTATGCGTTATACTCGAACTCAGCTACTCAAAATACTATTTCGCCGCATTTTTTAGATGAAAAAGTTTTTTTGGAAATAATCATCATGCCAAAAAAAACTCAGAGAACTGATGGAGTTCCCAGAACAATTAGGCATCCAGTTCGTTTTGCTGCTGATGAGTACGAGCAGCTTAAACAAAAAGCAAATGAAGCCAGAGTAAGTATCACAGAATTTATTCGACGTGCCGCACTTCGACGGCGTGTTGTAGAACTGCCCCCTCCCCCTGAGTTAAATTGGAAGTTGTATACAGAACTAAATGCTATTGGGGTGAATCTTAACCAGATAGCTACAGCAGTAACTAACGCATCAAAAACAGGAAAAGCAGTAAATTTTGATGTTGAGCAGCTACAAAACTTAGTAGAATCCCTGCGTGCATCCATAAAGGAAACACAAATACAATTGCTGGAGTGCGGGGTAGAATCAGAAGAAAATATTTGATGGATAGCCGATTGTGCGGATCATAGTAAAATAAGCGATCGCTCTAAAATTCACCACATTTTCCCAAATCACTATCCCAACAAAGTATTGAGCTAACCCCTAGATAACCCGTCGTAGACATTGCTGAGAGGAGTCCCCCTTGATTGGCAAACAGTTTAAAAATCACAGCTTTCGCTCCGCCCTAGAATATGTGCTGGGTAAGGAGAAAGCCACCATGATCGACAGCAATATGGGTGGAAATACACCCATACAACTGGCCAAAGAGTTTGGTGCAGCCAGAAGATTTCGCCCCAATCTCCAACGTGCTTGCGCTCATGTCATTCTCTCTATTCCTCACCGCGATGTATCCCATAACAGAGGCGAATACCATGAACATTTGGAGGATGAACAATACACAGAAATTGCCCAGCATTGGCTCAAGGCCATGAAATTCTTGGGAGAGGAATTAAATCAAAGCCAGTACGTTGTTGCCCGTCACCATGACACCAACCACGAACACATTCATATCATTGCTTCGCGTATCCGTATGAATGGCTCGGTTGTACCAGATTCCTGGGATTATCGCCGCAGTGAGGTGATATTACGACAATTGGAGAAAGAATACGGTTTGGAGGCTGTATCCTGTAGCAGTGAAAGAGTAGCTCAAACAGTTCAAAAGGAGAGTGGGTTTGAAACAACTATTAGCGATCGCCACGCTCAAACCCAAAAACAGAAACACCACTCTTCCAATCAACCTCCTATTACCCAACTCTTGGCTGACATCATTGATGAAGCTACGAAAGACCAGCCAACTGTTACCCAACTGATACAGAGACTTCAGCAACAAGGTGTTGTGGTTCATCCTCAGTTTAGTACCGGGGGGTTGTTTAAAGAGGCGATCGCTTTTGAAATGAATGGTATCAAAATTGGTGGCTATAAATTAGGTTCAGCATATAGCTTTCCAGGGCTTCAGAAAAAACGAGGCGTATCTTATAACCCTGAACGGGACTTACCTGCAATACATTCCTGTCGGGGTAAAAAACAAGTTGAAATGCCAGAAACTACTGTCGAAACAATAATGGCAGCATTGTCACCAGAGGACGAAATAGCATTAGTTAATACAAATACCAACGACATTAATCAAGCGATAGCGAAGCGCCCCGCAGGAATTGCACGGCGCGCAATCGCTTCAGAAAAGTCTTCAAAAAATGCTCTTGACAGTGAACCTAGAAGTGCAATTTGTGTAAACGGAAATAGCCAAACTTCCAGTCGGGTAGGTGATACAATACCAGCCTTGAGCGCACGCCAGCAGGGTACTAAATCAAAAAACTACGCTGATAGCATCAGCCCCATTATCCGCCTGTTCTGGCAGCAAGCAGGGCAACCTGAAACATATTCAGGAAAATACTACGACCTTGAACTAGAAAGAGATATTCTCAAACTGCGACGCAAAAGTGGAGAAGAAATTGCAGAACTTCCCCTCCGTGATGGTGCTGAAAGCAAAGATAAAGGTTTGACATCCGAAGATTTAATAATACTGAAGAGACTGAAAGAGTTGCTATTGAATCACAATCAGCAGCAAAAACCAGAAAATCAAGGAGAATTGGAGTAAATTTACGGTTTTATCAGCAATGCTTCAGATTTATATCAAATGATATAAAACACCAAATAAAACCTACCTCCAATTATACTTTTTTTCAGTAGCACCATCACTGAAGTAACTTTTAGAATCTAATTTGAGGGAACTATTAGGGGTCTACCGATCCCTTTATGCAAAATCCAGTTTAAAATCCTTGAAAGCCTCGTCCTGTAAGGGTTTTATTCGGAATAATGGCACAAAATCCTATAAACCCAGCCCTGTAAAGGTTTCACCATAATCAATGGTTAATTACCATAAGGGGATCGGTAGAACCACTATTAGTAGTTATCTGTGATGTCTAAGTTACTAATTTCGCTTTGTTTCAATATCGTGTGTCTTGATCAAACGGCAGAGTATCAACATTCTCAAAATTACGCAAATCTATTTCCATCTGCTTCCTGCGTTGTAAATAGGTTTTGTTATCAGTAATTCTTGCTTGCATCTGCTGTTCACCAAAATTGATGCCCTGTTCAGCATATCGAGCAGACAATTTATTGTAATTGTCAACTTCAATTTTTTTACGACGTTCCATTTCTTCCAGCGATTGAACGCTAATACCAATACTATGAGCATATTTTACATACTCCGGTTTCAGTGAACCATCACCATTAAATTGCTGCTTCTCTTCTTCTGTGAAAAAGTCATAAGCAGTGTAATTTATCCAAGGTTCAGGCTCAGTTTCATCCAATTTTTTTAACTGATCATAATTTTTCTTCAATGTTATAGCGTGTTGCTCAATAAGATGGGAAAGCATACCATCATCAGTTAATTGCTGATAATACTCTTCTTTCAAACAACCGTCTTCATTTACTTTGTTTTTATTGATATTTAGCCAACGTTTTAATCTGGACATATTAAAACCTCATACAAATCAACTATCAATTAAAACTCAATTATAAACTCATGACTCTAGAATTTAAACATTTTGATACTAGACTAAAACAGTGGATTCATACAGATGGTAATCTCCAAAATGTCAATTCAATTTTAACTGAAAAATTAGATAATACACTTTTAGAGTTCTTTTTACCAGAAAGAGATTTTTCCTTCGGTCAAATGGATGAACATACCTTAGTAGAAGAATTGAAAAACCACCCAAATGGTCAGATATTACTATTGTCATCCAAAACTAGGCTACTATACGGTTCACCAGAATGTTTGGAAGTAATTGAAAAACTCTGTCCAGATCGTAAAGACCGTGGTGCTTACGGTTCTATTTTTCTAGGTTCGTGCAAAAATACCATCCACGGAAAGCTAAACATTTTAGTAGTAGATGATGCCACCGGAGAAAATGGAGGATTTCTTAAAAACGAAGATGCCTGGAAGTTAGTAGGTGATTGCTACGGACAGATTTCAACTGAGCTATACAACCAATTAAGTAACACAAACGAACGAAAAGATAAAAGTTATCGTGTAATACAGCACCGCTTTGGTTGGAAAGAAAGTGATGGAGAGAATACCAAATACAGATTTGGCAAAGGAACATTGCGTCCGCAGCATTTAGAGGAGCTTTCTTGGCGAAAAGATTTACCTAAAATCGACCTCATTATCCCCATATCTAGCTTCAAGGGAACAGATAAAGATAACCCATCTACACCAATTAAACCCCAAATTAAACCAGGTTTATATAATCAAACCATTTGGTTAGGTGAAAAATCACAGTCCCAAAAAGGTAAGACTGCCATTTCTCAACTACTGGCTTCTTTCCCCCAAGGTATCAAAGACTTTGCTGAAGAATTAGAAAAGCAAGCGCAAGAACTTGCAGAAATCCAGCAAGACCCCAGAAAAGTAGCACAGTTATATTGTGAAAAATATGAAAAACGCAAAGCTTTTATTGAACAGCAAAAAACTGAACAATTAGTAAATGAAACAGTAGAATTATCTACTGATGACCCTAAGATAGATGAAAATTTATATCCAGATGATTTACAAGAAGATAGTGAATCTGAACAAGATGACTTGTTAATGTACAAAATTATCAAAGCAGACTTACTTGGCCATAACCAACTGTTAGAAACTGAGAAAGTTAAACAAGAACTTACACGATTTGTACAAAATGAATGGCGGGATATTGCCCTTGGTCGTGTCCTTACCTTTGACCGGGGAATGATTATTCCCTCTAAAGAACTTAAAAATGGTGAGATTTGTGTGCCTTGGATAGCTGAGGGTGAAAAAATTCTCAACTTTCGCTCCCCCTTCCTCAATGCTAATGGTTTATGTGTTTCCATCAACAAACATATTGAAGATTACTTAGGACCAGATGGCAACCCCTTGGCAGGAATTATCGTAGTCAACGATGAAGACCACAAACGCATTCAAGCTAGGATTGAATCCCTAAAAGCACAAGGTATTGAAACCGAAGAATTAGACCCCATAGAAACCGAATCAGAACGTCAAGGTCGAGACTTTGATGGTGACTGTATTGGTGTGGAATTAGCCAGTAAATATCCTAATTTTACCGCCGAAGCTGAATACAGAAACTTGCCTGAAAATGCTTATGCTCCCACAGTCAAACTGAAAAAGCAATCTTTTTACAGAGAAGATGGTACACAACCTGAATTTGAAGAAATCGCTATTCATATGAGTGATGGTATCAGCGTTGGTATTATCAATAATCATGTGACAGCATTAGAAGCTTTAGAGTCAGAAATTGAAACTTTAATAACTTATGGGAATTCTCAACAACAAACGGAATATTTAGACCAAGTTGGTAGTCATTATAAAAAATTAGTCAATTTAGAAAATAATCAAAACCATCCTCAAGCCATACGGGAAGAATACAGGGAACAGATGCAGGAATTTCTCAAACTTGCATCTGTTCAAGATAGAAATTCTCAAGTGATAGAACAAGGAATGGCAATTAATCGCAATATGTACCGACAAATGATTGAAGCAGCTTGTTTCCAAAATCAAATTGCGGTGGATTTATTCAAAAGTGCCAAAAAACCTGATATGGAGGTAATAGCTGAAAACAAACGCTATCTTTATCGAGATGTTAATTATATTAAAGATAAAAAATCTTCATCTGCTTACTTAAAGGAAGGTATTAACACTACTGGTTATTCACCAGTCGAATTACTAATTAACCAAGTTAATAAATACTTTGAAACATCTGCTTTAGAATCACGTCCTATTATCCAATTCCAAGATTTATTTAAAGGTGTAGAATTTACTCCTCAACAAAAATTTCAGGCTATATTATCCAAACAGGAATTTGATGATAAATTCAATGTAGCTACCAGATTGAATAAACGTCGAGAAACTGAACAAGGACCTTATGCTGTTGTCAAAACCAGCAATGGTACAGAAATTACCATCACTAATCTTACTCGCTACGAACATCCAGGAATTTGGAAAGGTTCTACACTCAATATTCGTTTAGAAGAAATTCCAGAAAAATATCGGTCTTTGCAACGTCCCCATACTTTGTTAGCAATAGCACAAATTGATGGAGAAACAGAAAATGGAGAACCTAAATATTCAAAACTGGGAACAGTTAGTCAACAATCTGTAATTGACTATAAACTTAAACCAGGAATGATAACTCAGGGTGCAACATTAGTTGAACTGAAACCTGAACTGAGAGAAAGTCAAATCAAGTTACTGTTTCAAGAAGCTTATGCTGTTGCTGAAAATTTCTATAATTTAATTCCTGAAGACCAAAAATTACCAGCCGCAGCCGCAACATGGAATATATCAGCTTCCCGACAAGATGAATTAGAACAAGGAGATAATTCAAGTTTGAACTCTCGTAAGAAAGTTTCTAACTTTGTATTTGCAACTTTTGGTAAGGAAATAGTTAGCCAATTAGATCAGTTACAATTTTCACAACTCAAGGTATTAGGAATTGGTAAGGAAGGAGATAATTTTGTTGGTAGAGAATGGAATTTTCAAGAAAAATATTCGATAGAAATACAAGCAAGTCGCTATCCCCCAGGACATGAAAGGCATAATTCTAGATTGGTTTTTGTCAAAGACAATGATGAAAAATACAAAGAATTTGCTGTTTTGGAACAAAGAACAGGCCAATTAGCAATTGGTACTCAGGCACAAGCATATATTAAACCAGGTGAATCTTATACAGCTACGGCAACTATTAATTTACCATCACAACCACCAATCAACATTACTATCAGAGAAATTAGTAAATTTTCTCATGCAGGTAAGACTTTTAATGGTGAACCAGTTACACTCACTATTGGTCATGTACCCGTTCCTGTTGACACAGCTAAAATTAAATTGGCTGGTCAAACATTAGGAGAATTGGATGCTGATTCAATTCAAGAATTAAGAAAGATAAATAATTTATCTAATCGTAATCTACTACAACTTAAATTAAAATCTATTGGTGATAGTCAACATGAAGGTGGTTTTATTATTGCTGAATCACCTCATGGGAATTTGTTGAAAATTAATAAGATTAATGTTTATGATTTTAAAGGACAAGTTTTTACTGGAGAAGAATATAAAAGCGTTAGTTTAGAAGTACCAACCAGTAAAAATAGGGATGCTGTTTTTCTAAATGGAGAATTATTAGGAGTTCTCCACTACAAAAAAGATAAGGAAGCACTACAAAATTTGGGAGTGCTTAAACATGGTCAACAAGGTTCTGTAAATTGTACATTACAAAGTAATTTTTCTCACACTTTTATTAATATTGAACCCAGCACATTACAATATCCCCAAATTTGGACAAAGGAATCTCAAGCTTTTCAAGATAATTCCCAACCAACTACGGTAACAAAGCAAGAGGTGATGGTTGAAAAAAGTGGACTATTGCTGGAGAAGATCAAAGAACGTCCGACAATATTGTTTACTAGTCAGGAAGATAAGGTACTGGGATTAATAGGAATAGCAGTGGATAACCACAAAACAGAATTAGTTCAGAATTGGTTTAAATCTAAAAATATTGAGTTTAATGTTTTATCACCACAAGATGTACCACTAGAAACGAAAAAAGGTCTTTCTGTAATTTACTTGGTTAGTAGTACAATTCCATCTGATGACTTTGATGCTTTAAAGGCAAAGTTTGGAGAACCATTAAGTGCTGACGGAAAAAATAGTGCTTACAGTCAAAGTCTTAATTCCCTTCCCAATAGACCACATATAATAGGGGAAAAACTCGATAAAGTTCAGGAATTAGCTACAACTACAATACCTGTTATAGTTACACCCAATTTATCAAATAACAATCCACCGCAGCAAACAATTGTAGTTCCTGAAAATCTGCAACCTATATCCGCAGTAGCTGAGGTATTACCTGCTAATAATAACATTGTCTCCAAACCGGAAGAGAAGGATGTTGTGATTTCGGGTAAACCTGTGCAAATGGTGTTTCCTCTGAAAATGCACGGTGAACCCAACGCTTTACCTGTCAGCACTACTATTGATGCTATGCGCGGATATGGTAGATGCCATACAACCAGGACTTATGAACCGTACAAAGCTTATGGGTTTAAAGAGGGGGATATTGCGATCGCAATATCTACTTCCCAACAAGTTGCCTTTCGAGTAGGTAAACAATACTGCATCACCCCAGAAATGATTACAGATCCAGCATATCAGCAACAGTGGGCAGCAATGGAAAAACACAGCAGTCGAGAACTGTCCGCTTTTAGGGATAAACCTGAAGTGTGGGGACTGCATACAGAACCGCTGGGAGATTATGTCAACGGAAAAATTGTGCCTTTCCCCAGTCCAAACCTTGAACAGTCATCAATTACACCCGCTATACCACCACCTTTATCTACAGCCATACCTCTGGCATCTGTTATCACCTCTCCAGTGAATATCGGTTCGAGAAGTTCTGACCCTCTAGGTGCGGCTATGACTAATCCTACTGTTAAAGCCAAGGAGTTAGGCAAAATCCAAGGGGATTACCCTGTATCTTTCCGTGATAACGCCGCAGTAACCGCAGGTAAGTATGGACCGGAAACTTACACCCAAGATAAACCTGCTGGAGTTCCTTTTATCTCTGCTGAACAAGCTTACCAACACTACAAAACTACAGTACCTTTGGGAGAACCACGAATACAGTTAATGGCAGAAATCATTCAAGCTAAGTTAGAACAACACCCCAAGTTGTTTGCAGCTATAACCCAAAGGGGAGGTGTGGAATGGCTGGAAAACTGTACTCACTATGTCACCTCCAGCAGAGATAACTACTGGGAAGGGAAGGGTAAAGAATCTCCGTTTATCCGCGCTTTGATTGAGGGATATTCTAGGGTGTTGGAAAATTCTCAGACTATTCAAGCATCCTCAGAATTGATACCGAAGGATTCTGTACCAAAAACTATTAATTTATCCACACCTCAACCTCAAGATTCTGTCCAAGAAATTGCTACTTCTCCTAAAACTTCCAACCCACTTGCTAATCTCCAACCCCTGAATGCAGCTGTAGCAACGCATATGCAAAAGGATGTCGCAATGGCTGAAGTAGCGACTCAATTCATTGGTATATCTGCTGCACCACCTGAAACAGCTTCTAGCACCCGCAATTATCAACAAGCTTGGGGGGAAAAGGCAAATACAGGTGTGTACTCAGCCAATGACACAATTATGGTTTCAGGTTCTGGTCCTTGGAGGGGTGTTACTCAACAACAAATTTTGGAAACTTTTAATAAACATTATGTACCATTAATTGATCAAGCGATCGCTTCCAAAAGTTCTTTTGTAGTGGGTAATGCTGCTGGTACTGACCAACTGGTAAAACAATATTTAGAGACACAGGGATATAAGCTAGAAGCTGTCAATAATGGGTACACACGCGCAGTCAAGCTAGAACAAGATACTACGCTTACTAACCAACAACCACAATCGGCTTCAGAAGTATCTTCCCCAGTACCTACACAGCCATCATCTGTGATGTCATCTCATGGGCTAAAGTTGCCTAACTCTACACCCATTTCCTCACCTAACCTTGTTCAAAAAGAGGTAGTTGCTGATAAAACTATTCATGATCAAGAAACAACATTAGAAAAATTAAGAACTTGGTATTTGACTGCACAAAATTTGGGTAAGTCAGCAGAATATATTCAGCGAATTGCAGAGGTTGGTAATCAATTTAAATCAGGTACAGGATTAACAGAAAAAGCAGTCTTAGCAATGAATAATGATTTGCAAGAATTACATTCTATCAATCGAATCACACAAATTGCTCAACGAATGGGGGATGTATTTGGCATTCCTCAAGAGAATGGAGAAGTTATAGTTCAAGGTAAAGAATATTTGATTTCAATCAAGAACTCTCATAAAGATTTAACGATTATAAAAAAAGATGGAAGTGTTTTACTGGATATTAAATTAGGACAAATTAATCAGAGTCAAATATCGGCTGAAGTTATTGATGTATTTGAGGAAATAAACAATAATATTAATCAATCTTTGGCATCAGTCAAAAATCAGTATCTTCAAGTTTAATATTTAATCAACTTAGTCTTTATTCCATTCGTTAGCATAAATTTATGACAACTAATCCTTTAACTATACTCACTGAAGAATCAACTAAAATATCACCCGATATTTCCCCTGCTAAAACTGCTTATATGTTAAGCCAACTTCTCGAATATGTTGATTCTAATGAATTAGAATCAATTCCGGTAACAGAATCTGTAAACCTTGAAGAACAAAGCGATGCTATTAAAACACTGGCATCTATTATTGCTAGTCTCAATTCTGGAAGGACTATGGAAGAATCTGTTATAATAGCATTTGAACCAGAGAATATCCAGGTACAAAATCCAGAATTTATTCCTGAATTACCAGTTATATTGGCAGATGATTTAACTGTGAATACAATAGAAAAAGAGAAAAACAATCTCGATCAAATTAATCATGATTCAGTTATAGTTTTGGTAGATGAACAGGAAGAAAACCAAGCAGAAATGTATGAGGAAGACATTATGCTATATGTTATTCCTTTGATGATAGCAAGGTTAATGAGCGAAGGAAGTTTAGTAGAAGATAGTGAAGATGGAGAGATTAGGGTTTATCAATCAGATGAATTTACTGCTTCACTACAAATTACAGCGACAGAGGAGCAAATTTTAATCCTGAAAAGAAAACAACATTTATATTCTGAAACGGAAGTTGCTTTAAATGCTGTTAGAAAAACAAATTATGCTCAGTTTCAAGTTACTACAAATCAATTAACAGAGGCAGAGATAGAAAAATTTAAACTGATAGCGTTAATGGAGTATAATCAAAGTAATCAATTACTTAAAAAGGAACAAGAGTTAGGAGAGTGATAGAATTTTTTTATAAAAATATGGTTGATTCCTGGATATAGAGACGTTACATATGACTCCTATGTGATTTTTGAACATTTTTTTTTATGCCAGGAACTTTAAACGTCTTTTAAAAAGTAAAATAAAAATGTAGAGTTGGGAGATTGTCAAATTATGCAAATCACAATTGATTTACCAGATAATTTAACAGATAAAATCCAGGATAAATTAGAGGATTTATCCCAAAAAGTTCTCAATACATTAGCTATAGAAGCTTTTTTGGAAGGATTTATTAATTTTAATGAATTTAGACAGATGGTAGGTTTTCAGGATGATACAGCTTTTAAAGCTTTTTTATCTGCAAGTCTTCCCGTTCATTCTTTAGGATTATTGACTTTGATGGAAAGTTGTGCAGATATAGATTTTAGAATTAATGAACAAGGGATTTTGGAAGAAATTAATAATGATGGCTCTACCTTTCCCTTTATGTAAAACAAAATTTATTGTAGCGACTGTCTTGATTGTCAAGTGATAATCCAGACAGTCGCTACAATAATTAAATTAATATTCTTTTCTATAAGAGGGAGCGGTAGAACCAATAATTTTACAAAAATAATATTGTTATTGAAACCAAAGATATTATCTTGAATGTATTTAAATAATTTTCACCCCTGAATTCCTTGACACAAAATACCCAAAATCTTGTTTAATTCCTTAATGTAATAGTTATTTAAATCAATAAATACATCAGTTCCTTCCAACTTCAAAAACTTCCAAATATCTCCGGTAGTAACAGCACCATAAATAGTTTTAATTTCATTACCTTCCTGCTCATTAAACAATTGTGCTGCTAACATTGCTGCCATACATTGTCCTAGTCCACCTTTAATGTTTTCGTTCTTTGCTTCTACAATAATCATTACAGGTGCGTTAATTGTTAACTGTTCCTTAGAACGACTGATTACAAAATCACAATAACCATTTAAACCTTTTTCAACATCAACATTAAAATCGCTTCCTGAAAATAAACTAATCTGAGAATTAGCCCTACGTCTTACCTCTAATAAAATAGGCGTAATAATCATTTCAGAACGGGCTTTTTCAGTATTAATTGCTAATGCCAATTCCGTAGTTTCTTCTAAACTATTTTTTAGTTGTTCACTTATTTGGATAGGTTCAATATTAGCAAATAAATCCATTTCTTCATCAATATGAATATGGAAATTCTTTTTAAATTTACTCAATGTAAAATCACTATAAGCCATTTGTATTACCTTATTATTTTCGATTCTACCGTACTAGTATGCTATTTCGGTCACTTGTAAAAGCTCATTATGCTGCAATATACTTTTTCTTTTCATAACAAAAAGAAATTGCTCCTACTCCTGAAAAAAGCAGCAAGCTATATCGCAATACTATATTGCTTTGCCCCAACTAGAAAAAATCAGCTTTTTGAGTTTACACTCAATATTCAGGTTCTACTTTAGCTAAGTACAAAATCAAATTGCGCTTAACCTCATCATGAACCTCCTTCGGCAAAACAGATATCAAACAATCCACTAAAAAGGCTTTAATTTCCATCGTAGCTGCATTTACAGCCTGAGAAAACCCTTGCCAGCCAAGATATTCACTAAACATGATCAGGTGTTCAATCACGAAATCCGCTGATTCATAACCAGCTTCCCTATCGTGCTGCAACAGAGGTAAATACTCATCAATAAACCACTGCTGTTCCTTAGTCAAAACCTCTGAAGAATTATTACTAACCCTATATAAAGAATTATATAGGAGTAGTAATAATTTTCTAAAGCTATTCCACCCCCCAAAATATTTCTTAGCAACCTGACTTAACCATGATTGAGAAATACCAGCAGCTTTAGCTAATACGCCCTGACGAACCTTCTGCCAATCTGTCACCCCTTCTGCTACCAGCAACTTGAAACCTGTTAATATGCCCTTACGTGTTTGTTGGATTTCAGTTCCTGCTCCTGGACAAATATCAAAAGCATCAGACTTAATAAACCTAGCATTAGGGTAGTAATCCGCTAAATAGGATAAATCTTTGTCACTAACCACATAATAAGTTACCGCCTCCGTCCTGCGGTTAGATCTAGTCCTACCTGCACATTGAACAACTTCAGTCTGAACCAAAAAGTTAATTACATCTTGAAAAGCCTTATTTTCTTTACTAACATTTTTGTCTCCTGTTAAAGTTATATAAACTTGCCCAGACGCTCCAATATCCTGATAAGGAGTGCCAAAACTGCAAACAGCTTGCTTATCTTGATAAGCATTACTGCCGCGATTATCAGCAAACCAGTGTCCATCACCCTTGTTTTTATGTGCTAAGTGGTCTATGTAAGCAATATTGCCATCATGACGCTGATTTAATTCTTCACGCAATGCTGCAATTCGTTCCTTTAATTTGTTACCTCGGTCTTTATTCAGTAACCCAAAGCCCGTAATTTGGTGAATAGTCAGGTTGCTATAATCTGGTGGGATTTCCGAAATCACCAGTATTTCCTCTGGATTAATCCCCAACTGCATAGCCACATTGTCACGGTTAGCAGTAGCGTCCATCAAGAAAACAAAGTCAAAAGCTTTGAGAACATCAACTTGACGGCTATTTTTAGTAGCAATAATTAAATGTTTGTTCTTAACTCGTAAAGCCCCTGGTTCAATGCCTCCGATAACTTCTAGAAGGGGAATTAACCATCTCACGGGTAAACTGTCGATATTCCTGTAAGTCTCTTGAGCAGCTTGTTTATTGAGGTGACTACGGATAAACTTCAAGGTTTTTCTGCTGAAAGAATTGCGATCGCATTTATCAACCCCATCCAATGTAATACTATCAGCCTGTTGTACCAATTCCTCTATATCTGGAGCAATAGTTTCCAGTTCAGCAATAATTTCCGGTAAATCTGTGGGAATTGCCCCCAATAAAGCTCTAATTAACTCATCATTGTACCCATGATATGTTTCCTCAACAGGGGGAATTTCACCAGTCAACAGTACCCGGATTGGTAGAACTAAACTTCTAATTTTGTCATACACTGTGGGTAATTTGGTTTGCACCTCCATCATTGAGGAGTCAAAATCTCGTAAACTAACTTTAATAAAGTCAACTGGTTGTAGTTGTCTAGAAGCTTCATCAACAAAAGCACTTGCCTTCATGGCAGTAATATCTGTAGCTTGGGGTAAGGAGTTGATATTGGCACGAATCCGCTTAGATGCTAGTGCATCCCTTCTATCACGTCGGAAGGTAGCACCATTGACTTTCGGGAGGACATTACCAGCAGCATCTCTGCCCGCACAATTAGCCCTGAGTTTACAACCATTGCAGATAGGATTGAGGCTTGCTTCTGCGGATGTTTCTTTTTTGTATCCTTTGCTTGCTAGGGCATTAAAAAAATCTGTGAGAGGACAAGTTCCCTCAATATTGGGTTCTTCCCCCGGTTGAGGCCAGTGTATTTGTGGGTTGCCCAATGGTGTGAGTTTGTTACCATCTGCTACTAATCCGTTGTGGCGTACTGGTAAGTCTGTCCACTGTTCAATGGTTGCTACCGTAGGATTACGGTGTTCATTACTAAGGTAGAAAAGTGTATTGACTCCCAACTGTTCTGGCATAAATTCACCCACAGTGTGAGATTTACCAGCACCTGCGTGTGATAAATCTAAGATGAATTTTTTACCTGATTTAGCTGCATTTAGGTAAGTCTGGGTGCGATTCTTCGGTTCAAACCAGATATCAACATCTAGGTTGTTGTTTGGTAAAAGTATTGTTGGTTTTGGTTGGTAAACTACGTTACCTATAAACTGTTTGGCTTTATTAGTAGCAGTGATTAAGGTGTGGATAAATTCTTCAAAGTCTCTCTTTATACCGTATTTAGCAAGCCATTCTTCTTTGCTGATTGTGGGATCTGTTACAGTGCGGTGTAGATTATTACTGGAGTGTTTTCTGCGGTAATCTTCAAATATTTCCCTATGATAACTGTTTAACTCTTCTTGTTGGTAATCTGGGAATACAGCATTTTGGTAATTGTTTAATTCTTCTTTTCGGTAATCACTGAATCTCTTTATTTGGTATTTGTTATACTCGTCATCCTGGTAATTACTATTAAAAGTTGTACCTTCAACTTTTGGAAATTTAAACCCATATTGTTTAGCAATGTGAAATAGTGTCCCAATGGAAATACCAGAACGACCGCGAAAACTCTTAATTTTTGCTCGAATATTCCAAGTTGTTCCTTTGATTGATGGACTCCACTGTTCTCCGATAATTTCCGCATCTACATGTCCATAATGAGAATTGAGTGCCATTAATACCTGTAAGCACTCATGATAATTATTGCTACCAGGACTACGGGAAGGAATGTAAGCTAAAGCTTGTTGAATTAGCTGATCAATATCCCAGTTGTTAGCTTCTGCACGTTCTTGAAATTGTATCCGACGGGTTGTAATTTCTGCTAACCGTTTCTCGTATTCAATTTTTTCTTGGTAAGCGGTGGTGACAGCTTCATCTATCCAAGATTGGGGTAATGTGACATGAGGTTGAATTAAGGGGAATGTGGCTTGAGTATTGCCATAAAACACCCGTGAAGCATCTTTACAAGCTGGGTCATGGGGCAGGTGCTTCATTAAGTAGCGTGTTAGCACTTCTACTGTATCTGCACCTTGAACATATTCAGGTAGTACGAAGATTAAGCGGAATTTGTGCCAGTTTGGTTGATGGCTGGCTGTGGTGTAGATTAAAGCGCAATATTGTTTGATGAATGGGTGTTCTTGTGCTTCGTCTAAGTTTAGCTGATGTTGGTAGATTTTTTTTGCTTGTCTACCATCTGATTTTTCAATGACATTACCGTTAATATCTACCCAAGCTCGATTAATCTTGATTGGTCTACCATTTTCATCTAATGGATTGCCATTTTCATCTGTCCATGTTTGTGTGTTGTCAATATCTAGTAGTAACCATTGAGAACCAATAACATGAGATTTACTCCGCCATTGACCACCTAGTAAACCAGCACATAAGGCGTGTCCTGCTCCTACGTGTCTCATCACATCCCAAATTGTGCCTATTCTGTCTTGGAAGTTGGCTGCTAGTTTCCGAAAATCCCAGTTTTTATCTTTACCAGTGGCGTTAAACGCGAATCTGATTTTGTTGTTCTGGATTGGCTCTGGTTCTAACCGTGGTGTAAATTGAGGCTGTTCAACGAAGAGGCAGGGGGCAGGGGGCAGGGGGCAGCGAGAAATGACTCTTTCCTCCTGCGGTAAAGCGGAGCGGAATATGGGTTTGAGTCCCCCACTTCTACAAACTGGTTCTCGTCCAGGTGGGGTAGTCCCTGAGCTTTGTCGAAGTGTTGAATCCCCATCCCCATCCGTTGCGCCAGCTTCCCGCAGGGTACTGTCCTTCCTGCTCCCTGCTCCCTGCACAAGAGCCCCCTGCTTCTTTTCTTCAGGCTGCTGTGGTTCTGACGCGTCGTTAAATTGCTGTTGAGACATGATAGCCAATCCTCCAGTAAGTGTGTTGGAGGAATTGGAGCAATCCCGTGTTAGTAATCTTTTACACACATACTCAGGAAGATAAGAAGATAAAATTCCTGAATTGCTTTTTTACTAGGATTTACGCAGGGGTACAAACAATATGGGTTTGAAATTGTTTACCTACTTATTTACGCTTTCTTTGCTTCTCCTGTTGGAGACGGTGCGTGTTAGCGGAGCTTGTGTTAGCGGCACACTATGCTAACGGTTTAGCGTTAAGAGTTGCTCCGCGTAGCTTGAGCTTGCTTTCCCAAAGGGGTACACCGAAGGCATTGTAATTGCGTAAATCCTAATTTTTTTGTAAAATCAGTGTTCTTCTGGTTTTACATCTCAATTTTTTGAGATAAGATTACTAACAGGGATATAAACATTAGGCTTCGATACCCAATACCCCTGCTCCAATTCCAATGTCCAATTCCATGACGGAATTTATTTTGAAAACCTCGTTGTCCTAACTGGACGTGGGGTTTTCGCCTTTTCAATCTATTTAATTTATTAGCACGTAGCTAACCAAGATTTGACAAACTCAGTTACTTCCTCCTCTTGAATAACAAACATAGTGCCTTTTCTTCTGAGAGCCAGAGTTTTCATGCTTCCCACTTCAGTATAAAGATGTTCTTTGAGATTTGAAGCTTTTTTAGTAGGATGCCATAAGACCAAAACTTTTGCAGTACGTATTTTTGTGGCCTCCCTTGAAGACATTCCAAATAAGTCTCTCTTCTTGTTGAGCCACTTTTCGTAATCTGCTAACTCAAGCAATGGACAAGGTTTCCAGGTTGTTAAACCACCCTTATTTTTCTTGCGGACTTGGATAATTTCTCTAATTTCGTTGTAGACTACTTCTCTGTCTCCCAATGATCTAATGGAGATAAACAAGTGAGTTTTACGTGGAAACCTGATAAACAAGTCAATAGGGTTCTTATCCTCAATTTGCAGGACTGGAAAGACTTGTATTCCTTGGTCTTTAAATTCCTCCAACAGTACAGTTGTTAGTTTTTCCAGTCGGGCAATCTTTTCCACCCTAACTAACGGTTTGTAAGCCAAGCCGAAAAGCAACCAGCCGGCGGGGGTGATTGTACCTGTAGCAATTGCTGAATCACTAGCTGCTAGAGCAATAGTGGAATCAACGTTTTTTGCTTCCCTAAGTCCCTCTAAAGCTGCTTCGTTGTGCGGCGGAAGTTGAAAATCGGTAGGTGGGTCTTTCACGGTCAACATTACAACATTAAAAATTAGTGGTGTGAAAATAGCACTTCCTTTACAAATCCTAATGCCTGACACGGCATTTTGAACTAATAGTGATCAAGAAAGGCAGGAGGCAGGAGGGAATACTGATTTCTGCCCTATTTATCTTGCTTGGAAATCTTGTTTAGCTTTTAAGTCCTGTATATCAGGCAACTTCTGAAACTGTAATATCTATAAAATTTTGGTGAATATCTCTATTTTGAGGAGCATTCTTTTTGTAAATTGCCTCTTCCACAAGTTTTGCTACCCATTCTATGACTGCTAAATCTGACTTTTTAGCAGCATCTTGTATTAATGGTTGTAAGTGTGCTGGCAGTTGTAAGGTGAGGTTGAAAGTTTCTCGTAACGGGACTAAATTATTTCTGACTTCAGATGATTCTCCAAAGCGGTAAGTCCAGTATTCACATTCTGCACCTCGTTGGTTGCCGTCTTTCTCAACAAAACTTAACTTACCCAGGCGATCGCAATAAAAACTTTGGTGATCATCTTTGATCAACTCTTGACTAGAATGACGGCAATTCCAGCAACTACGGTTTAATGATTGCTCAGAATTATCAGTTGATTGCTGTTGTTGTTCAAAAGAATGCTTTTGCCTAGATTTATTTGCTGAGTTCTCTCGGTGGTACTCTCTTGCTACTTGGGCAACATGAGCAGCTGTGACTTTACTATTGGGGGCTGTAGAAACTGCTTTAGCCCAAGCTTCGCGTTGTTTTTCTGGGGGTAGTGTTACTAAGGGTCTGATTTGGCGTTCGTTCGTAGGCAGAATTTGATTTTGTGATCCACGGGTCACATTTACAAAACTTTGTGATCCACAAGTTTCAGGATTTTGTGATCCATGGATCACATTTACAAAACTTTGTGATTCACGGGTCACATTTTCATAAACCAATGCAGCTTGTATCAAGCGATAAGCAGACCGTCGGGACATTTCCCAACGGTTAAGGCAATATTCATCAAAGGTTTTGTAACTTTGCCGATAAAGCTGTTTATCTCGAATTTGACTCAAAGATTGTCCGATGTCCCAAAAAGCTCTGAAACCCTTTTCAATTCTGCCCTCCAAAGTACCTAATTCTAGTGCTATGGCTGATTCCTCCTCCACACCGGAGCGTTTTACACTAGGCAAGTGATCAGTTTCATTGGGCTGATGTTCCATATCCGATAGGTTTTGACTATCAGCCTGATTTTTTTCAGAGCTAGTCTCCAACCCCATTGGATCACTATCTTGGATAAAAGTAAGATTTTGTGTATCCAAAAAGACGGTAGAATTAGAGGATGACCTTATTTGGTTCTCTGTTCCATTAACAGAAGCTCGATTGAAGTCCGTCATATACGTCATAACTTTGCTTTGGGAGTGATGACACCTTGTTCCTTGACGGATGCTTTCTAAAGTACATTTTGTAACTTTTGCACCCTGCAACAATTATACTTGCATAATGCAGGGAGTAGCTGCATAGTTACTTATTATTTCTTAATAATTTAATTCCGATGTGATCCAAAATCTTTGTTTCATGAGCTTGTTGTCAGCACTTTTTTGATTATTTTCATCAAACTCTTGTAAAGGAAAGAGATTTAGTCTTAAATTAGTGAATAAAATGAGTAAGCAAGTCTTATCCACTTTGAGCCTTGCTAAACTCTTGTGCCAAGATAAGCAGACTGTTGGTGAATGGATCACAAAAATCTAAAAGCTTTATGCGGCGGTTAGAATTGTGGATTTAATAAGGTGTCAAACTTTGTTTGAGGTTTCTTGTCATACACCAAAACAATAACCGAGAATTACAGGTTATTTAATCCAAGCTCCTTACTGTAAACCAAATTCAGCGATTAGACATCAATTATTTGAATCCGCCAATAAAATCAGATAAATACAAAGTGGGATAAAAAGTAAATTTTATAACTGGTAGAACCAGGTTTTCTACTATGCAAGAACGTCAAAAACGATTAGCTCAGTTAATTGAACACTTATTAGAAGAAGGCTGGACTCAAAAAAAGTTAGCTGAAAGAATAGGTGTTGATGCCACAACTGTATATCGGTGGTTAAAAGCGAAAGTTGTCCCTGAAGCTGACTCTAAAAATTTCTTTCGTCTGGCAAGAGTCAGTGGTGGAGATAGCGAATTGCTGCAACAGTATTTGGATGGTCATATATCTTTATTTAGCTACCGTGAATGTTGCGAAAATAGTTCATTGAATTATGCAAAAAAATTAAAAAATCGTCCTGTTGAGGATATTAAGAAGGAAGTCTTGGCACAAATTACTCTGCTCGAACCAGCAGATATTTTGGATGTAATATCTAAAAGTGCGGACTTTTTAGCAGCAAAAACAGCATGAACAAAAAACAAACAGGCTATGGATAATAAATATATTACACCTAGTTTTTTCAATTGTTCCCCTATCAAAAGGTATAAAAAAGTATACAATTGAGATTGTATAGATATAATCCTTAGTCTGCTACGGGTTCAAAATTTTAGTTATGTATGTTTTAATACAAATTGGGCAGAATATCCATACACAATAGATAAGACTAGTTGTTTTAAGTGTGATTCAGATCACTGTTAAAAATAAATTATTGAATAATTATTAGAAGATTAAATTTGCCATCTCCTAAACTGGCAAATATAGCTGTTCTCATTTGGATGCAAGATATGGTAGGGCATGGCATAAATAAGATTTCTGTTTCTTTCGATGTCATATCCTTGCTTCAATTTTGTATTAGACATCTCCAGAAATTAGGTTTTCTCCTAGACAGGACAAGGGTTTCACATTCTTTTTCGGAGATGTCTGTTGTATCCAATTGAACTCCATCATCAGTTACCATTTTTCAAGATCATCACTAATAATTTTGAAAAATCAGATAATCCAACCTAAATAGGAGGTAAATCAGATGATCAAAACAGTTATTATCGATGACCATGATCTGACTCGGTATGGTATTAGAATGTTACTCTCGGAAGAAGAGAGTATCGAGATTTGTGCGGAAGCCGAAACAGCATCAGAAGGGCTAAAACTAATAGAAACTTATGCTCCACACATAGCTCTTGTTAATTTGCATCTTCCAGATAATAGTGGTCTTGAAGTTGTAAAACAGATTAAACAAGTATCACCAATCACTAAAATAGTGATATTCAATGCTCAATCTACGGAAATCTTTGTCAAAGAAGCTTTTGCAGCAGGGGCAGATTCATATTGTACGAGGATGATAGCTAAAGAAAAGTTAGCAGAAGCTATTTATGTGACACACAAAGGAGAAAATTGGTTAGATTCTGCGGTCGCTAAAATATTAATTCAAAATTTGCAACCTCAACCAGTAGTCGTTACTCCCAGTCTGAAAATGAAGCGAGTTTTCCGGCGATATTCGCTTAGTTCTAGGGAATTGGAGATTTTGCAGATGATTGCTATTGGTGATAGAAACAATCAAATTGCCAACAAACTTTTTTTAAGTGTGGGTACTGTGAGGTCTCATGTCCATCGCATTTTAACTAAACTCGATTGTCAAAATCGCGCTCAAGCTGCTACGAAAGCAATTGTAGAGGGACTGATAGATAGTCCAGAAACAAATCAAATCAGTTTAACGGCTTGATTTTGATTTTTGATTTAATTGGTCTAGATAACGTTGTCGCTCGTCATTATTCACAACCCAAATCATACATCTGCCTTTCAATTGAGCTTTTTTGGCTCGACAAACACTCAGGTCAAAATCGTTCCATTTCATAATTTGACGAGCAAATTCTCCGTCTTTTGACTTAGCCCAATTTAAAGTTTCTTGTTCTTCTAGAGTTAAGTGAACTGCTTCTGTTGTCCCTCTACCTCTCCAAATAAAAAATATATTACTAGCCAGCATAACAACACCAACCACACCAGATAATACCAGGGCAGTGGCTATTAAGGGACTGAAGACGGATCTAGATTTTTTTTGCTCGGTTTTACTCAACAAGGTTGATGCTGCTTTGGCAATAGCACTTTTTTGTTGAACAATGGCTACACTTGATGCTTTATCAAGTTTGTCATCTATTTCTGTTGTCCAACCCTCGACTACAGTATTAAGTTTACCGGGAATGTCTTCCATTAAGACCTCAAATTTACCCAGAGAACTCAATATCAAAAACAATGGGTCTTTAGGATTGATACCAGAACGTCTCACCACATCGAGAACTTTCTGTTTAAAATGATCTGATTGTCCTGCTAATGTTGTATCTAAAGAAGCTTCTACAGAGGTGTTCATAAGTTCATGTGCCTTTTTTGAGTTTCTTGGTAGAGATGATAGAGTAATCAAACCTGATTCCTATATGTCAGTTTTTGATTGTACTGAAATTTTCTAACATGATTTCATTCTGGGGTGTAACTAAAAAGTAAGAATTCAGGAGTTAGAAACTAGAACTTTTGAAAAGTAAAAAGTCATTAATATAGATAAGTTGGTTTTTTCAAAACAAATAAAAGATAACTGTAATATCAATTTTGTGTGACGTTGCACAAAATGGGAAATCCATTAATTCATTCATCTTTATCTGCGTACCCTGCGGGAAGCAAGCTATATCGGCGGACAATTCTTCTTGAAATCTTATTAACCCTCTTCCATTACTCTGGGAATCACAAAAATAATTTCCTAATTCTCAAATCCTGATGTGATAAAGGTTTGAATATTTTATTAATAACAAAATATAGTGAACATTTTGTAATATTAATAAATTGCCAAAACCCTTGTTAAATAAAGAGTTCAAATTTGGCATTACTTAGAGTCATGTAAGAGGGTTATATGCAGCTTCATATTAATCTGATACAAATCCTAAAATCTTCCTAAATTATGATTTTCTACGCATAAACTTATTCCCTCTTATTTCTGATTTTGAAGATTTACAACAAAGTTTAAAAATCGCTATTTAATTGATTTTGTAAATCCACCGCTGATGTAATGTTTAATAAACCCAATAATTCTCCAATATGTTGATTATTCTTAATTTGCTCACTAAATTCTTCCATCCAGTTAAAGATACGAGAACGGTTCATAAAATCCATTTCAGAATTTTGGATGGCATAGTTATAAGGTGAATCCAGAGATTCTAATAATTCATAAGTATCTCTCCATAACTTACCCAAATATAATTCATTGTTTCCACTTGCTTGGATACCCTGTTGGATATCAGAACCATCATAGTAAGGAAAATCGTCACCAAAATACAGATTTTTGATAATGATGTAGTCTGCTTTATTTCCATAACAATTAAAAAACTCTTGTAGATAATCTGTACAATCTCTCCGATAAGAAATTGGATGTACAAAGGTCATACGATAACCTAATTGAGCAATTGCATCCCACAGCATTACTTCTTCGGCAAATTGTCGGAATTCTTCAAAACTTTGTCCGGGTAAGTCACTCAGAGCTACTTGCACATCAGAAAAACTCTCTAAATCAATTAATAATTGGTCTGCACCACCTTGTGTTAAGGGCAATTGAGCAATAGGTAATAATAGCTGATAAGCATATAACTTATTGCGATTACCACTGTAATAAACTCTGAGATTTAGTTGTGATTCTAGATAAATCTCTATCAACAAACGTGCTGTTGTTGACTTACCTATTCTAGCATCACCAACTGTCATTACCAGTCGTTTAGGATTGGGGATAATTCCTGGATTATTTGGGTTATGCGGCTTGATCTGTGATGACTGCATTTTCTTTTATCCCCAATAACTCATTAGCATTCAATACGCTTTGCTCAAATTCTTTCAACCAAGCTGAAACACGAGATTTGATGACAATGTTGGCTTGTTTATCTTCTAGAACTTCGCTAAAAGTCAAGTTTTTTTCATCTATATAGTCATAGGGCTTGAAAAACAAATCTGGCATTTTAATTTCTACCGCACCATCTGCCAAAAGTGTGGTGCGAGTATCAGAACTGTCGTATCGTTCAAATTTATCAGCTTCACCGTGGAACAGATTTTTCACAACTACATAATCAACGCGATCGCCACAGTATTTGTGAAGAATTCGTAATATATTCACTGAGTCTTTTACCCTTGATAGTACACTTACCATTGTGACTTTGTATCCTAAGCCTTTGACAGCATCAAATACACCTAAGTCTTTCTCAAAATTCTCAAAAAATAGACCTGACTGGGCGGGTAAATCTACTAATACCAATGGGGGAAGTTCTTTTTCTAAGTCTATTAGTAAGTCATCTGCACCACCTCTTGTAAAAATATCAAGTAACTTGACTCCAGGTATTACTGAGTTATAGTGTCTGTACAATTGGGCATTGCGATGATCTGAGTCATAAGCCAAATATTTTAACTGTTTGTTGATATATAAATGTAGTAATCCTCTTGCAAATGTGGATTTACCTACACCTCCTTTATCTCCGGTGATAATTACTATTCTTCTTGTTTGCTCACTTGCTTCTAACTGTTTATTTTCTGTAATTTCTTCACTTGCTGGTATCTGTTCATTTTCATTCACGGTGATTTTCTTCCTTTTTCTAGTCATAAATTAAGCAATGATTTGCTTCAATTTTTAAGATATTCTGGTAATGAAAGAGATAAACTGCAAACTGCCTTTTATCTGAGTGAAGTTATGATTAACTACTGTTGAATTCAATTTTCAATTTAATGAAATGTGTCAGTTTTATTTTTACAGGTTATCTCCCTATCTAAAAACTATCATTTGATGTAAAACAGTAGGCTTTTTGATGTATTTTGGTTAATTATTCCTAAATTCAGTTCCCACCCCACTCTCCTCCAACTGAACCCAATTGAGCGGTTGTGGGAGTTACTTAAAAGTAAACTTCAATGGGAAAATTGCTCCACCCTTACCCAACTCCGTCAAAAGTAAACTGAAGTTTTGGAAACTATCACCCCAGAAAAGATTTTCTCTCTTACCTCTTATGATTTCATTTTGCAAGCTTTATTTAGCGCAGCTTCATAAAGAATTGGTATTAGATAAATTTGCATAAAATTTGCGTTAATTTCTTTGATTTAAGGGATGAAAAACGAGCATTAAAAACTTGGCTGCTTGGAACAGAAGTCTAAGAACGAAATATGCGCTGAAAAGTGCTTGGGTTAGCACTACCCAATTAAAACAACAACAATAAGCTCTCCACAATCTGCGTTGCTTTGAAGGGGAATTATGAAGAAGTTAAGTTTATATTATCCTTTTGAATCTATAGAGCCATTATTGATCTTCATCTCCTGAACCAAAGTTTTTAATTGTAAAAATTGTTCGACAATTTCTGTTTGGTTTGAATTTATCTCGTTTGTATTGGTAATCAAATTGACAATATTCGTTAATTCAGCTTGTTGTTTATGGTTAACAGCTTTGAGTTGTGCAACTTCTTGTTCTCTACTGAAAACCACTTCATTTAATCGCTGCTAACTCCTACTGCTGTTAGGGGATTGTGTGATAACTCTGCAAAGCGTTATGATGTTGATACTTTAGCAGTTCTGTGTGATTTTTTCGGCTGTGGAATGGGTGAATTGTTTGAGGTGATTCCCAAAGAGTGGCAATAGCGAATAAAGTAGCATTTCCAAACTTTATTTTCGCTATTCGCTACAGCTAGATCACTGTAAAGAAGCTGTTTAATGGCTTAACCGCTTTGCATTACCTGTTGAGTCTGTTAGTTAGATAGGAAAGACTGTAAAAACTCAGCAAACAAAGGTTCTCCAAAATTCATTAATCTCAGAGAAGGCATTTCATCAAACACATCTGGGTAAAAAGTGATCTGGTATTCCTTACCTTTATAGGTAAGTAACCAAGTCTTTTCCCCGTTTGGCTCAAAAATCACCCCAGCAGATTTTAAAATTGTTGATGTGGTAAATAAATGCTCAATGCTTTCTGGTGTAAAAGGAGTGGGTGGAATAGGTTTTTGAATTTCTGCCAAATCAGCATCCAAATCCATTGTCACCATTGCTTCAATTCCTGGACGTAGAGGTGCGTCTAATACCGAGTCAAACTCAGACATCAACACATCCTCTTCTTCTGGATCTGCACTCATCGCAGCTTGTTCAATGAATGTGGGAACTTTAGCTAAAATGGGTTGGAGATTACCAACAACTGTAGCAAAGGCGTTAATGCGATCGCGCAATTTTCTATAAACTTTTGCTTCTACAGTACCATCATAATAAAAATTGTGGATGCGGACAGTTTCATATCTTTGCCCAATTCTGTCAATTCTCCCTATCCGTTGTTCCACGCGCATGGGATTCCAGGGCATATCATAGTTGATCAGGACACCACAATTTTGCAAGTTTAGCCCTTCTGACGCAGATTCCGTACAAAGCAGAATTTTGATTTCATCTTGGCGGAATTTACGTTTAATTTCTTCTTTGGGAACTATACGCCAAGTAGGTTCACTGTTGACTGTTGGCTGTTGACTGTAAACTGATGACTGTTGGTTATCTGTGAACCGTGAACTGTTAACCGTCAACGGTGAACTGTCAACTGTCAACAATTCACCACCACGTCCAGAATAACAAGCCACTTGACTACCATACAATTGTTTTAAAGCATCCCGCAGATAGTCCATTGTGTCTGTGTACTGGGTAAAGACAATGGCACTTTCTCTTTGGCTTAATTCTTGGCGTAAAATCTGAATAAAGTGGGAAAGCTTGGTGTCTTCTCCGGTATTTTCAAATTGGCGCAGTAAATCCTCTAAATATTGAATTTCTTGCGGATCTACCTCTTCAAAGAAGGATTCCATCCCCGAAATTACTGCATCATTAGCTTCATCAATGTCTGCATAATCATCTTCAGTGATGAAACTTCCTTGTTTAGTTAATAAACAATCTAAACCACGTTGTAAAGATGCCTTGATAGCGTAAAAGGAACTGGTTAAACGTTTCCGGTACAGTGTCATCAAAAATCCCCGACAAGTGCGCTGATCCTTTTGCGCTAATCTGTAGAAGTGACGCACATAATCACTCACAGCAATATACAGGGGAACTTCTCTTTGTGGTTCTAAAGAAATGGCGTTATCCTGCACATCTCGTTTAGGGATATCTCGTGACAGTAATCCTCGTTTATAATATTGTCTCAATGTATCGCGGGTATGGCGAAACATCAAATCTTTGAGGGGAGTATTCACTGTCAGATATTGGCGTGAGGTGTTGAGAAAGTCTTCATCTGCCAATAATTGTTTGTGATTAGAGATTTTTTTCCCGCGTTGCCATACATCTTGCATTTTATAGGCAAGAATCCTGTCTTGTTGGTTTAAGAATTGCTGTAATCTAGAGCAAGCTTGTCCCCCACGTTGAAAATAGTCACTGGACATAACTTGCCAAAAATTAAGTATTTCTGGTTTGACACTACTTGGTAATGATTCAAAATAATTACAGAAGTTATCGCCATAACTCCAATGTCCCTGCATTCCTAGTAAATTTAATAAATCAAAAACTTCTATAGCGTCAATTTGCATAGGAGTAGCAGAGAGAAGAATCAAAGCTTTAGTTTTCTCCTTTAACTGCTGCATTAACTCTAGTAAGCGATTTGGTGTTTCTTTCCTATTTTGAGGACTTTTACGCCTAGCGTGGTGTGCTTCGTCTAATATCACTAAATCCCAAGGTTCTGCTGTTAGTAGTTGCTGCATTCTCTCTGTTCTCCGCACTAAATGGGAAGAAGCGAGAATTAAATCTTGGCTATTCCAGGGATTATTTAATGCTTGAATGTTAATTGATTGTTGATTGTTGGAAGTCCCTGATTGATGATTGTTGATAGTTAACTGTTGATGGTATGTTTCAGTTAAAAATGGAGAAAGAACAGTGAACGAATTTTGATTGTAACTCCAAAAATGCAGATTGAATTTTTCTCTCAGTTCTTCTTGCCATTGTGGTTGGACACTAGCAGGGGCAAGGATGAGTACCCGTTTAATTTTGTTAGCTAACAGGAGATAACGCAGAATTAGTCCTGTTTCAATGGTTTTCCCTAAACCAACTTCATCAGCTATAAGAAAGCTTTGGGGGAAGGTTTCTGCTACCCGACGCAATATTTTAATTTGGTGTGGCCAGGGTTTAATAGGAATTGATTTTAAACAAAAGTCTAAACATCCTGGATGTTGATGAATATGCGCTAGTAGAGTAAATGCTTGTTTTTCTTGTTCGTTGATGACTGTTAATTGTTGACTGTTGGTTGTTGACTGTTCGTTGTTGACTGTATTTTTTCGGTTATCTGTGAACTGTGAACCGTCAACTGTTAACGGTGAACTGTCAGCATTTTTTATTGGTCGAGAATCAAATTCAAGTTGAGGATTCCAGGTAGGTTTAGAAGTTGGGGCATAGTGTAACAGCTTTTGTTGCACTGCTTCTGGAATTTCAAATACGCGCACGTTGGGGGATAAGTCATACCAAAGTTGTTCAAATCTGGAAACTTCTTCTTCAACTCTGTCTAATTCTCTTCCTCCTTCCCAGGAACAATAAACATGAAAGGATTCGACGTTTTTCTCCCATCCAGCAATAGATTCGTTATTAGAACCATTAAATGCTAGTTTATCACCATTGCTATCTGTAAAGATGCCGACTTTTTCATGAAAAATATGCTGTGGATCTAGTTGTTGGGTACTATCTTCTGGAAGTCCATTTTCTTGGAGAGGAATGGCAATTTTGATGTCGAGATATTGATTTTGAATTAACCAACTAAGAATTTCTAAATGTTTGAGTTGGACAAAGTTTTCGGGTGGTGTTAAGTCGGCATCTAAACGGGTGAGTAAAGCATCCCGTAATGCGTATCCTTGTTCTATTGCTTGCAAGTCTTGGGGACTAAATTGGCATCCCATCCTTAACGGGTGACAAGGGGGTTGAAGATGAGATGTGGCAATAATTTGAGAAAA
>NZ_JAYGGY010000097.1:0-60022 GCF_034931625.1 Anabaena cylindrica UHCC 0172 | reverse complement strand
CGTTCATCCTGAGCCAGGATCAAACTCTCCATTTTGGTTCGTCTGTTTAAGCTCTTTCGACCGTTTTTACAACCACGGTCAGGTTATTTTCTTTACTGACGCAATTACTTGTCGTATACTAGCTTTCAAACTATAATATTTTCAAGGTTCGGTGTCCCTCCGAGTCCCGCTCTCTCGCGGCTCTCTCTTTGGCACTTATTCAATATATCGAACCTTCTTTCGTTTGTCAACTACTTTGACTCTCTTTTTTTGGGCTTTTTTTCTATTCAGCTAAAATCCCTATGGAGTAAAGGTTATAGGCTATAGTCTTAATTTGAAGTCAAGCATAAATAATGAAGTTGTGAATAAAGTGGGTGTTTTGCCGTCTTGGCTAGTTTTAGATCCGCTGTTACATGGTTGGTTATTAGAAGATATTGGTAGGGGCGATCGCACAACTGAGTCTCTTTTATCCCAAAATGCAACGCCAGGACAAGCTCAGTGGATAGCGAAAGCGCCGGGAATAATTGCTGGTTTACCGATCGCTGCTAGGGTGTTCGAGCTTTTGAATAATCAAGTTAGCTTTTTAGGTCTTATCCCTGAAGGAGCAAAGTGTGAACCAGGACAGATGATAGCCCAAATTAACGGTTCCTTGGATGCGTTACTTATGGGGGAGAGGGTGGCGCTGAATTTGGCAATGCGGTTGAGTGGAATTGCTACTCTCACTAATATATATGTGGAGAAAATAGCAGATTTACCTGTTCAGTTGGTGGATACGCGCAAAACAACTCCAGGATTGAGAATCTTGGAAAAGTATGCAACTACTGTAGGAGGAGGGATTAATCACCGTATGGGGTTAGATGATGCAGTGATGATTAAGGATAATCACATTGCTGTTGCTGGAGGTATTGGGGAAGCAATTACTCAGATTCGTTCCCGGATTCCTTATCCCCTCACAGTTGAAGTGGAAACGGAAAGTTTAGAACAGGTACAGGAAGCTTTAAAGCACAAAGCAGATATTATTATGTTAGATAATATGGCTTTAGATATGATGTTTGAGGCGGTGCAGTTGATTCGCCAGCAGGATAAACGAGTGAAAATCGAAGCGTCTGGGAATGTAACGTTGGAAACTATTCGCGCTGTAGCTGAGACTGGTATTGATTATATTTCTAGTAGTGCGCCAATTACTCAGTCAAAGTGGTTGGATTTGAGTATGAGAATAAAGTAATAGCTAGGCAGTGGGGAATTATGAGGAGTGATTACGGCAAACAATAATCACTCCTAGGTTTAACTTTCTGAACTTTCCTGGGAAAATTTCTTATGGATAGTTCTACTCTGTTCTCCATTAATAGCAGTTGCCGTCAACAGATAGTTAAGTAAACGATCTGAGAAGGGAACACGGAACTGGAAAGTACCATCAGATTTAGGTTTAATGATATGACCATCAATAGTCACTGTTGCACCTGGCTCCGTTGCTCCATGAATAACTAGCTCAGTGTCTGCTACAAACCAGAAATCGGCACTAGGGCGCTGAAAAATACGAACAGTACCAGAGCGAGCTAAACGCATCCAGGCATTACTATCGGTGACATAACCAATTTCAGTTATGTAGTCACGATTGCTTGTGGGAATAGCTACATAACAATCATGGGTTGCTTCCTCGCATTCATACTGCTGCACTAGCTGGGGAATTTGATAACTCAGATCAATATCAGTAGTATCATAAAGTCGGACTGCTAAGAGAGTACCTCCTTTTTTCCGCAGTACTTCTTTTTGAGACTCAGAAACATACCAAGAAACATAAGCCCACTTAGGAGTACGAGGGGTAAAAACAATACTACTGTTTGCATCAATATCTAACGAACTAGCAGCTTCTGAGATGTTGGATTGCCCTTGTAAATCTGATAAAGCATAGTCTTGAATACTATCAATACTAGCTAAATCTTCTATCTCTGCGATTGTATTCAGAGGGGATTGATCAGTTGTTAGTTGGGGGCGATGAGATGGAATAGATAAACTTGAAGATGCTTCTTCTGTCAAATCAGCCTTGAATTCAGCCTCATCCGCTAAAGTATTGAATATATCTCCTAACTCATCTGATAACTCAAATTCTGAATTTGTAGACTCCTCTGTTACTAGTTCTAGATCTAATTCTGCTGGTAGTAAACCTAGCAATTCTGACAGTGAGGTACTGGATTCTTTATTTGATTTAGCGGTGGTGGCAGTTAGTGAATTTAAAAGTGAAGTGTTAGATTCAGCATTGGGTGAATTTACTAGGACATCAAGTAATTCTGACAGTGAAGTGCTGGATTCGGTATTAGATGAATCTGCTAGTAAACTAATGACTTCTGAGAATGAATTTGTCCCATTTTGATGAGAAGTTGATGCTGGCTCATCGAGTAATTCTGACAATGAAGTGCTGGACTCTTGATGAGATAGTACGGCTGGTTCATTGAGTAATTCTGATAAGGAACCAGTGAACTCATCTGTTGGTAGTTCTATATCGAATACTATTTCTGGAAAATTGGGGACTGAGGGATAAGGAGTATTAACAACTGCGACAGGTGCTTCTGTGTCCCATACTACTTCGCCACAGTCAAGAGCAATTGTTTCAGCGGAAGTATCCAGGTTATTTGTATTACCTTCGATAGTATTGGTTTCTTTTGCAGTTACGCTTACTAGACTACTTTCTAAAGTTTCAGCTTCTGTGAGAGTGAGATGTTCTTCTGTATTAGATACGATTGTGGTTGTGTTTTGAGCTAAGTGAGATGTGCCATTAGTTATGGCGGCGTTATTCACAGGGGGAATAATGCTGTATTCATCTGATGTGCTTGGTGGAATAGTTGTGCTGGAAATAGATGTTTCCAGGCTATCTTTCGATCGCTTTCTTTTTCGTAACCACCAAGTTAAAAAGCCTCCTAAACCAACAACTGGCAGCAATGATAACAGCATCAAAAATATTACATTCCGATTATTTTCCACCGGATTCACAAACTGCTGCTCATTACCTGCATTAGCTGTAGTATTGGGTACAGGTATAGCCTCTGGCGTGACGCTTGTAGAAGTTTCTGTAGTTAACATTTGTAATGCACTAGCTGCGATCGCAGATGCTTCTGCATCTCTAGCTGCATCTATTGTTTTTTGACCTACCGGTGCGGTTGTAAAGCCGAGAAAGCTGGCTACTGCTGAACTGGGATTTTGCTTGTAAACATATACTAACGGCTGGGAAAAGGGATATTTAGAACTATCTGGTGAGATTTCCTGTACTTTTAAAGTTCGCACATCTTGCAATTGTGAAACTTGATTAGCTATCACATAACTGATGCCGTCTGTACCCAATTGTTTAATAATTTCGGCAGTTTTATCTTCGCTTACTTGGATAGCATTAGCACCCGTGGAAAATTCGCCGGACTTAAAAACTGGATAGTCACGAAAGGAATTACGAGTATCACTAGTTGAGGGATGATCAATAAACCGAATTTTGCCGGATTTCCCTCCTAGTTCTGACCAGTCAGTAATTTCTCCCCGGAAAATTTGGGCGAATTGTTCACTAGTTAAACTTCCTTGAAAGGGATTGTTTGCACCAACTATAATCGCAATTTTTTCTCGACGTAAACGCACTTGCTCTAAACCTTGCAGTTTTTCTTCTGGGGTTAGTCCGCGTGCGATCGCTGCTATATCAATTTTGCCATCTAGCAAAGCTTTGAGTGCAGCATCAGTACCATTGACTCCCAATTCTACCTGCGTACCAGAAAACTGTTTTTCAAAGTTATCTTTCAAGCTTTGGTTGATTGTCGCCAAGTTTATGGAACCATCAATCCTTACTATGGTTCCATTCTCCACTGTTTGCGGTTGTGGGAACGTGTTAACATCAGCTGCTGATTCTGCCAATACAGGTGCTGACACCAATAGATTTGCTGTCAGTGGGGTGGTAGCTAAAGCCAGCGATAACGCCAGACGAATGATTACACTATCTTTTTTTTCTTCTTGCCACATATGCCCCTTATCAAGGTAAAAGAAATAGTCAAGCAGGCTATTACTCAAGATGTTCTTTTTTATAGAGAAGACGGGCTAATTATACATCTTTGTTATCGCTATCCCCAGTAACTATAGCAGAGTGCTGAATCCTGTGAGGGGTAGCGTGGCGTTTAGCCAGTGCTGAGTATAAAGTTATTTTTTGTAAGGCTTTGAGTAACCAACACTGTTCTAACATTTAGTGACTACAGTTACAAGTTTACTTAAATAAATCTATACTCCTGTCTATGTGATTTAATATGACAACAATATTTCAAGTTGTTGATTTTGAGTAAGGATTCAGGATACAGAATATTTGATATTAGCAAGGAACAGGGAAAAAAAGAGAAAAATATTCTCCCTTCTTCTGACTCCTGAATTCTTACGATTTTGATTTTGATGATGATTTTTTATCACCATTTAAAGTCTACACTTCGGTTTTCAAAAGGGATGAGGTTTAATTTGCAACTTTACCATGAGGACGCTGAATAATAGTTTCCACTACTCGTCGCTTCACCTTGGGATCAACTCCTACTAAGCGCACATATTCACCACTGTATTCAGTTAAACAAGATTCCAAAGTAGAAATAGCATCTGATTCAGCATCAATCTGAATATTATCGCAACTTTGCCAAGAACCAGTGCGGAAGCGGCGTTCATCTACGTGTTCAACGCCAATTTTATAACCTTGGGCTAAAATTTGCCGGACTTGTGCTTGTGTATCTAAGCTTAAATGGGTAATTGATGTTGCTGCTTGTGGAATTGGAGGTTGAATACTGGGTGTTTCTGTTAAATTTGACCTGGGTTGAGAAGCTGTCCCTCGATTTAAACGATTATATTCATCAACCAAATGAGAAGTTTCGACTCGTTTTTGTTCACCTACCATTAATTTACCGGACTCGATTAAATGCGATAGGTTGAAATTAGGCTTTTTAAACTCAGGTGGCCCTTCCAAACTGTTAACTACCCGCTGGGATATTTGCTCAAAACCAACTTGATGAATAAAATTGCGGATTTGTTGATCATAAATGCGCGATCGCAAGGAACTAAAAAAATCAATGGATTGATTTGCAAAAACATCAACTAACTCTTCAATTTCCCGCTGCGAAAATCCATCAGGTGCAAAAATTCCCCCCACTATCCCCACTTTGTCGTCACGGTTGGGTTCCCAGTAGAATTTCTCCATTCGTCCATCACGAATCAATGGAGCATAAAGGGTGCTAAAGTCATTACCTGTGACAATAATCGGTACACGATGCAAAGGAGTTGAATCATAACTTCCAGGTAACTGCACATCTGTAGGATTATCAGCGATATTCATCAGTGTGGCATTTACTAACTGGGTATTAACAGTGTATTGAGTACCTTCGTCAAAACGTCCAGCACCTGCATCTAAATCATTAATCATTAATACACACATTTTGCCGCGTACCTTGATTAATTCTGCTGTTTCTCGATAACGCAGACGAATTAACCGTGCTGGATCTCCTGCATCTGGACTTTCTAATTCCCCTCCAGATATCAAAGTTACTTCAATACCCATTTTTTCAAAGGCTAACTCACACTGAAAAGTCTTCCCTTCTCCTTTGCGTCCATGAATACCTAAAATTAAGGGAACTCGCACACCAGGAAGATGTAAGAAATTTTTGGTAATGTGAACAGCAAGTTTATCAAGAAAGCTGGGAGCGATATAGTAACTCATAAAAATTATCACTAGCGATGGCTTATGAGAATCATCGTAAGTTTTTTTGGCACATATTGTTTATTTATCTTCGGCAGGATAGGGAATTTGGTACAAATATAAGTTTTCCCGATTTGTATAATTAAATCCAATCATACTTTCAATTAGGTGGTGGAATAAAATACTGATATCGGCTAATGCTTCCAGAATTGTAAGAATTCAGGAGTCTGGAGTCAGGAGGAAGAGGAAGAAGAATATTTTTCTCTTCTGTTCCCTATTCCCTGCTATATCAAATATTCTGTATCCTTACCCAGAATTGGACAAGAAATGATGATATTATCCAAGAATAATCAATTTTAGCTATATGTCTTTTTTCGTTGCCAAAATGCTGTAATGTAATTAATAACACTTTTATAACAGGAAGAAATGGTTATTAATATGCAGATAAAGAAACTGGTGATTGCATCTTCTATCTTAATAACTAGTCTGACTTTACCTAATAGTGCAATCGCACAAAATCGTGGTACTCCAGGTAAATTTGATTTTTATGTACTAACTCTTTCCTGGTCTCCTGATTATTGCGCTAAAAATGGTAATCGTGATCCACAACAGTGCAAACCAGGGAAAAAGTATGGTTTTGTCTTGCATGGTCTTTGGCCACAGTACCAAAAAGGTTATCCGGCTAACTGTTCAACTGAAAAATTGCCACCATTAGTTAAGCAAAAGTTTAGAGGTTTGTTTCCTAATGAAAAACTTTTTGATCATGAATGGGAAAAACATGGAACTTGTTCAGGGAAAAAACCTGTAGAATATTTAAATTTATCTAAACAGTTAAAATATTCTCTTGCTATTCCTACAGCTTATAATCGTCCTGACAAACCTTTTCGTACTACAGTTCAAGATTTAAAAACTGCTTTTGTGAGTGCTAATAAGAATAAATTTACTGCTAATGGAGTAGCACCTTATTGTTCTGATTCAGGTCGTTTTTTGCAAGAAGTTTTCTTTTGCTATTCTAAAGATGGTAAACCTGGTATTTGTAGCGAAGAGATTTTGAGACGTTCTCGAAAAAGTTGTGGACAGGCTAATTTTTTGGTGAGAAATGTTAGGTAAAATTGAGGGTGGGGAAACCTCACCCCTACAAGTTTGGTATACTAAAAACGGGTTAAAAGTGTCATTCTGAACGAAGTGAAGAATCTCCGAGATACTTCGCTGCACTACGTTACGCTCAGTATGACATAAGTCCAAATTTCACCCGTTTGCAGTATAATTTACTAACTTTATCTAACTGATACAAGGGACTTGCAAATAAAAAATATTCCAAAAATAATGCAAAATTATCTTAATTATTACGAAATATTACAATTATGTCCTATATTGATATTTGCACCTGTGTTTTGGGTGTCTATCTGCGTATAACTGTAAAATTATTTACACCCATGAATCAAATAATCTGGATAGCACGACACGCCAACCGACTGGATTTTGTCAACCCTGATTGGTTCCTCACAGCGGAAAAACGCTATGATCCACCTTTATCAGATGATGGCATGATACAGGCAGAACAGTTAGCAAACAGACTCAAAGGTGAAAAAATATCCCAGATATTTGCTTCTCCATTTCTGCGAACAGTGCAAACAGCTCATGCGATCGCAGAAATTCTAGATTTACCGATTAAACTAGAAACAGGTTTAAGTGAGTGGTTGAATCCAGAGTGGATGACTGAAGAACCAGAAAGACTCTCAACTCTAGATTTAGCAGCATTATTCCCCAGAATTGACACCAGTTACACGTCGCGCATTGCGGCACAATATCCCGAAACCCATGAAAAAGTGCGAGAACGTTCTGGACAAACTGCAAGATGTTTAGCGTCTGAGTTCTATCCAAATGATATCCTACTAGTAGCGCATGGTGCTTCGGTGCTGGGTGCAGCGATGGGATTAGTAGGAGAAATTGCCAAAACTGAAGTTAAAGCTACTTTATGTTCTTTAGTGAAAGTGGTGCGACAAGAATCAGAATGGTTGCTAGAACTAAAGGGAGACACTTCCCATTTAAGCAAAATAGAGGAAGTAGTACGATTTGTTTAAATCTCTAAATTAGGGATTTTAAATTAATGGCAACTTGATACTAAGCAAAAATAACTAACTGACTGATATTTTTTATGACCTTGTTATTAGCAGGAGACATCGGCGGGACGAAAACAATTTTGCGATTGGTGGAATCCTCAGACTCAGCAGCGTTAAATACCCTGTATGAACAGAGTTATCGCAGTGGGGATTTTCCCGATTTAGTGCCGATGGTACAGCAATTTTTGGCAGCAGCTAAATCCTCCACACCAGAAAAAGCCTGTTTTGCGATCGCAGGACCAGTGGTAAAAAATACCGCCAGGTTAACCAATTTAGCCTGGTTTTTAGATACAGAGCGTTTAGCCCAAGAACTAGGAATACTGTCCATCATTCTGATTAATGACTTTGCGGCTGTGGGTTATGGCATTTTCGGTTTAACTAAACAAGATTTGCTGACTTTGCAAGCTGGTAAACATCAACCAGAAGCGCCAATAGCAGTTATTGGTGCGGGAACTGGGTTAGGACAAGGATTTTTAATCAAACAGGGGAATCAGTATCAAGTTTTTCCCTCAGAAGGTGGACACGCAGATTTTGCACCCCGGAAGGAGTTAGAATTTCAACTTTTAAAATACCTTTTGGATAAACATGATATTCAACGAGTTTCTGCGGAAAGAGTAGTTTCTGGGTTGGGAATTACTTCAATTTATCAATTTTTGCGCGATCGCAAAGTAGGCATCGAATCACCGGAAATCGCCCAAGTTGTCAGAAAGTGGGAACAAGAAGCAGGACAACAAGAAAAAACTGCTGATCCTGGTGCGGCTATTGGTAGTGCAGCCTTAGCTAAGAGCGATCGCATTTCCGAACAAACCATCCAACTTTTTATTGAAGCCTACGGTGCAGAAGCCGGAAATCTAGCGCTGAAACTATTACCCCACGGTGGATTATACATTGCTGGTGGCATTGCCCCTAAAATCCTGCCTTTGATGCAAGATGGTAGTTTTATGTTAAATTTTACCCAAAAAGGCAGAATGCGCTCCATCCTCGAAGAAATCCCTGTTCACATTATTCTTAATCAACAAGTAGGATTAATTGGTGCTGCTTTGTGTGCCTCTAGGTTATAAATAGCAGCAACAGTGAAAACCGCATCTGCGAAGGCTACAAATATGACTATCAAATTTTTACTACCATTTATTGCAGCCACTTTATTATACAGTGGTTATGTTTCAGCCGAGGCGCGTCAACCTAAACCAGTGGCTTCTCCTACTAAACCACCTGTTCCTCAAGTAGTGCAGCCACCATGGAAGATATTCACTCCCCCAGACAAGAGTTTTCAGGTATTAATGCCAGGAAGACCAAAACCGAAAACTCAAATTCAAAAAACCTATATGGGAGAAATAAAATTAGAAATATTTGTAGCCCAACCACCAGAACAGGAAGTTGCATATTTAGTAAGTTACAATGAATTTCCTTATAGCTATGCTCAAATGACCAGCCCGCAAAAAATATTGAGTCAAGCCCAAGCTAATACATTAAAAGCTACTCAAAGCAATTTAATTAGTCAGCGTAATATTCGCAGTTCTAATGGTCATCCAGGTAAAGAAATTCAGTATATAGATTCGGCTGGTAAGGTAACAACAAATAGGATGTATGTTGCTGAAGGCAGACTATATCAAGTCATGGCAATAGTTTCTAAAAAACAGCGTCCGACTTTAACTAAAACCATCACAGGTTATTTGAATTCCTTTCAGTTAGTTTTGAGAAAGTGATATAGCAAGTGACTGAGTTGAAGATATCCTAAAAATCACCCTCAGATTATAAATCTGGGGCTATACAAACAAAGCCCGCCTGCGCGGGCTAACTCTATAAATGAGATACTGAATTATCTAATCTAAAATTAAATTATTTTAAAGCTTCGTTAAAATAAAATCACCTGCTGTCACAATATAAATTTATGACTTACAGCCCTCCCAAACTTCTCACTTTCGAGCAATTTCTAGTTGAGTATGGAGACAACTCTCGTTACGAACTCATTGATGGAGAAGTGCGTGATATGGAACCAACTGGACCTCATGAAGAAGTTTCAGGAAATATTGCTGGTCGAATTTATGCTGAAATTCTTCGTTCTAATTTAAACTGGTTGATTCCAAAAACTTGTTTAATTAAACCACCTGCTGCGGAAGCAACAGCACTCCGTCCAGATGTTATTGTTCTAGATAAAACAAAACTTAGCCAAGAACCACTTTGGCAAAAAGAGCCTATTATTTGTAATGGCAATACTATTCAGTTAGTTGCTGAAGTGGTGAGTACCAATTGGCAAGATGATTATGCCAGAAAAGTTGAAGAATATGCTTTTTTGGAAATACCAGAATATTGGATTGTAGATTTTCGTGGTTTGGGTGGTTTGCAATTTATCGGTAATCCCAAACAACCTACTTTCACAATCTGTAAACTAGTTAATGGAGTATATCAGCAGCAACAATATCGCTTAGGAGATGCTATTTTCTCTTCTCTGTTTCCCAATTTACAACTCAAACTCGATGATATTATGTCGTAATAATTCGTAATTTTAAGATCATACAAGCCCATAACTTTTAGTTTTGGAAACTCAAAAAATATGTTTAAAAAAGCTGAAAAGGTGAAAGTCTTCTCTCACCTTTTTTTACAAATACAGAAATTATCTAGGTGATGGAGATGTCACTGCTTTTGGTTTTGCACGTTCTTGTTGATAAAAACGGACAACTTTCTGCACATAATCACCAGTAAAACCTTGATTGCAACCTGTATAAAGTCCAGTCATCCACCAACAAGCTGCACCACGTACAGCAGCAGTTTCATTATTATTTGTAGCTTGAAACTGATTAGTTAATTCACGTTTTGTAATGCAAGAAATAACTTGACGGGCTATTTTTGGATCATTTTCAAACTGAGTCGGTGTTAATTCTTTTTTCAGACAAGTTTTTGACCAACCTTTGAGAGTTCCTGGTTTAACTTGCCATGCACTGTAATAGCCACTATTTGGCTTTTTTGTCTGGGGTGCAGCAAGTCGCAAAGCTTCTACCATTGCAGCAACTTGGCTATCAGAAACAGGTTGTTGTGCTTGGACTAATAATGGTGAAAATCCTAAACTGATCATAACTCCGGCGAGTAGCGATCGCGCTTGGCGTGCCGAAGGCAATCGCATTGGTTTGTTAATCATGATTTTGTAATTATTTTGGAAATTCTAACAAATCTTCTATATCATCAGCTTGAGTTGGTAATGCGGCTGTTAAAACTTCGCTACCTGATTCTGTAACTAAGACATCATCTTCAATGCGGATTCCACGCACATCGGCAAATTGTTCTAAGCGTTCCCAATTGACTAAATATTGATATTGAGAACGAATTTTCGGATCATTTAAAATGGCTGGAACTTGGTAAAATCCCGGTTCAATGGTGACAAGCATTCCCGGACGGAGAGGACGATTCAAGCGTAGATAACTTAACCCAAAGCGGCTACTCCTTTTTCTCCCCTCATCATACCCTGCTACATCCCCCAAGTCTTCCATATCATGGACATCCAAACCCAATAAATGCCCAATTCCGTGGGGAAAAAACAACGCATGAAGATCCATTTTCACCAAATCTTCCGGTTTCCCTTGCAAAATCCCCAAATCGACTAAACCTTCTGCGATCGCAGTTGCAGCTAAAAGATGAATTTCTGCATATTCCACACCAGGGGCTATCTTTTCAATACAAGCATCATGAGCCGCTAAAACAATATCATAAATATCCCTTTGGGTAGATGAAAACTTCCCAGAAACAGGCCAAGTACGGGTAATATCAGCAGCCCAACCTGTCTCAGTTTCCGCACCCACATCAGCTAAAAGTAAATCCCCTGGTTGTAGCGAGTGATAATAATGCCCATTGTGTAAAACTTCACCATGTACCGTTACAATACTAGTGTAAGCAGTCGTCATATTATGACCCATAATTACTGCTTCCATTGCTGCACGGACTTCCGCTTCTAGCTTCGCTTTCGGTGTCGCAGCCATACCCGCCTTATGTGCTTGGACACTCACAGCCGCAGCTTTGCGTAATTCCACTAATGCTGCTGCATCCTGGGTGAGACGTAGAGAAACAATAGCTTTAGCTAAATTTAAATCAATTCCTTCAGGTTGATTGGTCGGTAAAACCCATCTATCGAGTAATTGTGTTTGTTGTGTCCAAGTTGCCGCATCTTGTACCGACAAAGTAGCCGCATTTTCTAAATAATCTGCTAATTCTGCCATTGGTCTGGCATCATCCGCACCTATTTTTGCAGCAATTTCTTCACGAGTAGGGGTTTCACCGTGCCAAAGGGCGCTACTGGGTTGGGGGTCATCTATAAATAGTTGTAGATTGCCACCTTCTAGACGAATAGCAGCATTTTGGAGAGAAATTCCCGCAAAATAAAGGAAATGGCTATTAGCGCGGTAGGGGAAGGTATTAGCAGGGAAATTGCGGGGACTGCTACCACCAGACCAAAGAATAGCAGGAAAATCAATCAGTTCAGCTAGTTTTTGACGACGTTGACGGAGGGTTTCAGGTAAGGTAGTGTCTTGGTTGTGCATAAATTCAAATTCTGAGTTATGACTTAATTAACAAAATATACATTTCTATACTTTTAAAACATCCTCTTAATACACCTCATCATGTGTACCAATATCAATTAAAATGATCATCTCCTTAAAATAGATTCTACATACTAAACTATATGAAAAAAATTATTACTCAAGTCGATGCTTTTACCAATGCACCATTTAAAGGCAATCCTGCGGCTGTCTGTATTTTAGCAACTCCCCAGCCTGAGGAATGGATGCAAAAAGTCGCTCAGGAGATGAATTTATCAGAAACAGCTTTTTTAGTGAAGCAAGATGATGGTTTTAATTTACGTTGGTTTACACCGACTGTAGAAGTTCCCCTTTGTGGTCATGCAACTTTAGCCAGCGCCCATGTACTATGGTCTGAAGGGCATTTATTACCTGATGAAATCGCACGGTTTTATACTAAAAGTGGAGTACTAATTGCCAAGTTACAAATACATTGGGTTGAGTTAGATTTTCCCGTTAATCACTCTCAACCCGTAGAAGCGCCAGCAGAACTAAGCCAAATTCTGGGAATACCTTATAAATCGGTTTATCAAAATTCTTTGGGTTATTTAGTAGAAGTGGAATCTGAGGAATTAGTGCGAGAAATGCAACCCAATTTCCAGCAGATGAAAACCTTACCTATTGCTAATTTTATTGTTACTAGCATAGCCAAGTCCGGCTCTGAGTATGATTTTGTCTCTCGCTTTTTTGCGCCGGGTTTAGGGATTAACGAAGACCCTGTAACTGGTGCGGCTCATTGTTGTTTAGCACCATTTTGGCGGGAAAAATTGGGTAAAGATAAGTTCTTGGCTTATCAAGCTTCTAGTCGTGGTGGGGTGGTAAAAATTAATTATCCAGGTGAAAATCGTGTTTTTCTTTCTGGACAAGCAGTAACCGTTTTGCGAGGTGAATTAATTACAGGTTAATTTTCCAGTCAGCTTAAACTGAGTTTTAGAATAAGATTATAGCAGTTTTGTCTTCCTTCGCCTCTATGCTTGAGATAAAAAAATGACCACTAAACAGACAAGTAATAGAAATTTCTTCCAAGCTGGTAATTGGCCTATTGAACAATTACCTGGACTAAACCAAGAAGAACAATCCCAACTCCAAAATTGTGGCATTACTACCACAGGAGAACTAGTGAAACAAGGAAAAACCCCAGAAGCAAAACTAGTATTGGCAAGTAAATTACAGGTAAATATTCAAAATGTCAATAAATGGTTAGCTTTGGCTGATTTAGCTCGTATTCCCAGTATTGGTACTCAATATTGCGGTTTATTACTCCATGCTGGTGTGATTTCTGTGGCACAATTGGCGGAAATTCCCATTCATAGATTACATAGACAAGTTATGCGTTTACAAGTAGCAACATTACAGCGTCGTGATTTATGTCCTGCGGTTGAGTTGGTACAACAATGGAGTCAACAAGCAAAAATTTTGGCCAGTGTTAAGTTTTGAACGGAATACTACAGAATGCATAAGCATTGACATTCTACATTAACCGTATAAATCCTCACTGCCTACATCTTTTTTAACAGAAAAATTGACAAAATCTAGGAATTGTGAGGTCTCCATAGCAATACCCTGACTTCAACCAAAGTCAGTCAATGAAACAGCCTTGGAGGTTAGGGGAAATCTCGATACAAGCGTCGCGAACGCAGAATGTGTAGTTACCATTTAGTAAAGGTTTCCGACTTTGTGAAAGGTTGGTTTATTTACGCCGTGCTGTACTAGTTAAAGAATGAAATAAATTTCAGTAAATTCCGGTATTTTTCTTAAATGTATTTTCGTAGAATTACCATGAAAGCCAAAATAGTTATGGTGTGAAAATTAGGTATTTCTAGAACAGCTTTTTATGAATTTCTGGCGAAATATCCACAAATAACTTTATGTAAAACTGCTGTAGCACTACCCAATAGATCATGCTATTATTTATATATGATTAGATATATTTATCTAAAAATATGAAAATACCGAACAATAAAAAAACACAGAATATTAGTTCTGATTTTGAAGAATGTTTTTCTCAAATCTCTCCAGAAATAGCAGTTACCTTTACAAAAGAACAAATTGAAGCCATTCAAAAAGGCTTTAGTCACCGTGAATGGAAACAGCATTCTTTAGATTTGCGGATATCTGTTCCTATTCCACTAATCCGTTTTTATTTAGTGCTATTAGCAGGTGAAGAACGCAGGTCAAAACAACGCTGGCAATATGAAAAACAGTTATATCCTTTTTGGACTTTTGGTAATATTTTATTTTTAATGGCACTCTCATTTATTTTTATAGTTGGGAGCATTTCAACATTATTTTTAATGAAATCTTTGATTCCTAAGCAATCAAATTCAATCTTTCCTACCTCATTACCTTGGATACAAAATGAAACTCAATGTAAAAGAGCTAACAAAAATTGGAGTGATGATAGATGTTGGGATAGTGAACATAATCCTACATTTTGAAGCAAAAATCTAATCATTAAAAATTATCAAACATAAAATCATAAAATGTTTAATAAACGTTCAACTCAAAATCATTTGCCAAATGATCCTTTCGTACAAAAAATTTTAGCTCGTATTCCTGCTCAAACAGCCGCAACTTTCACTGATACTCAACTAACAGAATTAAAAAGGGTATTTATAGACCGTGTTAGTAATCCATCACCAGTAGATATAAGGCTTTCTATACCATTTTTTAAACGCAGATTTTATCTAGTATTATTAATAGGTAAAGAAAAGCGTTCACAACAACGGTTAAAAAATTCAAATTTTCAAATTGTCAATGGGTTTTTAAGCACAATCTATAGTTTAGCTATCATTAGTTTTCTCCTGGGTATGTTGTATTATATAGGAAGAGAATTGAAAATTAATGCCTTTCTATATGACCAAGTACAACATATTAATAGACCCTTTCAGAGATAAACTATAAGTATAAATAAATTGGGGGTTTTCGGATTTTTGACATAGCCTATTAGTAGGTTTCATCAGATTTATAAAGTGTGTAAATTATTGTCGAATTAATTATTGAGTCTGATGCGCTTTATAAAACACTGAACCCCAGATTTCATATTTGGTTGATTGGATAAATGCATAATTACTAGACAATACCTTTAGCAAAATAAGAGTCTACAAAATTTTTGCCAAATAAACCCATATATAAGCGTTTGGCTATACTTACAGCAATTCCCAATATTCTGAGGTACAAGAACCCCAGGGCTGTTTCATTCCCTAAAAGGCTCTGATTTACAAGCGTCCAGGTCAAAAAAATCAGGTGATTACAAATCTGATTAGACCATAAAATGGCGATTGCACAGAAATTTACTCGTTGAAATGGTAATTTTTTGATTACTAACTTCCCCAAATTTCTCGCTCATACTGTTGACAAAATCTCTACCTTATCGAATGAAACAGCCCTGACAAGAACCCCACTCCCAACCCACAGTGGAAAACCGAGTGTTCACTCCATTCTCAGTGAAGGTAAAGAATTTATCATTGAAGTTCAGGTATAATTATTGTCGATTTTGATAAATAACTTCAGGTATTAGATAATTCTAAGTATAGAAGCCTTAAGGATTTAGCAATATGGTTAGCACTCTTGTCAACATTCCCGGATTTCGCATTATTGAAGAACTCTATAATAGTTCCAGAACCATAGTATGTCGAGGGTTCCGAGAGACTGATTCATTAAGAGTAGTGATTAAACTGCTGAAAAATCCTTATCCCAGTTTTAGTGAATTGGTACAATTTCGCAATCAATATACTATTGCCAAAAATCTCAACTCACCTCTAATTATCCAAACTTATAGCCTTGAACCTTATCAAAATGGCTATTTTTTGGTAATGGAAGATTTTGGAGGAATTTCTTTAAAAAAATGGAGATTGATCGCAAGAGAAAATTCTTTACAGGAGTTTTTAACTCTAGCGATTTCACTATGCAATACATTAGATATATTATATCGAGAGCGTATTATTCACAAAGATATTAAATCTGCTAATATTCTCATTAATCCTGAAAGCAAACAAGTTAAATTAATCGACTTTAGTATTGCATCTCTACTACCAAGAGAAACGCAAATATTAATTAATCCTAATGTGTTAGAAGGGACACTAGCTTATATTTCTCCAGAACAAACAGGCCGAATGAATCGAGGAATTGACTACCGCACAGATTTTTATTCTTTAGGTGTGACTTTCTACGAATTACTTACAGGAGAATTACCTTTTTCATCGAATGAAGCAATGGAATTGGTGCATTGTCATATTGCTAAAGCAGCACCATTAGTACATGAAATTAACCCGCAAATTCCATCAGTAATTTCCAAAATTGTCAACAAATTGATGGCTAAAAATGCCGAAGACAGATATCAGAGTAGCTTAGGACTGAAGTTAGATTTAGAAAATTGTTTACATCAGCTACAAGAGACTGGTGAAATTCAGAGTTTTGAAATTGCCCAAAGGGATCTGTGCGATCGCTTCATTATCCCCGACAAACTCTATGGGCGAGAAATTGAAGTAAAAAGCCTCCTGCAAGCCTTTGTTCGCGTAGCATCTCCCCAGGAGATAGTTGGTCAAAGTACAACAGAAATGATGCTGGTAGCTGGGTTTTCCGGGATTGGTAAAACAGCAGTTATCAACGAAGTTCATAAACCAATTGTGCGGCAACATGGTTATTTTATCAAAGGTAAATTTGACCAATTTAATCGCAATATTCCTTTCAATGCATTTGTGCAAGCCTTCCGGGATTTAATGGAGCAATTATTAACCGAAAGTGATGCACAGATTCAGCGATGGAAAAATCAGATATTAGCGGCTGTAGGTGAAAATGGACAGGTAATTATTGAAGTCATTCCCGAATTATCAAAAATTATTGGTGAACAACTATCTGCTACAGAATTATCAGGAACAGCAGCACAAAATAGATTTAATTTATTATTTCAAAAATTCACTCAGGTCTTTACCAGTGTCGAACATCCTTTAGTAATATTTTTAGATGATTTGCAATGGGCTGATTCAGCATCACTGAAGTTAATGCAGCTATTGATGGCTGATACAAATCATCTGCTTATTATTGGTGCATATCGTGATAACGAGGTAAATCTAGCACATCCATTAATGTTGACTTTGAGTGAAATTCAAAAAAACCAAGCAACGATTAATACAATTAATTTAGCACCATTAAGCCAAGTACAAATAAATCAATTAGTTGCCGATACCTTAAAATGCTCTGAAAATTTAGCATTTCCTCTTTCTCAGTTAATTTTTCAAAAAACTCAAGGAAATCCGTTTTTTGCTACCCAGTTTCTCAAATCATTGCATCAAGAAAATATTCTTCAATTTGATGGGAAGTTAGGCTTTTGGCAATATGATATTGCAGAAGTCAAAACTCAAGCAGTTACAGATGATGTTGTGTCTTTTATGGCATTGCAATTAGGCAAACTCCCGCCATCAACCCAACAGATATTGCAGTTAGCAGCTTGTGTTGGCAATCAGTTTGATTTAGCAACTTTGGCAATTGTTTCTGAACAATCGGAGATTGAAACGGCTGCTGATTTATGGAAAGCATTACAAGAAGGATTGATTTTACCATTTAGTGATCTTTATAAGTTTTATGTCGGGCAAAAAAACCAAGCATTTACTCAAGAAAATTCTCAGCCTGTTACCTACAAATTTTTACATGATCGCATCCAACAAGCTGCTTATTTATTGATTGATGAACAGAAAAGGCAAGCAACTCATCGAATGATTGGGCAACAATTACTGCATCATGTTCCTTCACAACAACGGGAATCTAGAATTTTTGAGATTGTCAATCAGTTAAATGCAGGGATGGGAATACTCACTCAACAGCCTGACAAAGATGAATTAGCCAGACTCAATTCAATTGCAGGATGCAAAGCAAAAGCAACAGCCGCTTATGAAACTGCATTAAAGTATTCAACAATTGGATTAGATTTATTAGTCCCTCATGATTGGCAAAGCCAAGATAAATTACTGCTATCACTGTATGAATTGGCCGTAGAAGCAGCTTATCTGACTGGTAACTTTGCACAAATGGAACAGTTTGCTGAAGTGGTGTTAGAGAAAACTACTTCATTATTGGATCAAGTCAGAACCTATGAAGTTAAAATTCAAGCTTGCATGGCTCAGAATCAGCAGTTAGTAGCCTTAAGCATTGCCAAGGATGTTTTGCAGCAATTAGGTGTTGATTTGCCAACGCAGCCAACAACCACCGATATTGGGCAGGGACTTCAGGAAATACAAATACTTCTAGCAGAAAAACCCATTGAGACATTATTGGCACTACCACAGATGACTGCATCTGCACAACGGGCGGCTATGCAGATTCTCTCTAGCATTATTTCTGCTGCCTATCAGGTAGATCCAGCCTTACTACCCTTTGTGGTGTTTGCTCAAGTTAGGCTGTCCATACAGTATGGGAATGCGCCTGAATCAACTTATGGGTATGTCTTTTATGGGCTGATGCTTTTGATCTTTGCCGGGGATATAGATTCTGCTTATCAGTTTGGCAGACTAGGCATAAATTTATTAGAACATTTAGATGCTTCTAAGCTGGCAGCAAAGACCATTTTTGCATTTAACTGTATGCTAAGACATTGGAAAGAGCCGATCAAAAATGGCTTAAAAGACTCTTTCCAAGCCTACCTGATTGGCTTAGAGACTGGTGATATTGAATATGCTGGATTAAGCCTTTGCAATTGTGGCTTGATTGGGTTGTTTAGTGGGCGGGATCTGCGGCTACTCAATCAGGAAATGGAGGCGCATTACAAGGCTATTGAGCGACTACACCAGTATGGAGTTCTATCTATACAAAGTCTTTACTACCAGGCAGTTCTCAATTTAATTGAAGCTCCTACGGAACCTTATCTCTTGCGAGGCGATCGCTATGATGAAGAGAAGTTAATTCCATTACACATCAAAAACAGTGAATTGACGATGCTCTACCAGTGTTATGTCATTAAGCTGCTACTCAGTTATCTCTTCCAAGAATATGAGCAAGCTTTAGAAAATATTAATTTGGTAGAAAAGTATGTAGGAGCAGGACCAGGACTACCTTTTTTGTCAATCTTCTATTTTTATGATTCACTGACTCATTTAGCTATTTTTGCTAATGCTACTGAACTAGAGCAGGCTACGATTCTGGAACGAGTCAGTACAAACCAGGAAAAAATGAAGTTGTGGACATATCATGCCCCAACAAATTATTCCCATCGCTATGAGTTGGTAGAAGCAGAACGGTATCGGGTGTTAGGTAATAAAAAAGAAGCTATAGAAAAATACGATCGCGCTATCTCTCTGGCCAAGGAAAACGAATACATCAACGAAGAAGCCTTAGCCAACGAACTGGCGGTCAAGTTCTACCTCGACTGGGGTAAAAAGCGCATCGCTCAAGAATACATGATGAACGCTTACTACGGCTATGTTTATTGGGGTGCTAAAACCAAAGTCGCTGATCTGGAAAGACGTTATCCCCAACTGCTGTCCCTCATATTACAGCAAACCCATTCTCCTCTCTCTACTAGCGAAACTATCTTTGCCTTAGAGACTATCACATCCACCATTTCTACCACTGCCAATAGTGGTGGTAGTGTCTCAGATTCTCTGGACTTAGCTGCTGTTCTCGAAGCCTCCCAAACTATTTCTGGCGAAATCGAACTAGAAAAACTACTATCCTCGTTGCTGGCAATTGTCATCAAAAATGCCGGGGCTGATAAATGTGTATTAATGTTGTTGCGAGACGAACACCTGTTGATTAAAGGGTCAATTAGCGTGGGGATAGAGCCAGTTGTTTTGCAGTGCCTTCCTGTTGAGGACAGTCAGGATATTCCCCTAAAGTTGATTTATAAAGTCAAGCACAACAGGCAAACGGCGGTGATGTGGGATGCAACCCTTGATCCGACCTTAGCAAATGATCCGTATATCGTGCGTCAGCAGCCCAAGAGTATTTTATGCAGCCCAATTTTGCATCAAGGGAAGTTGCTGGGCATTTTATATCTGGAGAATAATTTAGCAACGGGGGCATTCACGAGCGATCGCATCGAACTCTTAAATCTACTTTGCGCTCAAGCTGCTATTTCCTTAGAAAATGCCCGACTTTATCAGCAATCTCAAATTAAGAATCAAGAGCTAGAGGAATCAATCCGAAAACTCCAAGCCACCCAAGTCCAACTACAATCATCCCAGGAGTTCTTACGATTGGTGATCGATAATATTCCACAATTAGTCTTTTGGAAAGACCGTAACTCCACCTTTTTGGGTTGTAATCTCAGTGCGCTTCAAGCTACAAATCTCCAGTCACCAGCACAGATTGTAGGTAAAAATGATCATAACTTTTTTATTCAGGAAGAAGCCGACTGGTATCAACTGTGCGATCGCCGCGTCATGGAATCAGGAGAAGCCGAACTCCACATCATCGAAACCCAACTAAGAGCCGATGGCATTCAATACTGGCTCGACACAAACAAAATTCCCTTGTGTGATTCAGACAACAACGTCATAGGTATTTTGGTGACAATCGACGATATTAGTGATCTCAGACGAGCGGAAGCAGAGCGAAAAAAAGCTCAAGAAGAACTACAGGAAAAAGAGCAGTTTCTGCGTAGTATCTATGATGGAGCCGAAATTGTAATTTTTGTCGTGGATGTATTGGCAGATGGTAACTTCCACTATGCCGGGTGGAACTCTGCCGCAGAAAAGATAACTGGAGTTCGTAGCGTTGATATTGTAGGGAAAACTCTCACAGAAGTCATGGGAGAAGCAGAGGGTAAAAGGTTGCAACAACTGTTTACCGAGATTGTCACAACAGGGCAAAAGGCTGCTTATGAAGAGCATATCAACTTTCATGGACAGGAAAAATGGTGGTTTGCCAACCTCAATCCCATCAAGAATTTAGAGGGGCAGGTTGATCGGATTATTGTCACAACATTTGATATTAGCGAACAGCAAGCTGCACTTCGTGAACGCAAAGAAGCAGAACTTGCCTTACAACAAAAATCCCAAGACTTAGAACAAGCCCTAAGCAATCTGCAAAAAGCCCAATTACAAATGGTGCAAAGTGAGAAAATGTCTGCATTGGGTAATTTAGTAGCGGGGATAGCCCACGAAATGAATAATCCTCTGGGCTTTATTTATGCTAGTCTCCAACAAGCTAAACCCATCATCTCTGAAATTTTTGAACACTTGAAATTATATCAAAAAAGCTTTCCCCATCCAGGTGCAGAAATTCTCGACCATGCCGAAACAATCGACTTAGATTATAGCTTAGAAGACTTTCCTAAAATCATAGATTCGATGACAATAGCCTGTGATAGGCTAACAAATATCAGCACCAGTCTTCGCACTTTCTCCCGTGCTGATAAAGATTACAAAGTACCATTTAATATTCATGAAGGTATTGATAGTACCATTCTTATTCTCAAACATCGTCTCAAAGCTAACGAAAAACGTTCCGCTATTGAAGTGATTACAAACTACGGTAATTTACCTCAAATCCAATGTTTTCCTGGTCAATTGAATCAGGTATTTATGAATATTCTTGCCAATGCCATAGATGCATTAGATGAATCAAGCCGAGGATGGGATACTGAGACAATAGGAGAAAATCATAACAGAATTATAGTTACAACCTCAATCGAAAATCAGCAGGTAAAAATCACTATCGCTGATAATGCTAAAGGGATGAGCGAACAAACCAAACAGAAAATATTTGACCACTTATTTACAACTAAGAGCATAGGTAAAGGTACAGGATTAGGATTAACGATTGCCAAGCAAATTATCGAAGAAAAACATCAAGGTAGCATCACTGTCAACTCCGCTCCTGGGGAAGGTACAGAGTTTATCATCTGCCTATCTGTATTTCATCAGCTCTGAACCAAAGGTTTGCGAAGCGTCTCCTGACTCCTGAATTCTTATACTGCAAACGGGTGAAATTTGGACTTATGTCATACTGAGCGTAACGTAGTGCAGCGAAGTATCTCGGAGATTCTAGAGCCTACGGCACGCTACGCGAACACTTCGTACCCTACGGGAAGCAAGCTACAGAATGACACTTTTAACCCGTTTTTAGTATACCTATTGACTTTATCAATACCTTGTCCATTTTTTGTAGGTTGGGTTAAGCGACAGCGCAACCCAACGCATTTGTTGGGTTATGCCTCCGGCACACTATGTGAACGTACCTCAACCCAACCTACAAATCAAGGTATTGTTTATTGGTTAAGATTCCTTCACTAAAACTCCATTGAGGAAAATATCAGCGAGTCCTTCGGCCATTTTTTGCATTTCTTGGGGTGATGCGTTAGGTTCCAGGAGTGTATTATCGGAGAAGCCAGCGATCGCAAACATTCCTAAAAATACCTTAGCCACTAGTTTGGCATCTGTTTGGCGATAGATACCTTTATCCATTGCTGTTTGGAAGAAAGCTTCCGCTACATCCGTCATTTTATCAATAACTTCGGTTTGAATGCGATCGCGCAAATCTGGATGAAACTGCACCTCCATGAAACAAACTCGCATCATTTCCACATTTTTCTGCATATTCCACATTCGCCGACGCATCACCTGAGCTACAGCTTTATAACTACCCATTTCACTCAATTCTGTCAACAAATCTGTGAGAATTTCCACCCAGCCACTAGTTGCTACTTCGACCAAAATCGCCTTTTTATTAGAAAAATGACGAAACAGAGTACCCTCAGCTACACCTGCTGCTTGTGCTAAATCGCGGGTGGTTGTACCATCAAATCCCTGAGCAGCAAATAACTTTTGCGCCGCTTGCAGGATACGGGTGCGCGTCTGCGCCTCTGACGGTGGGGGAGAATTAAAAACTCGCATAATAATAGTAGTTATTGCTATATCTCAGGAACACGACTTGTAGCAATATTGTCTAACGTTTAGCCCAAAAAGCCTAAAAAGCTTAATACAAGATTAACGCTCTGTTTTTTAATTAGTCGATTTCTCAAGAAGTGTAACTTTACTTTAATTTTTGCTATGAACCATTGGATTTTAGATTTTAGATTTTGGATTTTAGATAGGTTAATCGGTGATGCGAAGAGTTCCCAGTCCTCAGTGTTACGTCGTCTGTTAGCAACTGCTTTGGCATTGATGATATTCTGTTGGGGCTTAATGCCAGAAGTCGCCATAGGGCTGCAATCTCAGCAAACTTCAATTCAACCTTATTTAGATCGGGTAATTAAGCAGTTAACAGAATTTCGTCTTGATAATGGCTTAAAATTCATCATTTTAGAACGACATCAAGCGCCAGTAGTCTCATTTCTCACCTATGCTGACGTTGGTGGTATTGATGAACCAGTAGGACAAACAGGTGTAGCGCACTTTTTAGAACATTTGGCTTTTAAAGGGACAAAGCGCATTGGCACAACAGACTACAAAGCCGAAAAACCATTACTAGAACGCTTAGAACAGCTAGATAAAGAAATTAGAACTGCTAAAGCTGAAGATAAAAAAGACGATTTAGCGAAATTGCAAACTGAATTTAAATCAGTAGAAGCTGAAGCAGTCAAACTAGTTAAACAAAACGAAATCGGACAAATTGTTGAGCAAGCAGGGGGTGTAGGTTTAAATGCTAATACTTCTAGTGAAGCTACCCGTTATTTTTACAGCTTTCCTGCTAATAAATTAGAACTGTGGATGTCTTTGGAATCAGAACGATTCTTAGATCCTGTATTTCGGGAGTTTTATAAAGAAAAAGATGTAATTTTAGAAGAGCGACGAATGCGAGTAGAAAATTCTCCCATTGGGATGATGATAGAGAAATTTAATGATACTGCTTTCAAAGTTCATCCCTACAAACGCCCGGTGATTGGTTACGACGAAGATATCCGCAACTTAACACCGTCAGATGTGAAAAAGTTTTTTGACACTTACTATGTTCCTAGCAATTTAGCGATCGCTATTGTCGGCGATGTTAACCCCACAGAAGTCAAAAAATTAGCACAAGTTTACTTTGGCCGCTATCAAGCTAAACCCAAACCACAGCAAAAACTTTCCCCAGAACCAACGCAAACCGCAACTAGAGAAGTTACCTTAGAGCTAAATACTCAACCTTGGTATTTTGAAGGTTATCACCGTCCCGCTGTCACCCACCCCGATAATGCAGCGTATGACATCATCAGCAGTTTATTAAGTGATGGACGCACTTCACGACTGTATAAGTCTTTGATTGAAAAACAGCGTTTAGCATTGGCTGCTCAGGGTTTGAGTGGCTTTCCTGGAGATAAATACCCCAATTTGATGTTATTTTATGCTCTCACGTCTCCTGGTCACACAGTCGATGAATTAGCTATGGCTTTGGGTAAAGAAATTGAAAAATTGAAAACTGAACCTGTCTCTGAAACCGAGTTACAGCGAGTGAAAACCCAAGCCAGAGCAGGTTTATTGCGGAGTCTCGATTCCAATATGGGTATGGCCAAGCAGTTGTTGGAATATGAAGTAAAAACAGGTTCTTGGCGAAATTTGTTTCAGCAGTTGGAAAAAATTGCCGCAGTGACTCCTGCGGATATTCAGCGTGTCGCACAACAGACATTTACGCCGGAAAATCGGACAGTTGGTAAATTGTTGTCGAAGAAAGCATAGGACTTTACGGAAAAATGAACCGCAAAGAAGCGTTCACGAAGTGTCTCGAAGAGAAGAGCGCGTTTGCGTAGCGTGCCGAAGGCATAGGTAAGAGGCTTGAAAAGAGATTTTGCGTAAGTCCTGTTACTCCCTTCCCAATTTAAGATTACTGAATCTTCCTTCTTCCTTCGCGTCCTTTCCTTCGGAACGCTGCGCGAACGCGCCTTCGCGGTTCATTATAATCCATATTTTTTAATAGAAAAAGAGTAGAAAGATGAAAGGTAAAAAATTGAAATTTTCTAAAAATTGGCGTTTTATTTCGGTTTTGGTGATTGCTTTACTGTTGACGTTTAATTTTTCTAGAGTAGCGACAGCAGCAGCGAAACATTATACAGATTTACAATTTGCACCTTTACCAGAGGTGAAATTACCAAAGTATGAACGGTTTGTATTAGATAACGGTTTGATTGTCTATTTGATGGAAGATCACGATTTACCGTTGGTGAGTGGAAATATACTTGTAAAAACCGGCAGCCGTTGGGAAACAGGTGATAAAGTTGGGTTAGGAGAAATTTTTGGTTCGGTAATGCGGACTGGTGGAACTCTCAAACATTCGGCTGATGAGTTAAACGAGATATTAGAACAAAAAGCAGCGGCTGTAGAAACTGATATTTCTGAAACTTCTGGTAGTGCTAGTTTTGACAGTTTAACTGAAGATGTAGAAACGGTGTTTGGGTTGTTTGCTGAGGTATTGCGAGAACCAGCATTTGCTCAAGAAAAATTGGATTTGGTGAAAAGTCAGGCTCAGGGTGGTATTGCTCGACGCAATGATAATCCTAGTGAGATTGCGAGTAGGGAGTTTAAAAAATTAATTTATGGTCAAGATAGTCCTTATGCACGCACAGTAGAATATGCGACATTGGCTAAAATTTCCCGTGAGGATTTGCTGAAGTTTTACCAGGAATATTTTCATCCTAATAAGATGATTTTAGGCATTGTGGGAGATTTTAACTCTACCAAAATGCGATCGCTCATTCAAAGCAAATTAGGTGACTGGAAATCTGATTCCCAAATTGCTACAACTCAGTTACCGCAAGTATCACCAGCTAATTTAGGCGGTGTATTTATGGTTAATCAACCCCAACTCACACAGAGTAATATTCTCATGGGACATTTGGGCGGAAAGTTCGACAGCCCCGACTATCCAGCCTTAAATGTCATGAATGGAGTTTTAAATGGATTTGGGGGACGTTTATTTAATGAAGTGCGATCGCGTCAAGGTTTAGCTTATAGTGTATACGGCTCCTGGAGTCCCCGCTTCGATTATCCAGGAATGTTCATCGCCGGCGGACAAACCCGTTCTGATGCTACAGTCCAGTTTATCAAAGCCTTACAAGCAGAAATTCAGCGACTGCAAACTCAAAAAGTCACAGCAAAAGAACTAAATTATGCCAAAGAATCAACACTTAATTCCTTTGTATTCAATTTCCAAGACCCCAGTCAAACATTATCCCGATTAATGCGTTACGAATATTACGGCTATCCCGCTGATTTTCTGTTTACTTATCAAAAAGGTATCACCGCCACCACCACAACAGATGTGCAAAGAGTAGCCAAAAAATATCTCAAACCAGAAAATTTAGTGACTTTAGTAGTGGGTAATCAAACTGCCATTCAACCTCCATTAACCCAGTTAGCAGCCACGGTGACACCAATAGATATCACAATTCCCCCTACTGCAACCCAAGCAAATAACTAAGGAATCACCAAAAAATCAAGTCCCCAATTTTGTAGAATGGGTATCCTGCCCGTCCTTGATCATTAGCGAGCAAGGATGCCCACACCACAAGAAACTTTGATGAAATCTTGGTGTAGTTTGATAATTTTATGATCGCTTACATACCAGGAACAAAAGTTAAGGCTACTGGAGTCATAACTGGCAGGTAGTCAGGGAAGAAAGCGATCGCACATTGGCAGTGCATAAAAATGGATTAATTTCAGTCTGTTTAATAAATGGCTATTAATCAGACTTAATTCTTTACAGATTTTTACTGTATCCAGTAGCCTTAATCAATTAGTTTAAGTTCTCATTCCCAAGGTATTTAGTATGATTCAAGAAAATTTTGAGCAAAAACAACAATTAGATCCAATATTTAAACACTCACAATTTCAACAAATTATCAAAGCCATTATCCTGGGTAAATATTCTTGGGCTTGTATTTTATTCCTTCATTTTTCTGGATATGATCCTCAAGACTACATACCTCAAGAAACCTACCATAAATTACTCCAAGAAAACTTTATTTTAACTGAAGTAAATCATCCTCCAACTCATCATAGAAAATTAAAATTTCCTCGCCTTCATCTTGGGCGGACAATCAATGCCCACCCTATAAATTACTCAACCTTTGCTGACTTACTAAAAATGCGATAGTACAACCATGTACTCAATTCTTTCACCGGAAACAGCAAATAGGTCAGCGGGTTTACAGTCACAATAATATTTCTAAAATCCCGTTTGGCTAAAAACACAATACCCTTGGCAACTTGGGTTGCTGACATCACACCATAAGGATTGAGTTGACTTTTAAATGGTCCTAAAATCAACTTGCGAATTACACAAACCCCGTCTAACCGCTTGAGAGTAATAAGATCACCTAACGCTCTTTTGCTGAGTTCATACAGGGGACTCAAGGCTGGAGAAACCTCTGCTTCTGAGGTATTCACCCAAATTTCCTTAGTGGCTTTAGCTTCTGGACCTGTGACGGTGGTAGAAAATATATCTATCAACCGCAAAGCTGAAAAGGTATTGACTTGATAGGAGTTTTGAATTGCATCCGAAGTGCGATCGCTATAAACGTTCACTCCATGATTGATAATTAAAATATCCACTTTATCTAGGCTTTGTTTCAGCTGCGCTTCATTACCCAATTCCCAAGCCAGCACTTTTAACCCAGTTTGTGCCTGTATTTTATCAGGATTGGTACTTAACGCTACAACTTTAGCATTGTGTTTGAGTAATTCCCTTACCAAAGCTTGTCCTAAAGCACCTGACGCACCAGTTAAAGCAACGGTTTTACCTTTGAGGGAAAGTCCTGTTCCTAATATTTTATCCACGAGAGGAAAAACACCACTGTAATAAGCGTTAACATCATCAAAATGATGTCGCCAATGGTAAGTTCGATTTACCAACCAAACAGAAGGAATTTTTTCTAAGGGGCCGGGTAAATGATTATAGTCTGTATCTATAGTCCCTTGGAAATATCGCAAAGACGCACCATACAAAAAAGTTACCGCATACGCAACTCCCAACCATAATCCCCATTGCTGGGCAACTAAGGCTACTGCTATTAACATAACCACCAGTATAATCGACTCGACTATATCGTGATACAACTGGGAATCTATGTAAGCCTTCTGGGAAACTAAGGTTAAATCCCGACGGTAAGCCGCATGGTGCTTATTATGCCATTTAGCCAGCCAGGTGACTTGGTGACACAAAGCATGGTAACTATCTCTTAATATTTCCGTCAGCAACAGGGAACAACACCCCCAAAGAGTAAACTGTACACAGGTATTTATTAAAACCCAGTCCATTGTTAAGTTTTCAGCCAGTCTCATCACGTTTTTATTCACACAACTTAATAAAGATGGTATATTATTTAGTCCTTAAAAATGTAACCCCCTAAAGAAAAATTCTGATATTGACTGAAAGATGGAAAAGACTATAAAGATTTTTTGAAAGCAGTGATGAATAATGATCTTTCTCAGAAGTGTTCAATAAGTACAAATGATAATTAAAAAATATTTAGTGTTATTCAAAAGAACTTTAAATTTATTTATAGCCAGGAGAAGAACTGCAAAAATTATGAAGATAGTTATATAGTTCTCGAAATAAAGGACATTTGCGTTGCACTTCGTCTGGACGAATCTCTCTTAACAAATCGGGTGTATGAGATTTTTTAGAGAATGGTTGTAATTCATTATTAATATCTTCCTCGAATTTTGTTGAATCAATTAATGCATCTGAAAGTTTTTCTCGACAAGAATTTTTATTTTTATCGTATTCACTAAATGATTCTGGATTATCAAAAGGTATTTTCCTTTTGGTACTCAACCACCAACGCATCCTTTCATGTCTACTGCGGAAATCTGGATGTTTAGCTATTGTGTTACTCCAATCTGCAATAATCCAAGACTCTAATTCAGGTGCAGCAAAACTAATAAGTTTATTGATATTATCACATTCTGGAATTTTGCTTATTGCTGCTAAATATTGTTCTCTTATTGCATCTAATATTTTTTCTCTATCCATATTTTTATATTTTTCTGTGTCTGTATCTCGACAATCCAAATCATCTAATACTAAAATCAAATCACATTTATTTTGTTTATTTTGTAAAGCTATAGATAATTGTTTAGTGATTTGCACAATTAGACTATTACCCGTACTACCGTAACTAACTACTTTACCAGGCTTAGGACCCAGTTTTTGACGTATTGGTGTGTAGCGTTTAAATCTACAACCAGGAAAGTTTTTTTCTAAAAATGGAATTAGTCCTGCAACTTCGGACTCACCACCACCGGCAAAAACCCATACTACCACGGCCATCCTCCAACATTAGGATCACCAACACGATATAAATCCCCTAGTTCCCATCCTTCTTCCAGACTGGGACTAAGGATTTCTTTTGAAAGTGTTTTCATAGTAAAATGGGATTTATCTTCAGAGTAAAAACAATAAACATTTTCTAAACAATCTGTGAAATGATCTAAAAGATCAGGGCTGTGTGTAGTAACAATTATTTGAGTTTTTCTTGCTGCTTGTTTAATCCATTCAGCTAAAATCCGCATCCATGAAACGTGCAAACCTAATTCTGGTTCGTCAATGACTAACAATGAAGGAAGTATAGGAGAATATAATATAGTAGCCCAACATAACATTCTCACAGTTCCATCTGACATTTCACTCAGATAAAATGGTTCTTTACTATCTTCAAAATACCATTCTACTGTTAAAGATAAGCGACCAGAACGGATAGAACGAAGACGACGAGTTTTAGGTAATATCGACTTCATCGCTTGATTAATACTATCTTCAAAGTCGATATTTTCCTGAATTAAATTCTCTAAAACTAAAGGTAAGTTATCTCCTGATGTAGATAAATAAATATCACTTCCTCCTATTTTTGGTTCTGAGGTTCTAATTTGATTTAAATCCATATTATTGGCATTATAAAATTGCCATTTGGAAATAAATTCTACTAATTCTCGTCTCTTTTTATAGGCAGGTGTCCTTTCAGGTGAATATTTGCTATATTCAAGCAATTTCGGAAGTGTAGTCAAACCTAAAGAATTAGTGGGTATGTTATCTAATGGTTGCAAGTTGAATTTTATTGTTTGTCCACTACCATCATCAAATGTTACATCCCCTTTACCTATTTCTCTGTCATGAAATTGATAGTAGTAAAAAACTCCTGAAGGTGGTAAATCTCCTGTCTTTAAATTTCGTCCACCCAATAAAGACTCTTGCGAAATAATTACTTTATTTTTCTCTCTTTCGGCAAAAAGAGTTAAAGTCAGCATTATGCTAAATTCTTCATCGCACGGTGATAAATTGTGAGAAAAACAATATTGAAAATTAACACGGGCAGGACTTTCAACACTATTATCTAAAATTCTATCAGCCCCTAATTTGCCAACTGCATCCTCAAAGCTGGTGACACCACGACTTTCATCGGGAATAGTGGTTAAACAATCTCTTAAAAATTTCAAGCAACTGATAAAATTGCTTTTACCTGAACCATTAGAACCTATAAAAATATTGAGGCTATTTAACTTTACTGGCAGAGGTAAAGACAAATTTTTATAATTTTTAGTAACAATAAATTGCAGAATAGGTTGATTCATAATTTTTCAAACTTATCTATATCTAACTGGCGTAACTACTTAGAGACTTCCAAACAAAAGATGATCCCATAGTTTTGATAGCGTAGCGTGACGTAAGTCATGGGCAGAGGGGAGGAAAAGTTGTTTTGATTCTGTAAAATTGGATCATCTTTTTTGTGGAGTTCTCTTACCTAAATAATCAAAGCAGTTTGACTTGTACACAAACTTATTTTTAATCTCCCCTTCTCCCTCTAGGATAGAGTAAACAAGACTGGTTGTTTCCATCAAAGATATCTCCTTTCAAGTGGAAGCAGGGGAAATAGTGAGTTTATTCTCTCATTCTCCCACCCACATCTATATATAGTGTAATTTCCCATTCACCCCTTAGAACAATCAAACAGATGTAATCCCAAGCGTTGCGACAGTTCCTCACAAACTTTCACTCCCCGCACACTGTTACCCCGCACATCTAACAGCGGTGAAAACACTCCTATCCCCATTTGTCCAGGAACAACAGCAATAATTCCCCCACAAACGCCGCTTTTTGCTGGAATACCAACATTGTAAGCCCATTCACCAGCAAAGTTATACATCCCACAGGTGTACATCACACTCAAAATATCTTTGATATAACGGTTGTCCACCGCTTTTTCTTTAGTAATGGGATTCATACCTTTATTAGCGAGAGTAGCCGCCATCACAGCCAAGTCTCGACAATTAACCATCACAGAACATTGTTGAAAATATAAATCCAGGGATTCCTCAATATTTTGGTCAATCATGCCAAAATTAAGCATCAAATGCGCCATAGCACGATTGCGATGTCCTGTACTGCGTTCTGAAGTAAATACAGATATATCTACAAATACATCCCGCCCAATATAGCGCCGATACATATCTAATAATCGGTTTAAACGTTCAGTTGGTCCAGAACCTTTAATTAAACTACTAATAGCGATCGCACCCGCATTTACCATTGGGTTATAAGGTCGCTTCGATTGCTCATCTAAAATAATCGCATTAAAAGCTTCCCCCGTCGGTTCTACCCCCACCCTAGTCAAAACATAATCCCGTCCATGATCTTCCAAAGCCTGACCATAAACAAACACCTTGGAAATTGATTGAATTGTAAATAGTTGCTGAAAATCCCCAACTTCATAAATTTGACCATCTACAGTCACAATACAGATGCTAAATAAATCGGGGTTTACCTTCGCTAGTTCGGGAATGTAATTAGCTACTGTACCTGCTTCCAGGGACTTGTAATGAGAATGCAAATCTTTGAGAACTTCTAAAAATGGTAATGAAGCTATTTCTAAATCTCCAGAGTTGGCCATAAGGCTGATAACTTGCTAATAGATATTATACTTGACTTTCTAGTGAATAACGATAATGTAGGTGATTTTTGATACACCCAAGATTTGTTTTTATTCACTGACGAGAATTTTTATTCTCCCATCATGACTTTTTTTTTGACAAGAAAAAATACTTAAGGAAGTGATAGCGGATTTTATTCCTGTAAATATACTGGAAAATTTTATTTTAAATAATACTCTTAGTATCTAAGTCGATCTCGCAATCTGTGTATTAAATATAACCAATAAATTACCGTCGCTTTAGTCTAGTTATCTCAGATGATTTTTTTAGATAATCATCAATTGATTAAGTTTAGCTGAATTTTCATACTCATAACTTCATTAAGCATAAATACTTAAGCGCGAAACTTAAAGATATAATTCTTAATAAAAATCCTATTGAATACTGGTTAAATATAGCACCTCAGTACAGTTGATATCTAGCGACTCATCAAGATAGTAGCCACCTCAATAAATCATCGCCTGATATTAATTCTTCATAAGAAATTATTGACGTTCCGAAAAAAAATGTTACAAAGCCAAAAACCTGATTTGAAAAAGGTTTGACCTGAAAAATCCACCTGGGAATTGGAAGGTTGGAGAAAACCCTACGCTAAAACCCTGATCCCCAAGCCAAAAGGTTCATGTTACTCTGTTGCAGTTATAAACAAAAAGTGAAAGCGGAACAGGTTCGAGTTTTAGGGAATATCATAATCACTTGTGAAAAACCCACCAATTATAAAACTTCAGTTCTATAGTCGCTTTAAAAATCGGAAGCATGAATCAAAGACATTTGTGGACTACTGCCGCCTTGTTTCTGACCGTTTTGGGTACGCCCTCAGTCGGTCTGGCTCAAACAACTGAGGAAAAGACTCCAATTTCCCAAGCATCGGCTCTAACTGATGTAGAGAAAGTAGGAGAATATCAATCCCCAGTACAGAAACCTACCTTGAATGCTGTGAAAACGGACATTCATCCTCACAGTATTGGAGGCCGTCAGGCAGCAACCCTTTACATCCGGAATATTCCTGTTCTTACCTTTCTGAGTTCTGCACCAGTTACTAATGCAGAAACCAAAGTTGGTGCAGTTGGAAATGGAAATGGCGTAAAGTCATATGCCCTTGTTTCTAATAATTCAGCAAAGGTAGCCAGTATTGGGAACGTGATAGATGTGAGCAAATCTCCTAGCTCCATTGCCGATGACCCAGTTCAAAGAGCTAGTGTGGTAGCATCGAGAATCAATCAGCTGATTCAGAATAATGTAGATGCCAGCCAGATTACCGTAAGTTGGAAAACAGCAGACAAATCTCCAGTTAATCATAAAGCCCAAGACAAAGAACTCTCTGTTAAACAGCAGCTAGATCGCTACACCATTAAATTTGATGGTCAAGAATTGGTGGAAATCAATCAAGGTACGCAACTAGCAGATAGCACTAAAGATTTAGCACAAGATGCCTTGCAAGCAACCAATCGTCTAAGAAGACTCATTGGTAATGCATCTCCTATCAGCAAAATTGCTAATTTACCAGTTAGTACATCAGCATTGACATCAAAGCTGCCACAACAGATTGCCCGTGGATTTAAAATCAACTTCCAGGGTATAGCTTCTTGGTACGGTTATGATTGGGCTGGCAGAAAAACTGCCAATGGGGAGAGATTTAATCCTGAAGCAATGACAGCAGCTCACCGCAGTTTACCTATGGGGACAAAAGTTCGTGTGACTAACACTCGGAATAATCGTTCTGTGGTTGTGCGAATCAATGATCGAGGCCCATACATCGGTGGTCGAATTATTGATGTTTCTATTGGTGCAGCCAAGTTATTAGGGATGGTTGGCAGTGGAGTTGCTCCAGTGCGTATTGATATTCTGGGAAGGTAGCCTCTTTTCTAGTCCTTTTTCGCTTTTCACTTAAATGCCTCTAGTTCAACCATCTCTTATACTGCAAACGGGTGAAATTTGGACTTATGTCATACTGAGCGTAACGTAGTGCAGCGAAGTATCTCGGAGATTCTAGAGCCTACGGCACGCTACGCGAACACTTCGTTCAGAATGACACTTTTAACCCGTTTTTAGTATACCTCGATTATGGCTTGTGCCATGCTCCGCTATCAGATATAAACTAACGGGGGAGAGGATAGATAAGAACTAGGGGTATTTTGTGCGCCTGCTGACAACAGTTGCAGCTTTACGCTGTTATTTAACCCAACGTCGCCGCAAGGCGGCCAGACTTACTTCTACGGAAAGCAATCTGATGCTTCCAGAGGAGCTATTAATTGATGATCAAACTACTTGGTATTTGACAGAAGTTGGTTTAGTCCCAACTATGGGAGGTCTGCATCAAGGTCATTTCAGTCTCATTGAACGAGCTAGGCAAGAAAATTCTACGGTGATTGTCAGTATTTTTGTTAATCCCTTGCAATTTGGCCCAAAGGAGGATTATCAACTCTATCCCCGTACTTTAGAGCAAGACCAAAAACTTTGTGAACAAGCTGGAGTGGATGCGATTTTTGCCCCTACTCCGGAAGAAATGGGAATTGCTCAGAATATTACACAAGAAACTTCAGTTACACAAGTTATCCCTCCATCTGGTATGATAAATAGCTTGTGTGGTAGTTATCGGCCTGGTCATTTTCAAGGTGTGGCGACGATTGTCACCAAGCTTTTCAATTTGGTTCAGCCTGACCGAGCCTACTTTGGTCAAAAAGATGGTCAACAACTGGCAATTATTAAACGGCTAGTGGCTGATTTAAATTTGCCGATAGAAATTGTTGCTTGTCCAACGGTGCGGGAATCTTCTGGCTTGGCTTTGAGTTCTCGCAATCAATATTTGACTGCAACGGAAAAAGAGCAAGCTACGGTGTTATTTAAAGGCTTGCGGCAAGCTGAGGCGGCGTTTCGTGCTGGCGATCGCAACAGCAGCCAGCTGATAGCATTGGTGTGGCAAGAAATCGCAAAGGTCAGCACTATCTATGTGGAATATATTGAATTGGTTGAACCGAATACATTGATGTTTTTAGCAAAAGTTGAGGAGGAAGGAATGCTGGCGATTGCAGCCCGTCTTGGTTCTACACGTTTGATTGATAATACCATCTTGCACGATGTCTATGACGGGCTACGGGAACCGATCATCGCCATTGATGGTCCTGCGGGTGCTGGTAAATCGACAGTGGCTCGCCAAGTAGCAAACCAGTTAGGTTTAGTGTATTTAGATACGGGCGCTATGTACCGGGCTATTACTTGGCTAGTGCTACAAAAAGGTGTTGCTATTGATGATGAATGTGCGATCGCTGAATTAGCTAACCAGTGTAAAATTGAACTTACTCCCAGTCAAACCCTGCAATCTCCTGTACAAGTGTTGATTAATGGTAATGATGTCACTCAAGAAATTCGCACCATTGAGGTAACATCACAAGTTTCAGCCATCTCCGCCCAAAACGCAGTTCGGAAAGCACTAGTCAAACAACAACAAATCTGGGGTAAACGAGGTGGTTTAGTAGCTGAAGGCCGGGATATCGGTACTCACGTCTTCCCCGATGCCGAAATAAAAATCTTTTTAACTGCTTCTGTTGGTGAACGCGCACGTCGTCGTCAGCAGGACTTTACAAAACAAGGTCAACCTGAAGTTAGTTTAGAACAGTTGGAACGAGATATTGCAGAACGCGATCGCAAAGATAGCACTCGCAAAATTTCTCCCTTGCAAAAAGCGGCAGATGCAGTAGAAGTTCAAACAGATGGACTCAGCCCTTCGCAAGTAGCCACCCAAATCGTTGATTACTACCAAAAACACTGTACAGAATCGTAACTTTTGTATTTTTTCTCCTTGGCTGTTGATATTGAAATCGAACAAATTAAATAGGTTACGAGCTATCAATTTGCATCTGTGGGTTTAGCAATGCTAAACCCCTAATTTTGAAAACTATTTGCCAACAAAATATAAATCGTTTATAACTGCAAAGATGCAAAGATAATAATTTATTTAAGACTAATTGATTAAATATAGCTTTTTGATACTATCAATTATTTAAATAATTATTCATCTAACTAAAGATAGATTTTAAATATATCAATTTATATATAAAACTAACTCGCTAAAAACTCAGTAATTAGCTCAATAGGTAGAAATAAAATCCCTGCAAATAATTATAATTATTTATAGTTAGTCCGCATCACATAAATAGAGCATACACCACTTCCCGGTGTTATGAAGTACAAGAACCCAACCCCCTCCCCGCAAGCGATGAGGGGGCTAAGATGTACCTCATAAGAGCGGAAACCGCTGTATCTACAAAAGATTAAAGAATTAACCTGTTTTTAATCTCTCCTTGAGTAGAAGCAACTATACTAAAAATGTGTATATTTGAGACTAAAAGGTTTATGGTTATCTGCTCATAGCGCCTAATTAGCTCCGCAGATGAAGAATTAGAACGTTCTATTGAAAATCATAAACTTGGCAAAATTTGACTTACTGGTCGAACTACTTTGACTGAAGTTTCATTTTGGTAGTAAAATGACTAAGTTAAGTTTTATATCCCAATATAAGGATATAAAATTGAATCAATACAAAACCTGTAGTTTTCTAAATTTAGGCAATAGCTTTAAACTAGAAAACAGTAAAGAGAGGATTTCAAAATATGGCATTTTCACAACTTCCACTACCCTTCGACTTTAACGCTTTAGAAGCTTATGGCATGAAGGGTGAAACCTTTGAATATCACTATGGTAAACATCACCAAGCTTATGTAAACAACCTCAATAAGCTCACCGATGGTACAGAACTTGCTGATAAGTCCCTCGAAGAAGTAATTCAAATTTCTTTCAAAGACTCCTCTAAAGGTGGTATCTTCAACAACGCTGCTCAAGTTTGGAACCATACCTTCTTTTGGAACTCTTTGAAACCCGCTGGTGGTGGCGCACCCACAGGCGCACTAGCCGCTAAGATTGACAAAGATTTTGGTAGCTTTGACAAATTCAAAGAAGAATTTTCTACTGCGGCTTCAACTCAGTTTGGTAGCGGTTGGGCTTGGTTGGTTGATGATGGTGGTACGCTGAAGGTGATGAAAACACCAAACGCAGAAAACCCACTAGCGCATGGTAAAAAAGCACTTCTCACCTTGGACGTTTGGGAACACGCTTACTACATCGACTACAGAAATGCTCGTCCAGCATTCATCAAGAATTATTTGGATCAATTGGTTAACTGGGAATTTGCTGCTGCAAATCTAGCTGCTTAATCAACCGTTGATAGAAAGCTTTCATTGATATTCCCCATGCCTAACCAGCAGGGGATTTTTAATCAAGCCATCTCAGACGTTTATGCCTCATATGGCTTGATCCCCTGTTATTGGTTCAAATCCTCAAAATTTAACTCTCCACAGCGTGAAAGTAAAATTGGGGTGCAATTTGATCAAATTTACTACAACTTGCTCGCCTGGTCTTTAAACCACCGTTGACTAGTTTTATGGTTAGTTGGTGGTTTTGCCTTGATTACCCTGATTTCCAAAGGCTTTATTCCCAAACTTGACCAGGGCGAGTTCAATATAGTCTCTACTTCTGCCTTGCCTAGTGTTCCTGATCCCCGACTATTGGCGCAAGCAGGACAAGAACAACGAGGAGAACCAGGAAGGCTACCGGAACAAGGAGAAACGAACATAAGAGGATAAAAAAATTCCTCTTCGGCTGCGGCGATTCCGGCTTTATCATCTCCAATTCCTATCCAATTCCTATTCCTATTCCTTTAAATGATTCTCTGGATGTTGCGAAGAAACTGGAATTAGTGGTGAGAAAGTCTCCCGAAGTGGAAACTGTGTTTATTATTGTAGGTTCCCGTGTAGGTGAGCCGAGTGAAGAGAAGCTTGATGTGAATCTGAAAAAAGACAGAATTATGACAACAGCTGCACTGTAAGACCAACTGCGCTACTATTGGCATTGCGATCGCACTCCATGAGTCCATCATCCACAACGCAGGATATAGTCATTTACAAAAATGTCCAAAATGTAGGCCATTAATGTAGCATGACAAATGATTGTGTCAGCGGCAGGATGATTGGTTTTCCAAGATGGAACAGACTAATAGCTCAAAATCAGCACGCGAAGTTTTTAATATATCCAGATGGGCAATTAAATTTTCGTGGTTGACGGTATGTTTTTGGATAGCGGTGACAGTAGCGGGCGTTCTCGCTTTCGGTTCTCTCAAATACGCTTTGTTTCCAGATATTACCTTTCCGGTGGTGGTGGTAAATGCCCAAGCACCATTAACTTCGGCTTTAGATACAGAAACCAAGTTAACGAAACCATTGGAAGAAAGCCTCAAATCCCTGGCAGGAATTGAAAATATCCGTTCCTCAACTTATCCGGGGCAAAGTGCTGTTAGCCTGTTGTTTGCAGTTGGTACAGATTTAGAAACATCTACTCAAGAAACTACAAACGCACTGAAGGGGTTAAAACTCCCGGAAGGAGCTAATTATCAGATTATTCCTTTAAACCTGAATGAGTCATCAGTCATTAGTTATGCCATTGAGAGTCAGTCAGGAAATTTGAGTGATTTGCAAAAATTGGCCAATGATAAAATTTTACCTGCGATCGCAAAATTGCCAGGAGTTCTCAAAGTTTCACTATTAGGCGCTGCTCCAAAATCACCTCCTCTCAATCCCAGTAATGCCTCTACAGCTTTAACCGGGGGAGCAAATTTAGTCAGATTTAATGGTCAAGATGTACTCGCATTTCAAGTCATCAAGCGTGGTGATGCTAACGCCTTAGAAGTAGTCAATCGAGTCGAACAGGAAGTAGAAAACCTGCGTTCTACCTTAAAAGATGTCAAACTTACCCTAGCGGCTACCCAAGCAGAATATATCCGCCAAGCCACCAAATCAACCATAGATGCGTTGATAGAAGCCATCATCTTGGCAGTAGTGGTAATTTTCCCATTTTTATGGAATTGGCGAGCCACATTAATTTCTGCATTGGCAATTCCCACATCGTTGTTAGCGACGTTTATCGTCATGGCGATTTTCGGCTTCAACCTAGAAACAATTACGTTGTTAGCCTTAGCTTTAGTGATTGGTAGTGTCATTGATGATGCCATCATTGATGTAGAAAATATCACAAGGCACATCGAAGAAGGTCAAAGTCCCCGTGAAGCGGCCTACTCAGCTACTGATGAAATTGGCTTAACTGTCGTCGCCACAACTGCCACATCTGTTGCTGTTTTCTTACCTATTGGTTTAATGGGTGGAGTCGTCGGGCAGTTTTTTGAGCCGTTCGGAATTACGGTTTCTGCTGCCTATATTGCTTCTACATTGGTAGCTCGGACTTTATCACCTGTTTTATCTATTTATTGGCTCAAACCTGTTCAGAAAAATTCCAAGAACGGAGAATTGAACCGCAAAGAACGCGAAGACAAGAGTGTATCCAAGAGTTCTTGGGTAAGTCTTGCAAATATTGGAGTTTATTTTACCGACGCTTATCGAAATTTACTCTCTTGGTCTTTGAACCATCGCAAAATAGTTATTGCCTTAGCCGTACTCAGTTTTATTGCGGGTATTGCCATAATTCCCTTTATTCCCAAGGGTTTTATCCCCAAACTAGATCGCGGTGAATTTAACATTACCTACACTGCACCTCTGCCGAAAATACCGGAAGGCAGGGGAGCAGGGAGCAGGGAGCAGGGGGGAAATAACTTCCCAGTCCCCAGTCCCCAGTCACCAATACCTATTCCTAATCCTCTCAATGACTCGCTGGAGGTGGCGAAAAAACTAGAAGCAGAGGTGAGAAAATTCCCAGATGTGGAAACAGTTTTTACTACTGTCGGTTCTCGTGGGGGTGAGCCAAATAAAGGAACTCTCTATGTCAAACTCAAGGAAGATCGCACAATTAAAACGGCAGAATTACAAGATCAATTACGCCAAACTTTACCTAAACTTCCTGGTGTGACTACCAGTGTGGAAGATATTCAATTTGTGGATACTGGTGGAGAAAAACCTTTACAGATAGCACTTCGCGGTAATGACCTCAAAGCTTTGAATCAAGCTGCTAAGACTATTAAAGACCGCATTACCAAAATCCCAGGATTTGCAGATGTCACAGTTACGGGAGACACAGGCAATGCAGATCAGGTTTTTCAAATTGAACGGCTAAACCAGGAACGGGTAGCATACATCAGTGCTAATTTGGGTCAGGGTTTAACTTTGGGTGATGCTACAGATAAAATTGTTGCGGAAGCGAAAGGAGTTTTACCTGTTGATATCACTTTAGGTTTAGGTGGAGATTCTGCCCGACAAAACGAGGTTTTTGGTAGTTTTATTTCAACTTTGATTTTATCGGCTTTGTGTATCATTGTTGTGTTAATTCTACTATTTAGAAGTTGGGTAGATCCTTTGGTAATTGGGGTTTCTCTACCACTGGCTGTGGTGGGGGCGATGTTAGCATTACTCTTGACTAAGAGTGATTTTGGCATGATTTCGCTAATTGGGTTTGTGTTCTTGCTGGGACTGGCAAATAAAAACGCTATTGTTTTGGTTGATTACATTAATCAGTTACGCCAAGCAGGTTTAGAACGCAGGGAAGCAATCCTCAAAGCTGGGCCAGTCAGACTCAGACCAATTATGATGACCACTGTATCTACTCTTTTAGGGATGTTACCCATCGCTTTGGGTTTTGGTGCGGGTTCAGAATTGCGATCGCCTATGGCTGTGGCTATTGCTGGCGGTTTGGTGACTTCTACTATCCTCAGTTTGATTGTTGTCCCAGTTGTTTACGCGATTCTAGATGATTGGTTTCCCAGAAAGAAGATGACTCAATAACAGCTTTTAGGGTGCGTCAATTTTGGCTCTTCATTACTTGTAAATAGGTTATGGGTTAAAAATTACCTTGACCCCAATGAAGAAAAACTACAGTTTTTATCTTAGATGAGGTTTAGATTATCTTAGATACTTAAAAACGATTCCAGTTAGACTTTATGGATAACACGCTGCAATTATTAACCCCTGTACAACTTGGTACGTACACCTTACCGAATCGTTTGGTGATGGCTCCTTTAACCCGCTGTCGTGCTGCGGCTGGCAACGTTCCCTACGAACTCCATGCCACCTACTATGCACAACGAGCAACTGCTGGACTGATTATTTCCGAAGCATCCCAAGTCTGTCCCCAAGGACAAGGTTATCCCGCTACCCCCGGCATCCATTCCGCTGAACAGATTGCTGGTTGGAAAAAAGTTACCCAAGCGGTTCACGACAAAGGTGGTCGCATTTTTCTGCAACTCTGGCACGTTGGGCGCATTTCCCATCCTGATTTTCAGCCAAATGGTGAATTACCCGTTGCCCCTAGCGCGATCGCCCCAACAGGAGAAATCGGAACCTACGAAGGCATGAAACCCTACGTCGCACCCCGCGCTCTTGAATTAGAAGAAATCCCCAGCGTGATTGACCAATATCGTCAAGGTGCGAAAAATGCCCTCGAAGCAGGTTTTGACGGCGTTGAAGTACATGGTGCAAATAGTTATCTGATTGATCAATTTTTGCAAGACTGCACCAACCACCGCACCGATGCCTATGGCGGCTCAGTGGAAAATCGATCGCGCTTTTTGATGGAAGTTCTGGAAGCCGTGATTGAAGTCTGGGGTAGCGATCGCGTTGGTTTGCGATTATCTCCTTCCGGCAGTTTTAACGACATGGGCGACTCAGACCCCAAGACTCTCTTCAGCTATGTCGTGCAGGAACTCAACAAATTTAACTTAGCCTACCTGCACCTCATAGAACCCCGTCTCAATGCGAACCAAGATACCCTAGAAAATCTCAGTAGCGACCTCACTGCTGGTTTTTTCCGTCCCCTGTTTAAGAGCAAAATTATTGCCGCTGGTGGATTAAACCGTGAAATTGGCGAACAAATTATCTCTAAGGGCGAAGCTGATCTAATTGCCTATGGTCGCATCTATATTTCCAATCCTGACCTTGTGAAACGTTTTGCTCTGAATGCGTCGTTAAATCCCTACGATCGCAGTACCTTTTACGGCGGCACAGAAAAGGGCTACACCGACTATCCCTTTTTAGAAGAAGCGTAAAGTTATGACCTCGGAGTGCCGATTTTAAGAGTTGCTCTAGCTTGGTGATTGTAACTACCCCTGTTAAGGGGTACTGTCCCCTTTTAAAAAATTCCAGTTCTCAACCTTCACGAGGTTTAATTGGAAGGATTTTAACGTTTTCAAATTTCAGAAAAATTTGTTTTCTGAGATTTAAAACTGTTGATTTTTTGCTATTGAGTATAAACCGATTTCATCACCAAATCTATTTGTTGTAAAAGTGATTCTAAAGTTGAGGAATTATTTAAAACCACATCAGCACGCGCTGCTTTTTCAGCAATAGATAATTGACTATTAATTCTAGCTACAGCTTGTTCAGTAGTTAAATGATTTCGCTGAATTAATCTTTCTTGTTGCTGTTCTGGTGAACAAAATACAACCCAAATTTCATTAACTAAATTCTCTAAACCAGCTTCAAATAACAGAGGAATAACTAAAACTAAGGTATTTGCAGATGATTCATTAATAGCTTGAGAAAAACAATTCCTTACATAAGGATGAATTAAATTTTCTACCCAATAACGTTCTTCTGGCTGATTAAAAATAATTTCTCCCAGTTTAGAACGATTTAAATTACCATCTGATAACAAAATTTCTTGGCCGTAACGTTGGGAAATTTGTGTAATGATAAGTGAACCAACAGATACTGCATCTCTAGCATAAATATCTGCATCTAAAATTGGTAAATTATAAACAGTAGCTAAATAATTAGTCACTGTACTTTTACCTGTAGCTATACCACCAGTTAAACCGATTAAACGTTTTGTCATTAGCCATTAGCAAAAGTCTTTCTCTAATCCTCAGTTCTTAATACCCAATTACCCTTTCGACCATTTTATAATTGCCTTAATTAAACCATCTACAGTATATTCCTCAGCTTCAATATCGACACGTCCAAATAAATTAGAGCAAATTTTAGAAGTTTGTGGTCCAATAGAAGCAATGCAAATTTCGTCGAAATAAGGTGTCATCCCATTTGTCAATTTACTAGTTGCTAATAAATAGAAAAACTGCACAGTTTTAGAACTAGCAAAGGTAATTACATCTAGGGTACGATTTTGCAAAGCTAATTCTGCTGCTGGGGGAATACTCTGGGGACAACAAGATTCATAAGCAGGAACTTCGATAACTTCTGCACCTTTTGTGGTTAATTCTTTAACTAAAAGTTCTCTACCCCCGGTTTCAACTCTAGGAAATAAAATCTTTTTACCTGCTAAGTCTTCAGGAAAGTTGTCCACTAAGGAGTCAGCGATAAAATGAGGAGGAATAAAATTAGGTCGGATATTGTGTTTTTTAAGACTTTGGGCTGTTTTTTCACCAACAACGGCAATTTTAATCTTTTTTAAAGTAGTTTTATTTTTACCTTGGGTGTGAAGTCTCTGAAAAAAGTAGTCTACAGCGTTGCTGGAAGTGAGAATTAACCAGTCGAAAGTCGATAAATCAACAATTGCTTGATCTAAAGCTTTCCAGCTGGAAGGGGGTCCAATTTCTAAAGCTGGCATTTCAATTACTGTAGCACCTGCTGCTGACAAGCGATCGCCAAATTGGCTTGACTGTCCAACCGAACGTGTGACTAGAATGGTTTTACCTGAAAGAGGAAGATTGCTTGACATAGTTGAAATATAAGAGTTTTGGCTATTTAGAAGATATTTGTTTTCAGGTAATATCATGGTTGCTTATGAGCTTTGCTGCCCGTCAAATATACAATTTGTTTGACATTCTCAGGGCGAAAGCCGCTAAAATTATTAATCAAGGACATGGCTTGCTCAGGCAGGATTGCTCCAACCTGAGTTAAGTAATTATACTATAAATATTTGCGTAATCGGACAACTTCACCGATGACAATTACTGCTGGGGAGAGAGTTAAACCCCCAGTTTGTGCTATAATATTGCCTAATTCACCTATGTAGATTTCTTGATTGGGAGTTCCTGCCCAACGGATAATAGCAATTGGTGTGGAGTGGGATTGGTTATGGCGTAGCAGTTGATAAACGATTTCTGCTAAATTTTTCCCCCCCATCAAAATTACCAAAGTTTCTAATCTTGATAATGCTTCCCAGTCCAAAACATCCGGCTCATGTGCTGTCAATACAGCAAAACAGCGACTGAGAACGGTATCTGTCAGAGGAATTCCGGCAAGTAAAGGTGCTGCTAAAGCTGAAGAGATTCCTGGTATAACTTCAAATTCACAACCAGCAGATTTTAAAGCTTCTATTTCGGAAATACAACGGCCAAAAATAAAAGGATCTCCTGATTTCAGCCGAATAACTTGTTTACCTTCTTGACAATGCTTAACTAGTAAATTGTTAATTTCAGCTTGGGGAGTGCTGGGTTTACCACCACGTTTACCAACATCTAATTTCAGACAATCAGGTGGTACACAATCTAACAATTGAGAATCTACTAAAGCATCATAAACTAATACCTGGGCAGATGCCAAGAGACGATAAGCTTGGACAGTTAAATATGCTATGTCTCCAGGGCCTGCACCAACAAGGTAAACTTTACGATTAGTCATTAGTTACTTTTTTACCTGTTCCCTCTTCCTTTTTACCTCCTATTTCCTGGAGAATTTTATCTATTGTTTCTACTTTTTGAGGTTGGCGCTGTTTTTGAAATAAATCTTTGGCTTGTTGGAGGTTATTTATTGCTTCTTCTTCATTTTTTTGAAGTAGCAAAATATTCGCCAAGCGGAGGTAAGCATTAGGATTTTTGGGATTAAGAATAATTACTTCGCTGAATAATTCTTTGGCTTGATCAATTTCGCCTTTGTGGTTTAAAATATCTCCCAATAACAATCGCACCATATCATTAGTAGAGTTGATGGCAATTACTTGACGAAAAGCTGCTTCTGCACCTTCGTAATCTTTGGCTTGAAAAAGCTTGATGCCTTTTTGAAACAGGTTTGAGGTAATTAATGTTCTCCAGGCAAAATAAATGAGAGTCCCAATACTGACAATTACTAAAGATATAGCAAAAATATTACTAACTGGTAAAGTTTCTAACATGATTTTAAGCCAAAATACACGCAAAGGGGAAAATTAGATATTCGATGAAAAACAGTTTCCAGATAAACTGATAAAAACTTGCGATCGCACTTTTATCTTGCAAGTCTACTTTTCTACTTTGCCACCACATGACAATTAAGGCTACTATATGGGTGATAAATATAAATATGGCATTTACTTCGGCTAAACCTAATACAGCTACCATAATCATTCCTACATAACAAACAGTTAACACCCAAAGGGCAAGATTGAATATTGCTTGTTGTCCCAGTTGCAGGGTAAATGTAGTAATGTTGTAAAGTTTATCACCTTCTATATCAGGGATATCTTTAAAGATAGCGATCGCAAATGTAAACACTAATATAAACGCAGTCAGCGCCCATACAGCACCTGGAATACTTTGGCTTTTTTGAAATAACCAATTAAAGTGCAAAAATAGTCCTAAATTAACAATTGTTCCTCTAACAGAAAAGATACACAGTGCAGCCCAAAAGGGAAACTGTTTTAAGCGAATTGGCGGTAAAGAATAAGCTGTACCAATTGCCAAACTAATTGCCACCATTCCCAATAAATAAGGGCCGTTTAACCAAGCTGTAATCAGTGCTAAAATTCCGGTAATAATGACAATTAATTTACCTTGTTCTTTAGTAAATTCACCTGATGCTATGGGTAAATGAGGTTTATTAATTTTGTCAATATCCACATCTTCTAATTGGTTTAAACCAACAATGTAGATATTGCCAGATATACAAGCAATCCAAGTTCCTAAAATTTGACCGAGATGAGGATTAGAAAAGTTGGTGGAAGTGACACCAAGGGTAATTAGATATAAACCCAATACACTTAAACTTGTGCCGATAATTGTGTGCGGTCGGGAAAATTTCCAAAAGGCATAAAGCCAGTTTACCGAAGAAATCGGAGAATTCTGTTTATAAAATTGATTCATTTTTTACTCTCTACGTGGAAACTACAAAAGAATTACTAGAAGTACTAGATTACAAAGGGCGGGGAGACCCCACCCCTACAAGGCTTTAAAAGGTGCTTATAGCGGTATGCACCTATGAGGTACAGAATTCACGAAACAAGCCACATAGCAAAAGACTCTTAAATCCTGAATCCTGAATCCTGAATCCTGAATCCTGAACTCCTGAACTCCTGAACTCCTGAACTCCTGAACTCCTGACTCCTGCCTCCTACCTCCTGCCTCCTACCTCCTGCCTCCTGCCTCCTACTATCATTTATGACCGCATAATAAGCCAAACCGAATTAACCCCCGTTCATAACCCCGACGCATTAGACCCAAGGAAAGCGCCCCTTGAATTGTACTCCAACCAGAAATTAGTAACCCAAATACTGCTTGGGGAGTGAATGCTGAATCAATTACCATGTTCCAAAATGGGGCGACAGCGGTTGACCAATCGGCGGTGCGGATGTTGTTTAATGGTAGTTGACGTGCGATCGCTTCATACTCTGGCAACGAAATCACGTAAGGTAAACAATAAACCCGATAAATATCATCTAAATGCTTCTGTTCATCTGCATTTAGTGGTTTTCTATCAATTGGTCGATGACACCAAGTCACCATAATCAAAGTACCACCAGGCTTTAACACCCGATAGCACTCTTGCAAAAACTTAGTCTTATTTGGCATATGTTCACCACTTTCTAGCGACCACACCAAATCAAAAGAATCATCAGCAAAAGGCATTTCTTGAGCATTGGCCACAAGGAACTGACTTCTCTGGCTCAAATTAGCCTCCCTCGCTCTAGCCGTCGCTCTAGCCGCTTGTACAGGACTCAGTGTAATCCCTGTTGACTTAGCATTAAACTTGTTAGCTAAGTATAAAGAACTGCCACCAATACCACAGCCCACATCCAGAATATTTTCCGCACCCTTAACCCCTGACCATTTCAGCAGTTCTTCGATTAAATCAATTTGGGCTAAACGGCGGTCTTTCCTCTGGTTCCCGTCGGGACCATAGTAACCATGATGCATATGTTCTCCCCAAATTTGTTCCCACAAACCAGAGGAAGCATCGTAAAATTGTTGAATTTGCTGATAAAGTGTTGTACTCATGAGTCACCAGAGAAGACAAAGCCGAATTTCAAAAAACATATTGTTAGGCTACCATCTGTGTATTTAATTAGATAAGGCGATTTTGCTTACGACTTTGCTTCCAGAAGAAAATTGTAAATTACTTTATGACTGTTGCTCGCACAATCTGCTTGGGATTTATGGCTGTCATCCTGCTAGGAACTATCCTGTTAATGATGCCTTTCTCAACTAGCAATGGTATGTGGAATGACCCAATTGTAGCACTTTTTACCTCAACTTCCGCAGTTTGTGTAACTGGTTTAGCTGTAGTTGATACTGGTACTGATTTTTCCTTTTGGGGTCAATTGTTTATTCTCATGTTGGCTCAAATTGGTGGGTTGGGGTATATGACAACTACGACCTTTTTGATTTTGTTAATTGGACGTAGATTTGACTTGCGGCAAAAAGTAGCAATTCAACAAGCTTTAGATCGCCCTGGAATGAGTGGTAGTTCACAAATTATCCGTTCAATTATTGCGACAACACTAGTTTTTGAAATTACTGGTATATTCTTATTGATGGCAGTTTTTGTTCCCGAATATGGCTGGTATAAAGGAGTTTGGTTAGCGGTATTTCATAGCATCAATGCTTGGAATAATGCAGGTTTTAGTTTATTTAAAGACAGTTTAATGGGCTATCAAAGTTCTGGATTAGTAGTTTTTACAATCACAGGCTTAATTATTTTTGGAGGAATTGGTTATCAGGTAATTTTAGATATATATCTTTGGTTACGTGATAGAATTTTGAAAAAACCCAATGCTATAATATTTTCTCTTGATTTTAAAGTAGCAACCAGTACAACTTTAATACTTTTAGTATTGGGAACAATAGCTTTTTTATCTATAGAAATTAGAAATCCTCGAACATTTGGTAATTTAAGTTTTACTAGCCAATTATTATCGGCTTGGTTTCAATCAGTTACTCCTAGAACTGCTGGATTTAACACCATTGATATTGGGCAAATGACGGATGCTGGTTTATTTATTACCATTGCAATGATGTTTATTGGTGCAAGTCCTGGAGGCACGGGAGGAGGTATAAAAACAACAACGCTAAGAGTTCTGACTAGTTGTACAAAATCTATCCTTCAAGGAAAAGAGGAAGTTTTATTGTATGATCGGAAGATAGCCATATCACTGATTTTAAAAGCTGTCGGCGTAGTTTTTGGTTCTCTAGCTACTGTGATTGGGGCAACAATTTTAATTAGTCTCACAGATCCTAAATTAGAGTTTATTAAAATCTTGTTTGAGGTGGTATCAGCGTTTGGTACAGTTGGTTTGTCTACAGGTATCACGGGTGGTATTTCCACAGCAGCAAAACTAATTTTAATTGTCACAATGTATATTGGTAGAGTTGGTGTTTTATTATTGATGTCAGCTTTATTAGGAGATCCTCGTCCGAGCAGAGTTCACTATCCTGAAGAGAATTTACTCGTAGGATAGTCTGGAAAGATGAAGAAATGGGGGAAATTACCAATTATTAATTACCAATTACCGATTACCAATCATGAATCTTTCATCATTAAAGTTTTTTCGCAGTTTACGCCAAGATAACCACCAATTTGCTGTAATTGGATTAGGTCGCTTTGGCCGTTCTGTTTGTTCTACACTGCATAATTTAGGTTATCAAGTTTTGGCTACAGATGTTGATGAAAAGCTAGTTTCAGAAGCATTAACTGATGAAATTGTTAGCCATGCTGTGCAACTAGATTCAACTGAACCTGCGGCACTTAAAGAAGCTGGTATTTTTGAATTTGATACAGTAATTGTAGCAATTGGTAACTATATTCAAGAGAGTATTATCACCACTCTTAATGTCAAAGAAGCTGGTGTGCCTCATGTAGTTGCCAAAGCTTCTAGTGAAGTTCACCGCAAGTTATTAAAACGAGTGGGAGCAGATCATGTTGTTTTTCCAGAGTTTGAAGCTGGTTGTGCTTTAGCTAGAACACTCACTAAACCATCAATTCTAGACCGATTTGACCTCGACCCAGATCATAGTATTGTTGAGTTGATTGTCCCTGATGAATTTCATGGTAAAACTGTTGCTGAAATCCAACTTCGTAATCGTTATGGTTTGAATTTGTTGGCAGTGAGTCAGGATGGTAAATTTAAGATTAATCCTGACCCTACTAAGCGTTTAGAACGCGGTACAGCAATGGTAGTTATTGGCTGTAACAAGGATATTAATCGCTTGCCAATATAAATACCTTGTTTCTCTCATTTCTTCTAGGGTGTTTTTGGCTGTTGTTCTACATTGTTAGGCATATCAGTAGAGTTGACGGGCATTATTTCTTCAGGTGCGGGTAATATTACATCGTTGTTAGGAGTGGGGGTTGTGGTTTGTGTGGTTTGTGGTTTTTTAGGTGTTAAATACTCAGTAATTTTCTGTGTCATTTCGTCAATTTTTGCGGTTTGCTCAGTATTTCCTTGTTCGCTATACTCTTGACGAGAGCGTTTAAATGCTTGATTAGCTGTCTTGAGATCGCCTTGATTATATAAAGTTACTCCTAAGTTGTAGTAAGCTAAGGCATTTTTGGAATTTTGGCGAATGGCTTTTTGATAAATGGCAATAGCCTCTAAGGGTTGATTTTGAATCACGAAGAGACTGCCTAAATTGTTGTAAGCTACGGTATTTTCAGGATTTAGCATTAAGGTTTGGCGATAGGCTGCGATCGCATTTTCTACTTGTCCTTCTTGTTGGAGTGCGATCGCTAAATTAAAATAAGCATTGGCATTGCTACCATCTAAATTAATCGCTTGTTGATAAGCCGCAATTGCTTCTTCTCGTTGTTCTTGTTCATACAAAACAACTCCCAAATTATACTGTGCTGCCGCCATTGTCGGACTAACTACCAAGGCTTGACGGTAAGCACTAATTGCTGCTTCTTTTTGTCCCTGTTTTTGCAGAGCTAACCCCAAATTGTAATAAGCTTCGCCAAAATTGGGATTAAGTTTAACCGCTTCCCCATATTCTTGTACAGCTAAATCTAGGCGATTTTGCTCCATCAAGATATTACCTAGATAATTTCGTGCTAACCCAATATTAATATCTCGCTGTAAAGCTTGTCTAAAGGCAGATTCAGCACTTTTAAAGTCTTTGCGGTGATAGCGGGTAACTCCCAATTGATACAAAATAGCCGCGTCCAAATCCTGAGAAACCACATTCTGCGCCAACAGCTTACTTTCTGGGAAATCAATAATTGTCGGTAAACCCAACACCAAAAATGCCGAAGCAGCAAACAAAAGTCCTAATCGCTGTGCAGAACTTTTATAAAAATTGGCTGGAAATGAACTGTGTACGCACTTTGTAGGTAGATTTTTTTTAGCCATAACTTGTAACCGTATATTTGTAATTAAAATCTTGACACAATCAGAGTACCCATAACTACATCAAAAATCCACAATTTAATTCGTAATTATTACTCAATACTCGGTACTCGGTACTCAATACTCGTTACTCCTTCTGGCAAAATAAGCATGGCATCCCCAAAGGAATAAAAACGATATTGAGATGCGATCGCTTGTTGGTAAATTTTCAATAACCTTTTTCTCCCAATCAAGGCGCTGACCAGCATCAGCAAACTAGAACGAGGCAGGTGAAAATTAGTAATTAAACCTTCTACAACCCGCCATTGAAAGCCAGGATAGATAAACAAATTTACCTTGCCGACATAAGGCTGTAAATCGCCAAATTGAGCCGCACCTTCTAAAGCACGGACTACCGTAGTTCCCACCGCTATAATCCGCCCCCCAGCGGCTTGAGTAGCCCGGATTTGCTCAACTGTAGCAGCGCTGACTTCAATCCATTCTTCATGCATTTGGTGAGTAGTTACATCATCGACTTCCACAGGGCGAAAAGTCCCCACACCAACGTGTAGAGTGACAAAAGCTTGATTAATAGAGCGATCGCGCAAATTTTGTAAAAGTTCTGGTGTAAAGTGTAATCCAGCCGTTGGTGCTGCGATCGCTCCTTGTGCTTGAGCATACACCGTTTGATACTGTTCATCTGTGGAATTAGAAGCAGTGATATAAGGCGGTAAAGGAATTTCGCCAAACTTCTCCAACACCTGCACCAAGGATTGATTTTCCGGTACATCAAACTGCAACAACCGTCCTCCAGTTGCTTCATCCCTGTCTATGACTGTAGCTACCAGTTCAGTCCCTAGAGTTTTATCCCCATCAAAAATAATCTGAGTTCCTAACTTGAAATGTTTTCCCGGTTTCACCAAAGCTAACCAACAATTATCCTCTCTTTCCTCTAACAGCAATACTTCCACTTCCGCACCCGTAGACTTGTGGCCATACAACCTGGCGGGAATAACTTTAGTGTTATTCATAACTAATAAGTCACCAGGTTTCAGTATATTCAACAAATCCCTGAAAATGTGGTTAAGTGCTGGTTTTTCTTTCCCTGTATCAGGACTATCTATCACCAATAAACGAGAACTATCTCTAGGAACAGCCGGGTTTTGGGCAATTAATTCCGGGGGAAGCTCGTAATCATAACCAGACAATGAACGGTCTAAATCTACACCTTGTATCTCTAAGTCAGACATTTCCTTAAAAGCTCAGTTAAAACCCACGTGTATTGGTTGGAAATCGTTAATTTCCCATGTTTTCTCTTATAAAATAAGGGTTTAGCAATGCTAAACCCCTACCAGATTTAATCACATTTTTTATATATAATTCTTCCTTATCAAGGATAAACTAACTAATCTCAAATCCATTGTCAACCCCCTCATGCTCTTTTTTTGCTGTTGTTTGGGAGTAAGTTAAAAATAAATTAATACCGTTGATGATTAAATAAATTAACAATATTTTCAAATATTTTTCAGGCTAATAAAACTGATATATTGTTGAAAACCCAGACTTTATAATAGCTATCAGATCCCCGACTTCTTTAAGAAGTTAGGGATCTCGGAAAAGTATTTTTAAGCAAATCTAGCTAATAATTCCTCACGGGATAATTGTAGAAGCAAAGGAGTAAATTCTTCTCTATTCATAGCAATGAGAGGATTGATAATTGTTGCTAACTGTGAATCAACTGCCCCAAAACGCACTTGCAAGATACTTTCAATCATAGCGCGTCGTTCTCTTTCTATCCCTTCACGTTGTCCTTCTTGAAGTCCTTCTTGTCGTCCTTCTTGTCGTCCTTCTTGTCGTCCTTCTTGAAGTCCTTGTTTTTTAAGTTCTTCTAATTGTTGTTGATACATTTCCGATAATTTCATAATTAACTCCTGATCATCTTTATCAATATTTTGTTCTTGACGTTGACGAGCCGATAACACAGCAATTAGGTTATGTACTAATTGTATAATATCCGCAAGGAACGGACTATTATTTGCTAGTGCTTCTAATTCTTCTACTGCTTGTCTTTGTACTTTCCCTTTTCCTAAAACCCTCAAAAACAGTGTTTCGGGTGTACTGGGTAGCTGATGAATCGCCACAATTACGGTTTTAAATAATTTTGGTACAAAATAGATGCCTTTACCCCAGTTTGTTTCATCCAGAGTACCATTACAACTCTCTAGTATTTCTACTGATGCTGTAGGCGTAAAAATCCATAGTTGGGGTAATTCAGATTCATTGATTCGCGTATCATTGCGTTTTGCTTGCCGTTCTAAGTCTGCATGAACGTCAAATAATTTACCCATACAACTACGAATTTCACTTTTGCTGACAGGGTTACGGAATGGTTCAAATATGGCATAATTTGCCGCCATTTTCCCCAGTAATCCCAGTGTTTCTAGACTTTGTTTTGGTTGGGGGGAAGGTATAAACAATATATCAACTTGTCTAACTTCTGCGGTGATATCTTTACTGGTTTCTACTTGTCCGTAAGGTGTTAATAGTTCTGTTAGATATTGTTTTGCAAATTGATCATGTATAAAGCGAGTCATTTATGCTGATTTTGGACTAATACAGAAATATTAATTTAACATTTTTTGGATCATCGATCGCTGTTTGTTCGATACTAAGCAATCGGACAAAATTAATTACACACATTGTCTTCCCTGTTCCCTATTCCCTGGTCATAACGACAATTTTTAACGCCACGTAACTGACAACTGACAAAATTGGGTAAATCTCCCCATATAAAAACGGGTGCTTTTACCCTACCAGGAACTGTACTTTATTCACGAAAATAAAGAAGTAGGATTGGATTTGCTCCCAAACACCATCATGGAATATTTATACTATCTGGCAAATGCCAGCCTGACACTTAGAATAGTTCAACATCTGCACAACAGACCCCAAACCCCTGTTTCCTTCATCAGCGTAATTCATCAAATTGATGGTTGGGTAGTGAGAATCAAACTCAGAGATCCAGTTTCAGCCCAGGAAGATGGAGATTTACGGGCTTTCTTCAATGAACTAGGAATTAGTTATGAACCACCTATGAGAGTGCAAATGGCACTTTGGAGCTTGGAAGCAGGACAGTATCCTGTGGATGTAATGCGCCGCTACCAAGTAGCAATTGTATCTCATGGTAGCTCGGAAAAAGAAGAAATCGAAGCATTCCGTCAACAATTTGTCCGAGGTTTGGGCTATTGTCCAGAAACATTGGCTTAACAGTGAGTAAACCTGTTCTATTTTTAATTACAAATTGACACTATCAAAAGCTGCGGCAATATACTCTTGCAGCGTTAACTGATACCCAGCAATTGATAAACTCGCTGGGGATTCTGGGGTAACTATAGCCCCAACAAGCTTTTTTGATAACCGTTGACAATAAACAAGAGCTACATCAAAGCGACAATAACAATCAGCCTTTTCAGGATACTGAGATAAAAATATTTGTGCCGTGCTACAGAGTTTTGCTTGCTTTTGTGGGGTGATGGCGGTTCTGCCCCCTGCATCCCAATTGCCTGCACTGCGGGTTTTTACCTCGACAAAGGCTAGTGTTATCTCCTGTTGATTGCCATTTCTCTGGGCTGCTGTTACTTTTTGATCGTGATACTGGGCAATAATATCAATTTCTCCCCAGCGAGAAGAAAAGCGACGGTGCAGAATTTCCCAACCTGTAGATTGTAACCATTGGGCTACTAGGTCTTCTCCTAAGTCACCGATATCTAGATAATTAGATGGTGGATGTTTAGGCATTAAATTAAAAATATCATGAATACTAAGTATCGGATTTTATCACTCATACTCAGTTTATCCCTTTGGGCAATCATTCCCATTACAGCATTAATAGGTTTAGCACCAACGGCTTTAGGACTCGAATACAACAAAGAAATCTTGATTGCAGCTGATTTTTCAGGACGTGATTTAACAGACTCTAGTTTTACTAAAGCTAATCTGCGTCAGAGTAATTTCAGTCATGCGAACTTGCGTGGTGTGAGCTTCTTTGCAGCCAATCTAGAATCGGCCAACTTGGAGGGGGCTGATTTAACTAATGCTACCTTGGATTCGGCTCGTCTGATTAGAGCCAATTTAACCAATGCAGTTTTAGAAGGAGCATTTGCAGCTAGTGCCAAATTCGATGGTGCTATTATTGATGGAGCAGATTTCACTGATGCACTGCTGCGAGGGGATGAGCAAAAAAAATTGTGCAAGCTGGCTAAAGGTACTAATCCTGTGACTGGTAGAGATACACGGGAAACTTTATTTTGTCCCTAGAACTTTTTGATTTTGTCGCTAAATCAAAGGAGTAATAATTATTCTTTGAATCCTGCTAATCCTGATTCAGACATTTTTATCATCAGAATCAGGATTAACTAGATGTGAGGATAAACAAGATTCAGTGTGAGTAAATTACTTCTTAATCCTATACATCCTGTAAATCCTGATTCTGACAGTTTTCAAATTACCCTCTACCAAACACAGTCCCTAAAGAACGGGCTATATTTTGTGGTTGCATAGCATCCATTGCTGCGGTTGGTTCGTAACCACAATGAACCATACAATCAGCACATTTAGGATTACCACTAGCGCGTCCATATTGACTCCAATCAGTCTCATCTAATAACTGTTTGAAGCTTGTATAGTATCCTTCATTCAAGAGATAGCAAGGTTTTTGCCAACCCAAAACACTATAACTAGGACTACCCCAAGGAGTACATTCATAGTCTTTCTCACCAATGAGAAAATCTAAAAATAGAGGGTTGTGATTAAAGTTCCAGTTCTTCTTTCCAGATGTGTAAGGTGTGAGAATTTCTCGGAATAAAGCACGGGTTTGTTCTCTTTGCAGAAAATGATCCTGATCTGGGGCCCATTCATAACCGTAACCAGGAGAAATCATCATTCCATCAGTACCAAGAGTTTCTAGAAAGTCGAAAAACTCCTGCATTTCTTGGACATCACAACCTTCAAAAATAGTCGTGTTGGTAGTGACACGAAAACCTTTAGCTTTGGCGGCGCGAATCGCTTGGACAGCAGTATCAAAAACGCCTTTTCTGTCTACACATTTATCATGCCATTCTCGCATTCCATCGAGGTGAACGCTAAAACTCAGATAAGGAGAAGGTTGAAATTTATGGAGACTCTTTTCTAATAACAAACCATTGGTACACAAGTAAACATATTTCTTGCGTTCAACTAAACCTTTAACAATTTCATCAATTTGGGGATGTAATAGGGGTTCTCCTCCAGGAATAGAAACTACAGGTGCGCCACATTCTTCTACTGCTGCAAAACACTGTTCTGGAGTCAGGTTTTGTTTGAGTATTTCTGTAGGATGTTGGATTTTTCCACAACCTGTACAAGCCAAGTTGCATCTAAATAGAGGTTCTAACATCAATACGAGAGGGAAGCGTTTTCGTCCTAATAGACGTTGCGTTACTAGATACTTACCAATATCAATTGCTTGTTGTAGATTAATCGCCATTTAACTATTCTCCTCTCTTGATAACACCACTTACTCAAAGACCTAACCCCCAACCCCCTTCCATCTTAGGGAAGGGGGCTTATTTCCCCTTTCCTTGTAGGAGAGGGGTTAGGGGAGAGGTTTTTCATTTGACATAACCATTAGATACAAACCAATCAACAGCGTCCTTGAGTGCTACACTCACAGGGGACTGAGGTAGAGCAAGTTCGCGGACGGCCTTGGAAGCATCATAATACATTGGTTGCTGTGCCATGCGGACACCATCTATGGGAACTGTGGGGGTTTTCCCTAAAGGTGCGAGAATTTTTTCTTCTATCCAAGCCACAGTTAGAGGTAACAAAGCTGGAACTGATATTTGCGGTGCTTTTAATCCTGTGATGTCGGAGAGTATTTCTAGCAGTTGTTTGAGGCTGAGATTTTGATGTCCTAAGATATAGCGATCGCCTCCTTTACCTTTTTCTAAAGCCAGCAAGTGTCCTCTAGCCACGTCTCGCACGTCAATGAAGTTCAAACCTGTATCCACATAAGCCGGCATTTGTCGCCGTAAAAACCGCAGGATTATATCTCCTGTGGGTGTCGGTTTAATATCCATAGTTCCAATGGGACTACTAGGATTAACCACGACTATATCTTGACCTTGTTTTGCAGCGTCCATTGCTACTTGTTCCGCTAGGAACTTGGACTTTTTGTAGTCTCCCACCAATTTCTCTACAGGACTCTGATGGGTTTCATCAACAACTTGACCCGATTTTCCCACTCCAATAGCCGCGACGGAACTGGTGTAAACAGTGCGTTCAATCCCCGCTTTTTGGGCTGCTGCTAAGAGATTGCGCGTTCCTTCCACATTATGACGATAGAGCAAATCGCGGTCTTTTTGCCATAGGGAATAATGGGCAGCAACATGAAACAGGTAGTTACAATCCTGCATCTGTTTCCAGATATGCGGATCATTTAAATCACTTTTAACAAAATCTACCTCTAAACCGTGTAAATTACCTAAATTACTATGCGATCGCACCAAGGCTGTAACTTTGTATCCTGACTCTAAGAGCGATCGCACCACATGAGAACCAACAAATCCTGTACCACCAGTCACAAAAGCCCGCATTCAATCACCTTTCATTCCTCAATATTTCATTATTATCTGAATCAGGATTTACAGGATTAAAGGATTTACAGGATTTATACTAAAACCGGGTGGCAACTTTACTTTTAAAATCGCTAAGAGTATTGATATACAAAGATTTTTCCCAGACAAAAGTCTAGTAATTATCCGTTTTGAGTATATCAAAAAACTGGGTTATCTTCCCTGATTAATAATTTTGGTTTATGAAAAATCAATTCCCGCTCTTCCTGAGAGCGAATGACGCAATGTATCGTTTCAATCCCTAATAGGGAGTAATGGAAATTGCAATATTTCAGTTTCTCCCTTAGCCAGATTAATGTCAGCAGGTGTTTCAATCCCTAATAGGGAGTAATGGAAATTGCAATCTTTAGCTACAGCTAATTCAGCTATTAGTAAAGCCGTTTCAATCCCTAATAGGGAGTAATGGAAATTGCAATACCTTTTATAAGATTCACTGCATCTTGAGGTGAAGGAGGGTTTCAATCCCTAATAGGGAGTAATGGAAATTGCAATCATCATTTACCCACTTTCCAGGCATTTGCCCATTTAAAATGTTTCAATCCCTAATAGGGAGTAATGGAAATTGCAATTCGGAACACAGAAACGAACCGATGCTAACCAAACAAAAGTTTCAATCCCTAATAGGGAGTAATGGAAATTGCAATAAAATACCAATCGCACTGCTTTTACTCTTTTTAACGTTTCAATCCCTAATAGGGAGTAATGGAAATTGCAATTATAAACAAACGCCACGGGGCAAAAACCGTACCATGTTTCAATCCCTAATAGGGAGTAATGGAAATTGCAATATCACCATGGATGATTACTTTATCCGTGCCTTGCAATAGTTTCAATCCCTAATAGGGAGTAATGGAAATTGCAATTTCCCTGATTGCTGCCAGAGAGTCCGACAAGCTAAGTGTTTCAATCCCTAATAGGGAGTAATGGAAATTGCAATTCATCAGGATGTAACTGAAATAGTAGTACTTGCAGTTTCAATCCCTAATAGGGAGTAATGGAAATTGCAATCTCTGGATGATTATCATCGCGGCGGCATAAGTTTGCCCCGCGTTTCAATCCCTAATAGGGAGTAATGGAAATTGCAATTTCGCTTAGATTCTTATCGCTTCATGACTTCTCCCTGGTTTCAATCCCTAATAGGGAGTAATGGAAATTGCAATTACACTTAATAAATTAAAAGAAGAGTTAAATCATGTTTCAATCCCTAATAGGGAGTAATGGAAATTGCAATAAATGTCTGAAATTCAAGAGGGTCTTCTGACGTTTCAATCCCTAATAGGGAGTAATGGAAATTGCAATTTTATCTTTAGCTAAAACGTTAGAAGGTTGGGATAAGTTTCAATCCCTAATAGGGAGTAATGGAAATTGCAATTTCCTGAATGCAGCTATTCTTCCTGATTTAACTGTTTCAATCCCTAATAGGGAGTAATGGAAATTGCAATCTGGAACTTGTGCAGATAGGCTGGCTAAGTTTAGTTTCAATCCCTAATAGGGAGTAATGGAAATTGCAATGCTCAACTTGAAGCACAATTAAATGGTACTGTAGGGCAGGCGTTTCAATCCCTAATAGGGAGTAATGGAAATTGCAATCAGAAGGTTGAATGGCTCAAGCAGGTAAAGGATGAGGTTTCAATCCCTAATAGGGAGTAATGGAAATTGCAATCTGAAAAATTGGATTCTGATGGATACGCAATTAATGTTTCAATCCCTAATAGGGAGTAATGGAAATTGCAATATTTTGTTTTTCGTAGCCATTGTGTGACGTGGCAAGTTTCAATCCCTAATAGGGAGTAATGGAAATTGCAATTCCTCAATTAAAGCCAAAATCTCTTCAATTTGGGGTTTCAATCCCTAATAGGGAGTAATGGAAATTGCAATTAAAAGCTTTTCAGTTTTTAAAGTAGCATCATATTTTGTAAGTTTCAATCCCTAATAGGGAGTAATGGAAATTGCAATTAAATATATACTCATATTTATAATAAAATTCTTTAGTTTCAATCCCTAATAGGGAGTAATGGAAATTGCAATGATACCTCCCAATAAGCAGAGGGAAGATTAGAGGTTTCAATCCCTAATAGGGAGTAATGGAAATTGCAATTAATTCTTTATCCTTTTTTTTCTTAATAGGAAAATAGTTTCAATCCCTAATAGGGAGTAATGGAAATTGCAATAGCGGGAGGCTGAAAGCCTATATATATGTAGTTTTCAAGGTTCAATTGCGCGGACGATATCATCATAGTCCATTTCAGGAATCGTGTCAAGAGCAAAAATCGCTGAAACCCTTACACAGTAAGGTGCGCGAGGGTGTAGGCAGAAGAAAACCAGCAAAGCCTTGCCTAGAAATGATTTCAGGCATTTTCTGAGAAACTGGATTTTTCACACCCACCCCCTCGCGCATTAAGCGAAGAAAATACTGGTTTACCACCCAAGTTGCTAGTTATCTAGTTGAGTCTGGTAATGGGTAATTGGTGATAAAACTCCATCCAGACTTCATCCTTAAATCCTGGAAATCCTGTATCTCTTACGGGAGAGTAAGCCATATCTGACAGTTTGCCTAATTAGCAACTTACGTGATTACAAATTAAGAGAACTCCACAAAAAAGATGTACTGCTTGCAGCAGCGCTAGTTCCCTCCGAGACGCTCCGCGTAGCAAGATCCCGTAGGGTACGCTATCCCAGTTCACCAAATCAA
>NZ_JAYGGY010000096.1:37201-61676 GCF_034931625.1 Anabaena cylindrica UHCC 0172 | reverse complement strand
CAGGAGTCAGGAGTCAGGAGTCAGGAGTCAGGAGTCAGGAGTCAGGAGTCAGGAGAAAGAAGAAGGAGAAAGAAGAATATTTTTCTCTTTTGTTCCCTGCTATATCAAATATCCTGAATCCTTACAAAATGGATAATTTAGTTGATTCTTTTAATCACGAAAATAACGCTATAGTTAATAATGTTAAGATTGAAATTCAAAATCAAAGAGATAATTTGGATGATGCAAAAGATAAGTCGGGTAGGTTGCTAAGAATTATTAAAATTGCCACTGCTTTCACTGCTGGTGCTGAACTAGCGGAAAAAGGGTAGTGCTGAATAAATCTAAAACTTTAGATATATCAAGAGTTTGAAGGTTAAAAAGGTGAATCAGTTGCAAGAAATAAGCGTTGAAACTACCAAAAATTTATCATTTGACTAGATTCAAGACTATTCTTCTCTTCTTCTAATTCTGACTCCTGACTCCTAACTCCTGACTTCTAGCCCTAACCAAAAGGCTTTTTCAGTAAGTCTCAAATAAACAGGACTTTGATCATAAAAACAATATCCCCGACTTTTTTAAGAAGCTAGTAATCTGAATTGAAACGTTTCTACAAGGTTTACAGCATTAAGGGGGTTGTAAGATATAAGAAGTAACCTAGCCTTTCACACCGCCATCACCAATGACATCAACATTGCTACAATTTCCTCGCCTTAATGCTCCAAAGCTACACCATTTACCCAATGGTTTAACAATCATCGCCGAGCAAATGCCGGTAGAAGCCGTTAATCTCAGCTTATGGGTAAAAATCGGCTCTGCTGTAGAGTCAGATGCGATTAACGGTATGGCTCATTTTTTAGAGCATATGATTTTTAAGGGAACACAGCAATTGGTAAGTGGCGAGTTTGAAAGGCGAATTGAAGAACGGGGTGCGGTGACGAATGCAGCTACCAGCCAAGATTACACTCATTACTATATAAATACTGCTCCTCAAGACTTTGCTGAATTAGCACCACTACAAATGGATGTGGTTTTTAATGCCAGTATTCCTGATGAAGCTTTTGAAAGGGAACGTTTGGTAGTTCTGGAAGAAATTAGACGTTCGGAGGATAATCCCCGGCGGCGGATTTTTCGTCGGATTATGGAAACTGCTTTTGATTCCCTACCTTACCGTCGTCCGGTGTTGGGGCCAGAAGATGTAATTTCTCAACTTAAACCCCAGCAAATGCGAGATTTCCATACTAATTGGTATCAACCCCAGTCAGTTACGGCTGTAGCTGTAGGTAATTTACCTGTGGAAGAATTGGTCGAAATTGTTGCTGAAGGTTTGAATAAGAATAATCAACAGTCAACGGTGAACCGTCAACAATCAACATTTGTTCCTGAACCAGCATTTACAGAAATTGTTAGACAAGAATTTGTTGATGAAACTCTCCAGCAAGCAAGGTTAGTGATGATTTGGCGAGTTCCAGGGTTAATGGAACTAAATCAAACTTATGCGCTGGATGTTTTAGCAGGAATTTTAGGACATGGACGGACATCCAGACTGGTGTATGATTTGCGGGAAGAACGGGGCTTGGTGAGTACAATTTCTGTGGGTAATATGAGCCATCTGTTACAAGGTGCGTTTTCTGTTTCGGCGAAGTGTGAAGTAGAAGATTTACCAGCAGTAGAAGAAGCGATCGCACAACATCTGCGAAAATTACAAACAGAATTGGTGAAAGAATCTGAAATCGACCGTGTACGGCGACGTGTAGCCAATAGATTTGTGTTTGGAAATGAAACTCCAAGCGATCGCGCCGGCTTATATGGTTATTATCAATCTTTAATTGGCGATTTAGAACCAGCATTTAATTACCCAAATTACATTCAATCCCAAAATGCAACTGACTTAATGCAAGCTGCAAAAGATTATCTTTCCCCAGATGCCTATGGTGTAGTTGTTATCAAACCACTGTAGGGGCGGGGTTTCCCCGCCCTTTATGATCTCTTCTTAAAAATTGACAAGTAAGGGCGAATTACATCGCCCCCATCACAAACTATGATTTGGCAAGAAATTGATACTCATATTAGCCAAGTAACTGGCCAAAAATTTCAATCTTCACAACATTTATCCGTCAGTGGTGGCTGTATTAACCAAGGTTATGCAATTAGCGATAGTCAAAGAACCTACTTTATCAAAATTAACCAAGCATCCCAAGTAAAAATGTTTGCAGCAGAAATGCTGGGTTTACAACAGATGCACAACACAGAAACTATTCGTGTTCCTCAACCTCTGTGTTGGGGTATAACTGGTGATTCTGGCTATATCGTCATGGAATGGCTAGAAATGACAGATGCTAATAGCAAATCCTGGACAAAAATGGGGCGCAAATTAGCAGCAATGCACAAAAATACCAGTCAAAGTGGTTTTGGTTGGGATATGGATAATACTATTGGTTCCACACCACAAATTAATACTTGGCTGAATAATTGGACAGAGTTCTACATTCAACATCGCTTAGGTTATCAATTTCAATTAGCCAGACGAAAAGGTGGAAATTTTCCTCTAGAAAATAAATTATTAGGTACTATCCCAGAATTATTAGCAGATCATCAAGTGCAACCATCTCTAGTACATGGTGATTTATGGGGAGGAAATGCAGGTTGTACTATTGATGGTGAACCTGTCATTTTTGATCCAGCAACTTATTTTGGTGATCGAGAAGTTGATATTGCCATGACAGAATTATTTGGTGGTTTCCCACCAAATTTTTATCAAGGATATGAGGAAGTATTTCCTTTGGATGAAGGATATGAAAAACGGAAAACACTTTATAATCTTTATCATGTTTTAAATCATTTTAATTTGTTCGGTGGTGGTTATGCTTCCCAAGCAAATCAGATGATTGAGCGAATTTTGCGGAATGTATGAATTTAAAAAAATTGTTTGTTTGATTCCCCACAACCAAAATATAGCAATTATCATGCAAGTGAGGTACAAGCTGTAATAATTTAACGCAGATGGACGCAGATATAGCTTGCTTCCCGCAGGGTACGCAGATGATTTTGTACTTCACTAGACTAGGAAACGCTATAAATAAATTTTTGATTTGCGAAACGTGAAATACTATCAACTACAAACCAACGCTTTACCTAATAATTATCTAAATGATTTATGGGGAGAAATTCACGCTAGTCCTTACTTTGCTATCAACAATCTCAACCGCGATTTTATCAATACCAAAGGATTTTCTGTGGTGTTTCAACGTCAGGGATTAAAAACTGTTGAACAAAAATTCCCCTTTTTTAAGCCTTATTTAGATATAGCACTTCAGTCAAATTGTAATGCTTTTTATCTCAATCCTTTACTCTTAAAAGAAGGTTCTCGTGTAGATCCACATATAGATCGTTCCTTACGTTCTTATTGCAAAACTATTGAACCACCCAGTATTGTTAGTGTTCTCTATGTGCGAGTACCAGAAAATATGGAGGGGGGAGAATTGCTGCTAAAATCGCCTAAACGCCAAATTGGGCAAGTTAAACCCCAAAACAATACCCTGGTTTACTTTCAAGGTGATTTAACCCATTCTGTGAATGCAGTCAAAACTCCCGGAAATCGCTTAAGTTTGGTTTGTGAGCAATATAATTTAAGTGAGGCTGAATTACGAGATATACCGGAGTTTACCGTAGAATCAAGGGTTAGTCAGTCTACAAATAAGAAACGAAAGTACGCCTACTAGGAATTATTGCAATTGCATCTTACCATTTATGAACACAACCCTGCTAAACAATCGTTATCAAATAATCCGCACTCTTGGATCTGGTGGTTTTGGTGAAACCTTTCTCGCTAAAGATACCAATATGCCATCAGAGCGACTTTGTGTAGTTAAACAACTAAAACCAATTCAGAATAATCCTCAGATTTATCAACTAGTACAAGAGAGATTCCAACGAGAGGCAGCAATTTTAGAATCACTTGGTGGTGCATCTGATCAAATTCCTACTTTATATGCTTACTTCTCTACTGGAGGGGAATTTTACTTGGTTCAGGAGTGGATAGAAGGAGATACTTTAACAGAAAAAATTCAAAGGCAAGGATTATTTGCTGAAACCGCAATTGAGGAATTATTAGTTAATATATTACCTGTTTTAGAGTATATTCATTCACAACATATTATTCACCGAGATATTAAGCCGGATAATATTATTCTGCCTTATCGTGATAATAAACCTGTGCTAATTGATTTCGGTGCGGTACGGGAATCAATGGCAACTGTATTAAATTCTCAGGGAAATCCTACTAGCTCAATCGTAATTGGTACACCAGGATTTATGCCCAGTGAACAAGCAGCAGGAAGACCAGTTTATTCCAGTGATTTATACAGTTTAGGTTTAACTGCAATTTATTTACTAACTGGGAGACAACCTCAACAACTAGAGACAGATTCACAAACTGCGGAAATAGTTTGGAGACATTTTGCAAGTAATATTAATCCTATTCTTGCACGAGTAATTGATAAAGCTATTGCTTATCATCCCAGAGAACGCTTTGCATCTGCTAGAGAAATGTTGAATGCTTTACAGATGAAGTCAGTTGGTTTGCCTATGACATCAGCTAATAATCAACCACTAGTTACTCAAACAAAAATTTATCATAATTTACAGAATACATTTACAGTTAGTCAAAAGGACATAATTTCACCATTTAATAACAAAAAAAGAGAAACAATTCTACCTAGTATTATCGCTAGTAGTTTAATTGGTGTTTCTATTATTATTGGGTTTGCTATTAATAAATCATCTCCACCTGTTGAATCTGCTAACAACACAAACACAACAGTATCTTCCTCAAATAAAAATTCAGTAGAATCTTCATCAGCAAGTCAGGAATATCCAAAAATAGCATCATCCAACAAGAATTTATCTCAATTGCCTGACGCGATACAGACTCAAATTAATCGCTCATTACCAGAAAAATCTATAGTCAATAATTCATTTTATTTTGTAGCTGATTCTGCCTTTAAAGATTTACGAACTGCTAATATACAAGTTAAAAAATTACAGTTGATGGGTTATTATCAATCTGGCATTTTTTGGATACCAGATTATCCAAATTTATCAGGAAAACGTCTATATGAGGTATATGCAAATCAGTTTAGCGATCGCACCAAATGTATCAACTTCTTGAAAATCTATGGACAATTTAATTCAGATGCTTATTGTGTGCTTGCGAGTAAAGATGCTAACATATCGCCTGATCGAGTATATTTTAATAAATTGAGATAGTAATTTCTGTGGTTGCCATATCAATTATCCATTGCTTTTAAAGATGATCTTGCGATTTACAAAATGTCAGTTATAATTGCTTCGTACAGTGTTAGTTAGGAAAATACAAGTTTATGAAACGGTGGAATTGTTTAGCAGCTTCTTTAGTTTTATTGAGTAGTATTAATATTTTGATTTTACCTGCAAAAGCTGAAAAAGTTTGTCAAGTAACAGACCCTACTGGTACTCCTCTGAATATTAGAGATATTCCTAATGGTCGAATTATAAATAAATTGAAAAATGGGAAGGAAGTTTACATTCTGGAAATAGCTTATGACAATACAAGAAGACCTTGGGCTAAAATAGCTGGGTATCACAATGGCAAGCAGAGAATTTGGGGTTGGGCATTTAGAGAATTTATTAGCTGCTATAACCGCTGATTGCATATTTTGATAAAAAGACTAAAGTGATGAAGCTAAATCTCAACTTATTAATTGGTTGTGCAAAATTAAATATATATTGAGATTGCTTCGTTCCTTTTCTGTAAGAGACGCTACGCGAACGCAATGACAAGGATTTGATATTTTCAGAATGTATAAATATTTTTGCCTAACTACATTATAAATGGAATCATAACGCAATCATGGAAAAGGTAGAAAAAGCATTAGCACAGCTAATATTTACAAAATTTATTTATGCAAAATAGTAGATCACCAAGATACATCTCATCCCTACATCGTCAAAGTATCTGATATACATTTGGAAAGGATATCGCATCTCAACCTTTCATGACACAAACACTGCTCAATAATCGCTATCAAGTTATCCAAGTACTCGGTGCTGGTGGGTTTGGGGAAACCTTCCTCGCAGAAGATACCCATATGCCTTCTCGTCGTCGCTGTGTAATTAAGCAACTTAAACCAATTAGTAATGATCCACAAACCTATCAACTTATTCAACAGCGGTTTGAAAGGGAAGCGGCTATTTTGGAGTATCTGGGTGAAAGTAGCGGCCAAATTCCTAAACTTTACGCTTATTTTTCTGAAAATGGGCAATTTTACCTTGTTCAAGAATGGATTCATGGCCAAACCCTCAGTCAGATGTTGGCAGCTAAAGGATCTGTAGCGGAAACAACTGTCAGAGAAATTCTCTTAAGCTTGCTGCCGGTTTTAGATTATGTCCACAACAAGGGTATTATTCATCGAGATATTAAACCAGATAATATTATTCTGCGTTCCCAAGATCACAAACCAGTTTTGATTGATTTTGGTGCTGTTAAAGAAACTATCCGTACTGTTATCAATCCTGGGGCAAATCCTGTACAATCCATTGTCATAGGCACACCTGGGTATATGCCGAGTGAACAAGCTATCGGCCGTCCAGTTTACGCCACAGACATCTATAGTTTGGGCTTGACAGCGATTTACTTGCTAAGTGGCAAACAACCCCAAGAATTAGAAACTCATCCACAGACAGGGCAAATACTCTGGCAACAATATGTTTCTGGTGTATCTCCAGAATTAGCGATCGCACTTACACAAGCAATTGAACCACGAACGAGCGATCGCTACACAACAGCCAATAAAATGCTCCAGGCTTTAAAATCAGCTAATAATAATATTTCTCGCTCCTCCTCCTCTCCTACTACTGCGGCCACAATTAGCCTGAGTCCAGCTGCTGCTAATATTCAGCCCACCCAATCAATATCTGCACCTACTCAAACTCCCGTTATCAAAGAAGCTCATAGCCCCAAAATCTGGCAAAAACCTGCTGTAATTTTTGGTAGTATGCTAGTAGGAAGTTTAATTGGTGCAGTAGCAATTTCTAGTATTACTCGTCAACAGCCATCTACATCAACTGTCAATACAGAAACACAAACTGCCAATACCCTACCCCAAACTTCTGTTACACCCACTCCTGCTCAGTCTTTATCAGAATCCAATTCTTCTACAGCAGTTACACCAGCACCAGATCAAGAGCCTGTGATTGAAAATACTCCTACACTCCCCATCTCATCAACACCACAAGTAGAAATAGACAATCAACAGCAACCAGATGTAGTTCCCACAACAGAGGTATTTTCAGATGCTCAGAACAAGCCAGATAAGAAAAAAAAGAAATCACGTGAGCAATTAAATACTACTAATATCAGCCAAAGTATTCCCGCCTTTCCTACAGGTACATCCAGAGACACCGTAGAACAAACTCTTGGTAAAAATAAAGATTTAAAAGGCGCATGGGGTAATACTCGCGCTGTAACTTATCAGGTAGTACCTAAGCAAATTGATCTAGGTTACTTATTTGACCGTAAATCTGGAAGACTACGCCAAACTGAGGCATCTTTTGCTCAAACAGTAGATCCCCAAGTCATGCAGTCTACATTGAATGGAATGCTAGGCGGACAAGCATCGGCAGAAATTCAACAAGGACTACAACAAATACAACAACGTCAATCAGATGACTTTAGTTTTACTCAGGGTTCTGTTAAAGGTCAAATTGTGCGGCAAAGCTGTGATTTTATTTATATTAGTATTTGGGATGAAGACTTACATGATTTTGTAAATCCCTCCTCAGCCAAACAGTGTTAAATTTTGAATCAGGATTTATAGGATTTAATTTAGTTAATTTCACTAGACTTTCTTCATCCTGTACATCCTTAAATCCTGGTTATCCTGATTCAGACATTTATCATCGTCGGATTTAATTTAGTTAATTTCACTAGACTTTCTTCATCCTATACATCCTTAAATCCTGGCTATCCTGATTCAGACATTTATTAATAAAAAAAAGGAGCCTCAATGAGACTCCTTACATAAAAATACTAATTCATAATTGAATTACAAATTACTTGATTGCTACCTTACCGCCAGCTTCTTCAACACGCTTCTTGATATCCTCAGCAGCTTCCTTAGTGACAGCTTCCTTAATTGCTTTAGGAGCAGCTTCTACTAAGTCCTTAGCTTCTTTCAGACCTAAACCTGTGATTTCACGGACAATCTTCAGCACAGCAATCTTCTTATCAGCTGGAACTGATTCTAGAACTGCATCAAATTCGGTTTTTTCTTCTACTACTTCAGCAGCAGCAGCACCGGGAGCAGCCATCATCATCATTCCACCAGCGGCTGGAGCAGCACTTACACCAAAAGCTTCTTCAATTTGCTTAACTAATTCAGAAGCTTCCAGCAAAGTCAATGATTTCAATTGTTCTAAAATTTGTTCGGTTGCAGCAGACATTGATATAAACTCCGTAATGTTTGATTAGTTGTTAGTTATTAGTCATTAGTTTTGATAATGATCTATAAACTAATGAAAAACTCTATTCGGCTGTACTTTCAGCAGCACTTTCGGCAGGACTTTCAGTACTACTACCTTCTTCTTTCTCGGCAACAGCTTGCAAAGCGCGAGCCAAAGAACTGGGAACTTCGTTGATACCCACAGCGACTTTGGTAGCCAAAGCGTTGATAGCTCCAGCAATTTGCGCCATGAGTTGTTCCTTAGATGGCAAGTCTCCTAAAGCCTTGACATCAGTTTCTTTTAGCAAGCGACCGTCCATAACGCCACCACGAAGTTCTGTCTTCTTGGTAACTTTTTGGAACTCTTGGTAAGTCTTAATTGCCGATGAAAAATCTTCTTTAACTAGCAAAAAGGCGGAAGCACCTTGAAGCAGTTCTGACAAAGGCTGCCATTTTTCTTCGTCTTGAATGGCAATGCCCATAAAGGTGTTTTTTGTCACCTTACAAACAGTGCCGCTAGGACGTAACCGCCGTCTTAAGTCAGTGATTTCGGCAACTGTCAGACCCTGATAATCAATTACCAGTGCTAAAGTTGACTCACTCAAAGAAACTTTAAGGTCAGCTACAATCTCTTTTTTGTTTTCTAACGTTCTACCCATAATAGTTTCACCTCCAAGGGCAAAATCTTATAGTGATTAGTGATTGAGTTATTTATGTTCTCTTTTCACTGTCACCTTTAACGTGTAACCTTCTATCCTGACCAACCGAAAACAACAAACCCCAGCTACATTTGCCGGGGTTTCACAGTAGTACTTTGTAATGGCACAGTTGTTAAACTGTTTTTGTCAAACTTTAGGCCATGAAAGTAGTAACCTCGGCAGGATATTAAGCTATTAGCACCTGCTGTCTCCGGCTTTGCTTATTAAATTGTGGTCGTTGGTTATTAGTAATTGGTGATAATATTTCAGCTATTACCTATTACCAATTACCCATTACCAAATTATGCAGCTTCGGTCAGTTTTAAATCTCGTAGAGCGCTGATATCTATTCTAATGGATGGTCCCATAGTCGCGGACACATACAATGTACGCCAGTAACGACCTTTAGCTCCTGAAGGACGATTACGGTCAATTGTCTCTTGCAGAGCTTTGAGGTTGACTAACAAATCTTCAGGCGCAAAAGTTGCCTTACCAAACATAACATGGACAATCCCAGTCCGATCAGCACGGAATTCTAATTTACCAGCTTTGAATTCAGCGATCGCACTTGCTACGTCAAATGTTACTGTTCCACCTTTAGGTGATGGCATCAAACCACGAGGTCCAAGCAACTTACCCAGTTTTGCCACCATGGGCATTACATCTGGTGTGGCAATTAGCTTGTCGAAGTCCATCATCCCTTTTTGAATATCTTCAATCAGTTCTTCTGAACCAGCTATATCAGCACCAGCGTTGGTTGCTTCTGTAACTTTTTCACCTCTAGCAATAACTGCCACTCGGACAATTTGTCCTGTTCCTTTTGGCAGTGCCACAGTTGTCCGCAACTGTTGGTCTGTATACTTGGGGTCAATTCCTAGTCTGATATGAGCTTCCACTGCTTCTGCGAATTTAGCTGTTGCTGTTTCTTTCAACAGAGCTAACGCTTCTACTGGTGAGTAGTCCCTATCTTCAACCTTGTCTTGCAATGCCTGCAAGCGCCGTGATAATTTCTTGCCCATTTTTTTCTCCTGGGGTAATTCCGAAGTTTTTAGCCTCTCCCCCGATACAATTTTGGATTTTAAATTTTGGATTTTGGATTGAGTCTAATTATTAACCCAGTGTTCAAAACTCAAAATTTCTTAAGTTCTTAGTCTGTGATGGTAACACCCATGTTTTTGGCTGTTCCTTCCACAATATTCATTGCCGCATCAATATCATTGGCATTGAGGTCAGGAAGTTTGGTTTGAGCAATTTCCCGCAATTGCACTCTGGTGATGCTCCCAACTTTCTTTTTGTTGGGTTCATTAGAGCCTCTTTCTATTTTCGCTGCCTTGCGAATCAATACTGATGCTGGTGGTGTTTTGAGTACAAATGTAAAGCTCCGGTCTTCAAAAACCGAAATTTCTACAGGTATTACCATTCCAGCTTGGTCTGCTGTTTTGGCGTTGTACTCTTTGCAAAACATCATGATGTTAACGCCGTGTTGACCCAATGCTGGGCCTACTGGCGGTGCTGGGTTGGCTTTTCCAGCATTCAGGGCCAGTTTAATGACCGCTACTACTTTCTTCGCCATTTGGATTTAGCTCTGTTTTTCTACCTGATTAAATTCCAATTCTACTGGTGTATCCCTTCCGAAAATCGAGAGTAGAGCTTTGAGCTTACTCCGTTCTGGCGAAACTTCAATCACCTCTCCTTCAAAGTCCTTAAATGGACCAGAAAGCACCATTATCTTATCACCTGTAGCCATATCAATTTTGACTATCGGTTCTTGTTCACTGGTTTGTTTGAAGATGCGTTCAACTTCTAAATGACTCAGGGGTAATGGTTTGACGTGACCGCGACCTTTACCTGTGCCACGTTTTTGTTCTGCTCCCACGAAATTAATCACGTGGGAGGTGTTACGTACCACCTGCCAAGTATCATCATTCATCAACATTCGCACCAACACGTAACCAGGGAATACTTTTTCCTCTGCTGGCTGGCGTTTACCATCCTTACGGATTTTCACCGTCGGTGTGTGAGGAATCTCCACTTGGATGATTTTATCAGCTACATCAAAAGTTTGGATGCGCTGTTCTAAGTTTGTCTTCACGCGTTTTTCACAGCCTGAGGCTACTTGCACTGCATACCAGCGTGCTTCCTTATGCGCTGTTTCTAGCGCTTCCTCTGACTGCAAAGTGTTGCGTGGTTCATCTGTTGCAGAAGTCATCAGAATACCTGTTTTGCTGCCCAAGCAAACAATCCATCGACCAAATATATCAAAGATGCGGAGAGTGTCACCATTAACAATACAGCTGCTGATTCACTCACCAACTGCTTCCGACTAGGCCAAACTACTTTCTCAAGTTCTTCTTTTGTTCCTTGGAAGAAGTTGTTTAAGCTGAACCCATTTCCGGTTTCTGGCATTTCTGCTTCATTTTTTTTGGCCACGGTCGTTATTCCCCCCGTTTCTTACATAGCTACACCTTGCTATTTTTCGCTAAGGTTTACAGCTTCGACCCATTTCTGTGGAAACAAAAAAGCTGCAAGTAAAAAATAATTATACCCGAAATAATCAACGCTGACTGCTTGTTCAACAGATGCGTTTTTGCTTCGGGCAATATTTTTTGCTTTTGAGCGCGCCCTGGAGGACTTGAACCCCCGACATCAGGTTTTGGAGACCTGCGTTCTACCAACTGAACTAAGAGCGCACAAGCTGTCTTTGTTTCAGTCATTGCGCTGAACTTTTTTAGTTTAACGCAATTTCGACTTTGATTATAACCTATTTTTGTTTGAGATGCAAGTTAGCGGCAGATGCCGCTTGCAGGTTGAGATTTCTCGCCTAAGTTTGGCAAGAATGGATCACAAGGCGCGGTCAAACCGTTGCTTAATTCGGGTTGCTTTACCAACGCGATCGCGTAGATAATATAGTTTAGCGCGTCGTACTCTACCACGGCGGAGGACTTTGATGTTTTCAATTCTGGGGGAATGCAGCAAAAATACTCGCTCAACTCCCACGCCTTGGAAAACTTTACGGACGGTGATTGTTTCATTAATTCCACCGTTGCGCTTACCAATTACCACCCCTTCATAGGGTTGGATACGGTATTTTTCACCTTCTTTAATTTTGACTCCTACCCGAACAGTATCACCCACATAAATGATGGGTATATCTGATTTTAGCTGTTCCGCTTCAATAGAGCGGATAATCTCTTGAGCGTTCATAATTTATCTATTATTTCTGAAAAAAACCCACAATCATCAATCATAAATCCATAACCCCCTGACAGTCCAGATATTCGAGATTGTTGATTTTTTGTATTGAAAACACTGAGTAGCTAAATTTTCTAAAATAGAGGTCAATTTTGGCTTTTTAATTGGGAACACTAAATAAAGTAGAGCTAATTTAGAGCTAATTTATACTATTGACATCACAATATCTGTTGTATTTCTGAATTCAGTTCAGTATTTTTTATGAAATTTACCATTCTCATCAGCACTTATAACCGTCTACATCTGCTAAAAAGAGCGATTTACTCGGCGCTGAACCAGACGATTGATTGCGAGGTAGTTGTTGTGGACGACTGCTCATCTGATGACACAGGTGTTTTTATTAAAAGCCTAGGAAATAGTATAGTTTACCATCGTAACCCAGTTAACCAGGGTCATGCTGCATCTGTAAATGCTGGTATAGCAAAAGCTAACGGTGAATGGATTAAGTTTTTGGATGATGATGATTACTTAGCACCCAATTGTCTAGAAGAAATAGAAAAAGCTATTTCTATCCATCCCCATGCTGTCATATGTTCTTGTATTGCAGCTCAAGTAGATAGCAAAGAAGTAGAACTCAGTCGCACTCGACCATATGGGAGTAATTCAGCGTGCTATATTCCGCAAGCAGATATTCATTACGGTATGCTGCTAGAACTTGTACCTTTTGGCACACCTGCCCAGGTAGCTTGTCGACGTGATGCTTTTATGAAAACACATGGTTGGGACTCTACACTTAATACTAACTGCGATGATATTGATTCATGGATTCACATTGCCCAGTTTGGCGATGCTATTTTCCTAAATCAATGTCTTGCCTATCGTACTATTTGGACTGGTGCGTATAATCAAAAAATTTCTTTATCTCAACGATTAGCGACAAATATTCTGATGAAGCAGAAGATTTACACATTAGTAGATGAACAGCATCGCTCTAAAATACCTGATTTTCAAGATATACAGAAATACTTAAAATTGCATTGGATTTTGGTAGCAATCAAGCAAAGAAATTTTAGAAATTTATTACCACTACTAGATTTAAGCATCTTGTCTTTTCAGGCTTGGAGAATTCTACTATCAGTTATGTTTATGCGTCATTTCAAATTTAAAAATGATTCAATTCGCCAAATACCTTTGATGTAACTTAGTAAGTTTTACAATTCAATTATGGGTGTATTTTTTGAATTCAATATACTGTGAATAAAAACATACTGATGGTAATTTAATTGCTGATTATTGATTCTGTAAATGAAAGTTTATTTATTTACAGGTGACAATTAAAGCTAACAAAAAATATTCATATAGGAACAGAAGAAATATAAATAATCTTGTATATGATAGAGCAGAAATAGAAACTATAATAACATAAAACTTATGAAGAATAAGATATAAGGATGCTTAGAGGACATTTGAAAATTCTCTCATTGTGTATCACATATTTTCAGATCCCCTAACCCTCTTTCTAAGGAGAGCTAAATTCATCAAAGTCTCCTTTTTTAAGGGGGGATCTACAAGTGTTAAATACCACAGGAAAAACTTTTCAAACAACCTCTTGGAAGGAGAATTAATTTCCTTCTATTTTATTTAAATAACTGTAAAATTAAAATTAAGCCTTTTAAAAGGTTATGCGAATCATACATATATTGAACCATGTTCAAGAAATAGGTAATGGGATTGTGAATGTCGCCGTTGATCTTGCGTGTTTGCAGGCAAAAAATGGTGATGAGGTAGCAATAATTTCCGGTGGGGGAGCGTATGAAAAACTATTGCATAAATTTGGTGTTAGACACTACCAAATAGACCAAAGTCGCCAGCCAGTAAATATAATAAAAGCAGCAGTGGCTTATCGAGCAATTGTACAAGAATTTCAGCCCGATATTGTTCATGCCCATATGATGACAGGCTTGGTTTTAGCATATAGTTTGAGATTCAGAAATAAGTATGCTTTAGTCTCTACAGTACATAATGAATTTCAGCGTGCTAGTGTACTGATGGGTTTAGCTGAAAGGGTAATTGCTGTCAGCAAGTCAGTGCAAAGTTCAATGGTGCGACGTGGTATTCCGCAACATAAACTGAGAGTAGTCCGCAATGGGACTTTAGGTAGTCCGCGTACTCGAAAAATATCAGATTATCAACCTTTAAATTTACAACATCCTGCGATCGCAACTGTGGCCGGGATGTATAAACGTAAAGGTATCACTGAATTAATTGCTGCTTTTGAGCAAATTGCCCAGGATTTCCCCACAGCGCATCTTTATCTAGTAGGGAATGGTCCCGATAGAGAAATGTTTGCAGCGCAAGCCCAAACAACTTCTGTGAGCGATCGCATCCATTTTGAAGGATTTCAATCAGAACCCCAAAGCTACTTACTATCTTGCGATATTTTCGTTCTTGCCTCTCACCGTGATCCGTGTCCCCTCGTACTTTCAGAAGCGAGAGAAGCAGGTGCTGCCATTATTGCTACACAGGTAGACGGCATCCCCGAAGCCTTAGATCATGGAGAAGCTGGGGTTTTAGTACCAACTAAAAACAGTCAAGCTTTAGCTGAGGCATTGGTTAATCTCTTAATAAACCCGGATATTCTCCAAACTTGGAAACATCGGTCACAGGAAAATTTAGAGTCTCTAAATATTGCCCGTGTACATCAGGAAACAATGGCAGTTTATAGAGAATTGGTAAGTGGTGAGTTATGAACTCGTTACTAGACATCTTGTGAAATTTATCTGTAACCCTTGTAGAGACGTTCCATGTCTCTACAGTGTTTGTTTGATTGCTATATATTACTGATACTTTCTTTTCCAAATCCGCAACCTGATAAATATGGGTTTCGCCCAACGTCCACCGATTAAATCGTGTAACAACGTATAAAAACAGGGAATTATAAACAGGGTTAGCAGTGTTGCTAAAGACAAACCAGAAAATACCACGACACCCAGTGGTTGCAGAAATTCTGAACCTTCGCCAATTCCCAAAGCCAGGGGAAACATACCTAAAACAGTGGTAATTGTAGTCATCAAAATTGGGCGTAAACGTTGGGGTGCAGCTTTTAAAATTGCAGTTTTGCGGTCAATGTGTTCTCGTTCTCGAATTTGATTAGCTAGTTCCACCATAATAATGGCGTTGTTAACCACAATACCTACTAGCAAGACCGCACCGACAACTACTGTTGCACCAACGGCAGTTTCAGTCAGATACAGACCAAAAATACCACCAGCTAATGCCAGCGGGATAGTAAACAAAATTACTAAAGGGTCTACGAGGGAATTGTATTGGACAGCCATGACAACAAAGACCAAGAAGATAGCTAATCCCCCTAATAGTTGTAGCGATTTTTGTAGTTGTTGATTAGATTCAGCTGCCGTACTGGGTAAAATACTCACTCCTTGAGGCCAATTTACACTGTTGAGGACTTGATTTACCTGATCTAGTGCTTGACTCAAGCTTGCTCCTTCTGCCAAATTACCCGCAATCAGGAAAACTTGACGCTGATTAATCCGCTGAATTTCTCCTGGTGCTTGACCTGTGGTAATTTTGGCGACATCACTCAAGCGAATTTGTTGATTACCTTCCACAAATAGAGGTAATCTTTCTAACTGAGAAGTTGATTTAACCGCAGCTTCGTTCAACTGCACCCGGACATCAACTAAGCGGTTATTGCGTTGTAGCTGGGTGGGTATACTGCCTTCAATTGCCGTTTGGATTGTGTCTCCAATCTCTTTGGTATTCAAACCAACTTTGGCAACTCGTTCCCAGTCGGGTAAAATTTGAATTTCTGGTTGACGTGGATCTGCATCAGGACGGAAGCGAACTGAGGTGACTTTTTCTTCTAAAGTTGCTAATAACTCATTACCAACTTGTTCTAAAGTGTCTGAGTCATTTCCTTGGAGAATGATATCAACATCAGCATTGCGGAGAGGGGAGTTGTTGAGAATTAAACCCCGCACTTGACCAGGAGAGAGACGGAGACGAATATCTACTAAGTTCAGCTTGCTAAACTCTTTAGTAACACGTTCCACATAATTGTCTATATCTGTGTCTGGTTTGAGGGTAATGGTGCTGGAACTTCGCAGAGGGTTAGCAGTGCTATTGTTACCAAAGAGAAAACCACCAACTGTAGAAAATACATATTCTGTTTCCGGCTGTTGACGAAGAATGTCATCGACAGCATTCATAACTTTTTGGTTGGTTTCTAAAGGTGTACCAGGGGGAAACTGGGCGAATAAGCTTACTTGTCCGGTATTAATGCGGGGAAGAATTTCTTGGGGAAGTTGGGGAGCTATCCAGAAACTACCACCACCAAATAGAATAATAGCGATCGCAATTGTTAATAATCTCCAGCGCAATATCCCACTTAAAAAACTGCTATAAGCTCTTGTTGCTGCCTCGAAACGGCTATTAAATACCCGCAATGGCCAAAAATTATTTAGGGAACTAGAAACGGGTAAACTTAATAACCGCGATGTCAGCATGGGAACAACGGTAACGGCGATGAGAATTGAGGCCGCTACGGAAAAGCTGATGGTGAGAATTAACTCGTTGAAGAGTAAGGAAATAAAACCACCAATCAATAAAAATGGCAATACTGCCACTAAATTAGTACTGGTGGAAGCAACTAAAGCTGATTCTACTTCTCGGCTGCTTACTTCAGATTGTTGAATAATTGACGCAGGGGATAATTTTGACCCTTGATTGCGAATTTTTGTTTGATTAATTCCCTCAGCTATGTTTTCTAACATGACAATGGAATTATCAACCACAATTCCCACGCCTAACGCTAAACCACCCAAGCTAAAGACATTCAGTGATAAGCCAAATAAACCCATGAAAATAATCGCTGTCAAAGATGCTAGGGGAATGGCGACAACAATAATAAAGGTTTGACGGAGAGAACCTAAAAAGAGTAAAACTGCGATCGCTGCTAAACCTGAGCCAATTAACCCGGAAATAGTCACATTAGTTATAGAATTACGGATAAATTTTGATTCGTCTAAAGTAGCTGTGAGACTGGCTTCTGGAGGAATCACACCCACTTTTTGTAATTCTGCTAAACGTTTTTTAACCCCATCAACAACTTTAACGGTATTAGCATCTGACTGTTTTTGAATGCTGACTTTTACGGACTCTTCGCCGTTGAGTAAAACATATACTCGTTGTTGTTCTGAGCCATCAATAACTTCAGCAAAATCTCGTAAGTAAACACGATTTTTGATAGTAGAGTTGGGTGCAGATACTTCAAAGGAAAGATTATTAAGTTCATCGGCACTTTGAAAGCGTCCTACAGTCCGGGTTAAAGCTTCTGAATTTGTGCCTAAAATCCGACCACCAGAAACATCTTGATTGCGGTTTTGCAGTTCGTTGAGTACATCTGTCAAACCCACACCAATGGCTTGGAGACGATTTAAATCAACATTGACCCTAACTTCTTCCTTGACTCCTCCCGATACATCTACCCCTGCAACTCCATCTACTACACCCAATTCACGGGCTAGTTCTTCTTCGGCAAAAACTCTTAAATCAACACCTTTAAGAGTGGGTGAAGTAATTGCAAATTCATAAACAGGTAACTGGGAAGGATCAACTTTAAATAATCGTGCTTCTTGAATATTATCTGGTAATTGATTTCTGGCTCGGTTAAAAGAGGCTGAGGCATCATTGAGAGCTTGGTCAATATTTCCTCCCGGTTGAAAGTACAAATCCACACTAATTCGACCTTCACGGGTTTGAGAAAAAACCTGAATTACGCCTTCAGTCGCAGAAAAAGCCTCTTCTAAAGGTTTGGTAACTTCATCAACTGCTACGTCTGGGGAAATTCCTGGAGCTTCTATCCTGACACCAATCCGAGGATAAGTGATAGATGGAAGTAAATCCACAGGTAAACGAATAATAAAAAATACTCCCATGACAATCACAGCTAAGGTGAGCATGAGTGTGCCAATGTGTTGGCGAATAGAAATAGCACTGATACTAAAGCCGTTGTTAGTATTTGTTGTTTGCATTTTTTTAAATCTCGGATGTAGGATGTGGGGTTTGCATGAAAACCCAATTACCAATTACTGAAGTTGTTATTTCTCTGATAAAACTGATAACTTCACAACTGCACCATCTTTTAATGGCTGACTACTGCGAACAACATAATTTTCTCCTGGTTGTAAGCCAGAAATAATTTCTACTTTCCCGTCACTTGTTTTCCCTAAGGTGACAGTTCGTGCTTTAACCTTGGGTTTACCGTCTGTTTTGTCAAGAATAAATATTTTGCCGCTGTTGTCTGCTGGTTGTTTTTGTCTTTGAGAACCATTAATTGCTGTTTGTGGCACGATGACGCGCTGTGGTGTCCCAGAAGTAAAATTGACTCGCGCTAGTAGTCCGCTACCAATTTTTCCACCGCTATTGGGAATTACTACTTCTATTGGTATTAAACGGGCTGTACTATCGGCTGTTGGAGAAATGCGAGTAACTCTACCCATGATATTTGTTTCCGGAAAAGCATCCAGTCGCACTTTTACAGATTGTCCAACCTGAATTTTTCCTAGTTCTAATTCAGACACTTGGACTACGACTTTAATCCGACTAAAGTCACCAATTTTTAAGACTTCGTTACCTGGTTGGAGGAGATTACCTGGTTCTGTGACTTTTTCTGTGACTATGCCAGTAATTGGGGAGATTAAACGGGCGTAGGAACGGCGTTCTGTGGCGGCTGAAACTGCGGCTTGCTGGGCAAATACTATTCCTTGGGCAGCAGCAACGGCTTGTTTTTCGGTTCTAACTTGTTCAAGGGTGGCTTGTAGGGCTTGGGCTGCGGTTTTAGCTGTGGTTTGAGCTTGTTGGGCGACTTGTTCGGAAATTGCGCCTTCTTTCAATAATTTTTGTTGTCTTTGGGAATCTGCTTTGGCTTGTACTACTTCTAGACGCGCTTTTTCTACTTCGGCGTTTGCATTACTTACCTGTGTCATCGCCCTGGCTACTTCTGATTTACGGGCTGCTAGTTCTGCTTCGGCTCTTTGTAATTCTGTTCTGAGGAGAACATCATCTAACTGGCTGATGATTTGTCCTTTTTGGACTGTATCCCCGACATCTAGGTTTAATGCTAGTAGTCTTCCTTCTACTTGCGATCGCACGGAAACTATCCGAAATGCTGTGGTGTTACCTATATATTCGGCTGGGGCGCTCAATAAGTCGGTCTGAGCGATCGCTACATCTACAGCAGTTTCATTGTTAGCTCTTTCTCTACCACCAGGTTGCCTAGATTGCGCTTCAGCTGATTCTTTTGGCAATGAACCACAACTTGCTGTTAATAGTCCCAGTACACAGAATACTAATAAACTATGGCCATTCATGACTGGGCTGGCAACTAGAGAAGTTGGGATTTTCACCTGTTTTTCTGACTTATTTCCGTCCAAAATCATGAATCTTTCTCCAATTTAGGGAGTGTTTGCACTCAAATCGCAGTTTCTTAACAAGTAATTTTTAATAGATACGAATGAAAAAAAATAGCGATAAAAATTTAGCTTTTTCATGCTATTTATGTATCCCCAATTACTTTTTTTACTAAATAAAACTGACAGAATTTTTACTATATCCAGAGGATATAGATGTAATTTCTAATGATCTCAGAAACTATAAAATAAGTATAAAGATTTTGTCAGCAAAAGGTAATAGGTAATTAGTCATGGTTTGAGTATGTGGGATGAAAAAAACAAGAATCTCAAACTATTGCTTTTGCCACGCTGACCTAACAGGAGTAAGGTTTACGCCTTTCTTTGTATTTGTATTAGTAAGCGGTTTTACCATTCCTAGCGGCTGAGCCGAAATGTGTCTCAAGGACTAGTATTTTTGAGTGTTTTGTGTAAACATTACAAATAGTAAACAATTATTGCCTTTATTGCCATCATAATATAAGTCCAGATTCATCACAAGGTTATGGACTTACGGTGCAGAAAAAATACAGGCACGAAAGCAACTTAATTCACTGTTTAGATGAGGAAGGTAATAAGTGACATCACCGCTGAAAATTATCCAAACTGCTGATCAACAGGAGATTGCAGAGTTTTTCCTAGCATCAGTAGGTGATTGGCGATCTGAACGGCGCTATTACACCCTACCCCAAGGAGAAACTCAAGAGATGGTGAGTATGATTACCATCCGGTTTTTAGAACAGGGGGAAGATGAATTGCAAAAACTGGCTCAGTTACATGATTTGCCAAATTTAGAGATTTTGACTTGTGGTGCTAAAGTCACTTGGGAAAGCACTAATATACACAAAGCCAGCAAAGAATCGACTGGGATGACAGTGTTTGGCGTGTTGGGAAATATCTTGTATCGCGATCGCGGTTTTGCTACAACTAAACCAGTCACCGCTCAATTTTATTTCCCCAATTCCCAAACCATGTGTTTGCGAACTGAGTACAACAACTCAGTCTTTGAGGAAGAAATTAAACTCATTGGTAATAAATACCGCACCAGACAGAGTATAATTTCCCGTGCTGGTGAGCAATTGATGATTGGGCAATACTTGGAAAAGCGGATCGAGTGTTAAGTGTCATCATTTTCAGCCAATTGGTTGCAAGTTAATAACCTCATTCTGCAACCAGGCATAAAATCCTTGGCCTCCGCTAAAATGGGAACATATAGGGAAATCAATGGATAATTTAGCGGGAACGTTCTATTTCTCTATGCTGGCTAGGCTTGTCTTCACCACTCATCAGGTGGGTTGAAATACCAGCCAGTCAGCAGTTTGCAAGGGCTGATAAAAAAATTTATAAAAATTTTGTGAAATTTTCACCCAAAAAGCCGGTTTATATGTAATGATTGTGGAGAGAATTAATTCGGCGATTAGTGTTTTGTTGTTAGTATTGACAGGCTTTCCACTTGTGGTATTTACAGACTGCTCTCCGAAATCTAAATCTCTACAAACCCGTGATTTTGGAGACATAATATGTCGGTTTACGTAGGTAATCTTTCTTACGAAGTTACACAGGATGCTTTAACACAAGTCTTTGCAGAATATGGTTCTGTAAAGCGTGTTCAGATCCCCACTGACCGTGAAACAGGCCGTGTACGCGGTTTTGCTTTCGTAGAGATGGGTACAGAAGCAGAAGAAACAGCGGCTATCGAAGCACTTGATGGTGCTGAATGGATGGGTCGCGACTTGAAAGTTAATAAAGCCAAGCCCAAAGAAGACCGTGGTGGTTCCTTCGGCGGTGGCGGCGGCGGACGTGGTGGATACGGTGGCGGCGGTGGCGGCGGCCGTGGCGGCGGCGGTGGTCGCTACTAAGTAGCAACTACGACGCTCTATCGGCCAAACCGTTAAATTGCGTTAAATAAAAGTAACCTATTCCGGCTGCGGGGTGGGTTATTTTTTTGGTTTTTAATTTTCAATTTAATTTTAAAGCTGTAATTCAAATCCTGGTAAAACATCTTCTCCAGAAAGTAGCGCGGGAAGTTGAACGATTTCTACAGGTTTTCCGAGTCGGTAAATTTCTGTTTGTTTGTCTTGGGGATTAATTAACCAACCTAAACGCAAACCATTATCTATATATTCCTGCATCTTTTCTTGCAGGGTTTTCAATCTGTCTGTTTTTGATCTCAGTTCAATTATAAAATCTGGTGTGAGTGGGGGAAATTTTTCCCGTTCTTCCGCTGTTAATGCTTCCCAGCGTTCTAATTTTATCCAAGCTACATCACAACATCAGGTGAACGTTTCGCACCATTGGGAAGTCGGAATATGGTTGAGGAACTAAATACTATTCCTAATTGTGTTTGGTAATTCCAATTACCTACTTTAAAATTTAGATCAGCTTCATTACGGCCGCTTTCTCCTCCTGAACCTGGGATAATTATTAGTTGTCCTGTTGCGGTTAGTTCTAGGTTTAAGTCTTTATTATCAGTACAGAGTTGGTAAAACTGATCATTTGTAAGGTGAATAATAGGATCTAAGTTTAAGGTAACGGTATTCATTTGAGTTTATTAGTGCAATTGTTCTGGGTTAAAATTTTCAGAATCAACAGACCTATAAAAATATTATATGTTTCAATCCCTAATAGGGATTAAGAGAAATTGCAATTTGGTTACGCTGGGTCGTTTTGTATATGTTCAGTGGTTTCAATCCCTAATAGGGATTAAGAGAAATTGCAATATTTAAAATACTCTCCCAATTAGCAGCGTTAAAATTGTTTCAATCCCTAATAGGGATTAAGAGAAATTGCAATTTAATTTGGTTTTTGCTCATCTCCGGGGTGATATATAAGTTTCAATCCCTAATAGGGATTAAGAGAAATTGCAATCGACAGAGGAGAAAACCCACTGCCACAATGCCCGACGTTTCAATCCCTAATAGGGATTAAGAGAAATTGCAATTATCTGGTGTTGATACTGCTTTTGGAGTTTACGACAGTTTCAATCCCTAATAGGGATTAAGAGAAATTGCAATACTGGAGTACTATAATCATCTAGTGGCATATAAGCGTGGTTTCAATCCCTAATAGGGATTAAGAGAAATTGCAATCGGATATGAGTACTTTATTGGTCAAAAACTAGTAAGTGTTTCAATCCCTAATAGGGATTAAGAGAAATTGCAATTCAACTACTGGACAGCCAACTTTTGCTGCCACTAATCACGTGTTTCAATCCCTAATAGGGATTAAGAGAAATTGCAATATGACCATAACCTTAGAAAGATCCACTACTACCAGTTTCAATCCCTAATAGGGATTAAGAGAAATTGCAATTCCCTTCATCAATTCCTGTTCATGGTCTGACTTAATGTTTCAATCCCTAATAGGGATTAAGAGAAATTGCAATCAAACTACCACCTTTTAAATTTCCAGAAATTCCGAGTTTCAATCCCTAATAGGGATTAAGAGAAATTGCAATAGATTTTGCTTATAGAGAGGCTGAAACAATATTAAACGTTTCAATCCCTAATAGGGATTAAGAGAAATTGCAATCAGCGCCATACTTGCCAGATGTGAAATCTTTCATGGTTTCAATCCCTAATAGGGATTAAGAGAAATTGCAATGTTAATGACTATTTCGCCACTCGAAAGATTCAAGTTTCAATCCCTAATAGGGATTAAGAGAAATTGCAATTAACCACGCTAATAGAGTAACCTGAGTTAAACCGTCTAGTTTCAATCCCTAATAGGGATTAAGAGAAATTGCAATTAGGGGTTGCAACCAATTATCAAAAGCCCAATCTGAGAGTTTCAATCCCTAATAGGGATTAAGAGAAATTGCAATTTCGGTTTATTAATGAATCTTGCTATGCAAGGTGTAGGGTTTCAATCCCTAATAGGGATTAAGAGAAATTGCAATTCGTAACCCGTTTTAAACGGTAGTTAGCTTGCATAAGTTTCAATCCCTAATAGGGATTAAGAGAAATTGCAATGTAACAAACCTGAGACGGTGAAAAAGTGTAATTTGTTTCAATCCCTAATAGGGATTAAGAGAAATTGCAATCGCCAACTTACTAGATATGATAGTAGGCGCAAAGTTTCAATCCCTAATAGGGATTAAGAGAAATTGCAATGCCCCTGGAATACGTTGATTTTAAGGGTAACAAGCACACAGAGTTTCAATCCCTAATAGGGATTAAGAGAAATTGCAATTAGAATTTATTAACAGTCAACTAGCTGTACACAGTTAATGTTTCAATCCCTAATAGGGATTAAGAGAAATTGCAATGTTGCATACAATTTGCTTCTCACGGTCGTTGGCATACTGTAGGTTTCAATCCCTAATAGGGATTAAGAGAAATTGCAATTTTCTTGTTTAAATTCAAGCCACCATTCAGCTAATTGTTTCAATCCCTAATAGGGATTAAGAGAAATTGCAATCACCAAACTGCCGAACATATTCAAGAATTTGAGAGTAAAAGTTTCAATCCCTAATAGGGATTAAGAGAAATTGCAATTATCATCAATCGCCTTTTGCACATTGGTAGGGACTAGTTTCAATCCCTAATAGGGATTAAGAGAAATTGCAATGGCAACGGCAGAACCAACAGAAGAACTTGCAGAGTTTCAATCCCTAATAGGGATTAAGAGAAATTGCAATGTTGCATACAATTTGCTT
>NZ_JAYGGY010000096.1:0-37101 GCF_034931625.1 Anabaena cylindrica UHCC 0172 | reverse complement strand
CTCACGGTCGTTGGCATACTGGAGGTTTCAATCCCTAATAGGGATTAAGAGAAATTGCAATTTCAAGCTACAACTATCGGATTTTTTAGCGGTATTAAGTTTCAATCCCTAATAGGGATTAAGAGAAATTGCAATAGCGGGAGGCTAGAAGCCTTGCTGTATTTGATTTTCAAGGTTCAGTTGCGCGGATGGCTTTATCATAGTCCATTTCAGGAATTGTGTCAAGAGTAAAAATGGCTGAAATCCTTGCTGTGTAAGGTGCGCGGATGCTTGAGTAGAAATAAAGCCTTATAAGTCTTGTGTAAACTTGATTTCAGCTATTTTTTCGGAAACTCATTTTTTAACACCCACCCAGCCGCGCAATTTCCAGCAAAAAACTCTGATTACTCCGTGTCTTTCGTGTTAATTTTGACCTTATTTGTACGATGCTTGGGGGGAGGGAAGCGATCGCTATCATTTTTATTCTACGAAGCGGTCTATGATGACCAAGGTTGGGACGGTCTACTACTTCTCTTAATATACAAGGTTGGGTTGAGGAACGAAACCCAACATTTCCTTGAATTTGTTGGGTTTCACTTCGTTCTACCCAACCTACTATTTTATTAACTGAGCATTTCTCCTTTGATAGGATGTACGAATGTGCATATAAGATGAGGAAGAATAAACTATGGAAACTGAGTATAATTTTAGTCAAGGTAAACGGGGTGCAATTGAGCCAACACCACCGGGAAAAACTCGTATTACAATTCGTCTAGATGATGAAATACTGGCATGGTTTCGTGAGCAAGTACACCAAGCAGGTGGGGAAATTACCAAACATTGATTAATGATGCCCTGCTTGAGTATATTCAACAACGCCGTGAACCATTAGAAGCAACGCTACGGCGAGTATTACGAGAAGAATTAGAACGAATAGGGAAATAAGAGCGTTCCTACAATTTGAATAATTTTGAATTTACAAAGGTAGGTAGTTTAAAATAGTTCGATAATACAATCTCTCAATATCTCAATCAACTCTTCTTTACTCACTTTATCATTAGCAACCTGTATTGTTAATTGATATGCTTCCTCTGGTGTCATGTTCAGTTCATAATCATTCATATTCAAAAACGTTATCATGACATCAAAAGCAGTTCGTTTATTTCCATCTACAAAAGCATGATTATTAGTAATATGAAACAAATATGCTGCTGCTTGTTCATAAATTGTAGGATGCAAAAGTTCTCCACCAAAAGTTGCTTGAGGTTGGTAAATTGCCGAATCTAATAAACCTTCATCTCGGATACCAAATGAACCACCATATAGGTTAATCTGTTTATTATGTATACTTAACACATCTTCTTTTTCAATAAATTTAGGACTATGCAAGTTTTCTATACACATAATCCCATTTTTCTGTAGATGCTAAAGAAATCAACATAGCTTCTGATTCTTGGGTTGTAATATCTCCTAAGTTAAAAGCATTAATCTCTTCTTCAGATAACGCGTTAACTTGTAAACTAGCTTTAATTAGTGATTGTATTAAGTGTTTCAGTGATTCTACAATAATGTATAGTTCATTTTTGATATCAAGTTCCAATTCACATCTAGAATTAATTTTAATTTGATTAAATATTTCCACAAAGTTTTTAGTCAGTTCTATTAATATTTCTATACTGTCTTTTTTTAATAATAAATACCAGTATATATCTACAATTTCTTTTAGAGCAAAATTGCATCTTACACAAAGTAAAACAGCTAATTGATCTTTGTTTACTTTTTCATTTAATGCCTGACGTAGTTTATTAAATCTATTCAATTTGTTACCAAATTTTCTATTTTCCTCACTAAGCTGACTAAGAGATAGTTGCCGATTATTAGCCAACTCAATCATTTCTGCAATTGCTTCATCTTGCGAATTAGCATTATTTAAGCATCTTTCTAGGACTTCTATCCTTTCCTGAATGCTGTCAATCATCTCCTGTGGGAATGTAAAGGTGTGCAGCATATTTTATCTGTAATTCCAATTCAGAAAATTTACTCGTTCCTAGATTTTACCTGGGAACGAGATCAGGACTATTATTTAATAATAACTTGCGGATTTCCGATGATGTACTGCTGTCACTGCATCTTGGTTGAACACTTTCCCATCATTAACAGTCGCATAAACCAACCAATGATCACTTGTTTCCATGCGACCTTGGACAGAACATTCCAGGTAAGCCAAAGCACCAGAGAGAATTACACCGCCATTACTAGCTTCTTCTGTTTCCAAGCCGGCAAATCTATCTTGTCCAGGGGCGTAAACCTTCATAAACTGCTTGCGTATTTCTCTCCCTTCAGCCAAGATATTGACGACAAATTGACTACCAGTGTAGGTCATTATTTCCATAGCCCGGTCTTTAGCTACCGCAATGGTTAAGCCAGGAGGGTTGAAACTAGCTTGTGTCACCCAAGATGCTAACATCCCTGTTTTCACTTCTCCTTGAGTAGCAGTAACTACACACAGAGAACCAACTATCCGTCCAACGGCTTGTTCTACATTAGTAGCGGGTTGTTTAGCTACAACAGCTTTTTTCGCGGCGCGTTTCAATGCTTGAGCGAAATCGGTTCCCGCTTCTTCACAGGTTTGTAAGGTGACTTCATTGGGTTTGAACTTGACGCGAATGGTGTCAAAACCAAATCTGTAACCTGCGTCTTTGAGTTTTCCTTCAATTAAATCAACCGCTTCTCCACTCCAACCAAAGGAACCAAAAACACCAGCTAATTTATTATTTGTGGCGGTAGAAAGAACAATTCCTAAAGCTGTTTGGACTGGTGTGGGTGCGTGTCCGCCTAATGTGGGAGAACCAATGAGAAACCCAGCGCACTTTTCCACTGCGGCTTTGATTTCTTCGGGTTCGGTAAATTCGCAGTTAATAGATTCGACACTAACACCTGCTTTGGTTATACCACGTGCGATCGCACCAGCTAATGTCGCAGTATTCCCATAAGCAGAAGCGTAAATCAAAGCCACCCTCATATCAGCGTTGGTTTGCTGTTGAATCCATTCTCTATAAGAGTGGGTAAGTTCCTGTAAAGCGTACCGCACCAAAGGTCCATGCCCATTAGCGTACAACCTCACTGGCAAATCTGCCAATTTATCCAAAGCTGTTTCTACTTGTCTGGCGTGGGGAGCCATGAGACAATCGAAATAATAACGCCTATCTTCGTTAAAGACTTCCCAACCTTCATCAAATACTTGGTCGCCACAAATATGCGCCCCAAATAATTTATCAGAAAATAAGATTTCTGTTTGGGGATCATAGGTGCAAAGTGCATCTGCATAACGGGGGTTAGGTGTAGGAATAAATTGCAGATGATGACCTTTACCTAAATCTAAAGTTTCTTCTCCCCGCATTACTAGAATTGGATTCTGATTTTCTAGGGCTTCATTTTCTAAAGCGGCACGCAAATTTATTGCGCCTGGATTTGAACAAACAAAAGTAATTTGTGGGGCAATTTCTAGTAAAGCTTTTAAAGTCGCTGCGCGGTTAGGATTGACGTGACCAAGAATTACATAATCAATAGCTTTAATATCAATCCGTTGTTGTAAAGCTGCTAAATAAATTTCGGTAAAAGTTTCTCCTGGTGGGTCAATCAAAGCGATTTTATCACCTTGAATTAAAAAAGAATTCGCTGTTGTCCCTTTAGCTAGAGCGTATTCTATTTCAAATCTTAACCGAGTCCAACTGCGCGATCGCAATATTGTTGTATTTGTGCCAATAGGGAGTATCTGCACATCACGGGGTTTAGTATTTTCTGACATGGTTTTAATTCTCCTTTTTTATATTTTTTGGGTATCTGTTTGTATTGTTTATTTAAACTTAAACTCTACGGTAGATTGGACGAGATAAAGCGCGACGGTATTCTAGAGTAGTATAAGCACCCAGAAGAGAAACTGGTAAGCGATTACCTAAAAGCTCAATAATTTTGGCATTGATGCTAGTAGCTGGAGTATCATCAGGAAGATTAATAAAAATAGTTCCAGCAGTAAAAGTTTCCGGCCAACTTCTAGGATCTGCAAGTCCTCTATCACGGGTAATAATAATGGCATCAGCCGTAACAGCCGCTTCCATAACTTCAGTATCAGGATGTCCACGCAAGCCAATGTCACGCACATCTTGTACAGTAAAACCAAGTGCAGTTATTTGAGATGCAAGAGAGCGAGGCATATTTTCATCAACCAGAAAGTTCAAAATTATGCTCCCAATGCTGTGACTTGAGTATTTTTCACCAAGTCTGTGGCGTAGCTAAGGGCAGCTTCCACTTGGGTTTGACTAAGTTCGTATTCTGCCATCACTTCTTCTTTGCTCATACCACCAGCCAAAGAACCAATAATGATAGAGATAGGAACACGAGTACCAGTAATGACTGGAGTACCTTGGTGTATGGCACTATCTACGCTGATATATGGTGAAATTTCCATAGATATCTTCTCAGTTTGCTTTTTATTTTATTGTGCCTGAAAATGTTGGCTAGGGAAGGGGATTAAATTCAAGTTTTTTATAGATTTCTAGTGAGCTTTATCCCCTAACTCTCTCTATCCTTAACAAAACATCCTCATTATTAAAGAGGTCATGATTTTTAATATTTTCATATTGCTAATCAAATACCTAATGGAACAGTCATAACTAACCAGTTTCCCGAAGCAAAATTTACATCTAATCGAGTATTGAAAAAGAAGCGAGATGCAAAGGTTTTAGCTAAATCGCTTAATTCTTGATTTTAGAGTTATTCGTTCCTTCGCATAATACCCCACCCCGCAAGCGAGGAGGGGAACAGGATTAGATACCGGCGATTTAATAGTGGTTTCCGACTTTGCGGTGGTGAACTGCTGTTAATGATTCTGGTTTAGAGACTCTACCGGCGTAGACGGTGCTGTATACTGCCCAATGATCGCCGCAGTCCATTCTGCTGACTACTTCGCATTCCATGTAAGCTAAAGCATCACCTAAAATGGGCGCACCATTTTCCGCTGGTTGGGTTTTTATTCCTTCAAAACGATCTGCACCGGGAGCGAATCGTTTTAAGAAGTGTTTCATCAATGGTTGATAATTGCCTTCTTCTAGTACGTTGAGAACGAAGCGATCGCCTACTTGCATGAGTGATTCGATCGCTCGGTCTTTGGCTACAGCGATGGAAAATCCCAAGGGTTTAAAGCTGGCTTGACTCACCCAAGAAGCTAACATGGCGCTAGATACATCACCTTTTTTGGCTGTGATGATATATAAACCGCCACTAATTCTCCCCAAGGCTTTATCTAAGTCAGCACCAAGGGATTTCATGGCTTTGATGCTTTTATCTCTTGTTACCCACTGTCCTAAGTCGGTTCCTGCTTCTTCGCACTTTTTGTAAATGTTTTCTGTGGGTGTTTCCCGAATTTCAATCACGGGGAAAGCTACATTTAAACCCGCAGCCCGAAATTGATTTAATAGGGGATAAGTTGGTTCATCATTTCCACCACCGGTTTCAAAAATCCCGATCGCTTGTTTTTCTTTGGCTGAACCTAAAACGGTGCTAAGTCCGGCTTGAATTGTGGCATTACCAGATGCTGGAGGCATTCCCACAACTATACCAGTACAGCGTCCTACAAGCTCCCGCAACTCTTGTAAATCAACTGCTCCACCCAAATCTATCATTTCCACCGCTACGCCCGTCTTAGTGATTCCGTTAGCGATTGATTGTGCCAAGCGATCGCTATACCCATACTCGGAAACGTAAAATATCCCCACTGGTGTTTCGGCTTTGGTTTGTCCTTGGCTCCAACTGCGATAAAGTCCGGTTAGTTCTTCGACATTGTGGTAGAGTAACGGCCCGTGTCCGGTAGCAATCATCTTGATGGTTTTCAATTCTGCCATGCGCTTCATCGCCGACAACACGGAACGAGCATTTGGCCCCATCAAGCAATCGTAGTAATATTTAAAATCTTCGGCAATTGCTGCTAAGTCATCGTCAAAGGTGCTTTCTGTGCAGTAATGCAAGCCAAAAGCATCGCAGGTGAAGAGAGTTTGGGTTTTGTGGTCAAAGCTGAAAATGGTGTCCGGCCAGTGTAAATTGGGGGCAATGACGAATTCAAATTCGTGACCATTACCTAAATCCAAGCGATCGCCATTTTTGACAATTCGGCGTTTAAAAGGTCGATGTACCAAATCTTCTAAAAACTGAATCGCTACCTTAGAACCAACTACAGTAATATCAGGAGCCATTTGCAGCAAATCTTTAACCAAGCCGCTGTGATCTGGTTCTGTATGGCTGATAATTAAATAATTTATCTCTTCAGGATTGATTAAACCCGTGAGTGTATCAAAATAGAGCTGACGAAACTTTTCGTGAGACGTATCGACTAAAGCAATTTGCTCACCACGGATGAGAAAAGAGTTGTATGTTGTACCATTTTGCAAACCAAATTCAATATCAAAGCGATCGCGATCCCAATCCAAAGACCTAATCGCCGTCGTATCTTCAGCAATTTCTACAGTCTGTATGGTGAGCCGTTTTTCCGGGGTTGGATTTCCCTGCCCTTCATGTTTATCAGTGAGCAATACCATAACTCCCCTCCTTGACAAAATGAGTATTTATTCCTCTTGCTTTATTGTGACACGGGTTGAATGTTAGTTTTTCTTAAAAAACCTATGGCTGACTTAAGAAACTTAAAACTGTGAACGAAAACCGTTGGTTAGCATTGATGATTGGTAACTCCCGCTTGCATTGGGCTTTGTTTATCAACCAAACTCTCCACTCAACCTGGCATACACCCCATATATCAGACTCTGATATACAACAGTTAGCTCAAACAAATACCTTTCCTCTCTCCCCATCTTCCTCTCTCCCCATCTTCCTCTCTCCCCATCTCACCATCACTCTCGTTTTAGCATCCGTAGTTCCTAGTCAAACACAACTTTGGCAAACTTACCCCAATGTCCGCTTAATCACTTTAAACAACATTCCTCTCCAGGGTATGTATCCCACTCTAGGAATTGACCGCGCCCTTGCTTTGTATGGAGCCGGCAAAAAATGGGGTTTTCCCATATTAGTGATTGATGCTGGCACAGCACTCACTTTTACAGGTGCAGATGCTAATCAGCGCTTAATTGGAGGCGCAATTTTGCCCGGTTTAGGTTTACAACTAACAACACTCGGTCAAAAAACCGGACAATTACCATTTTTAGAAATTAAGGAAATTATAGAATTACCTACACGTTTTGCCATTAACACACCAGAAGCAATTCAAAGTGGAGTAATTTACACATTATTAGCAGGAATTAAAGATTTTGTTGAATCCTGGTTGTCTTTATTTCCTGACAGTAAAATCGTAATTACCGGAGGAGATAGTAATTTGTTAAGAACCTATTTGCAAACTAGATTTCCAGACATAGCGGCAAGGTTAATTACCGAGAAAAATTTGATTTTTTTAGGAATGGAAAAAATCTTATTTGGGAATAGTTAATAAAAATATAAATTTTTAATGTCAGTAAATATAACAAGTTATAGATGGCATAGAATATAGATAGCAGTTTACACCTCATGAAATTATGCCTAAAACATTAATGATTGACGTTATTATGCAGCAGTTAGACGCTCTTTCTGTAGAGGAACTACTAGATGTTAGGGCAAAAGTTGATGCTTTGATTCACAATAAAATATCCTCCGTCTATCAAAATCAATCTAGCTTAGGCTTCACGCCCACTGCTATATGGTGCTATGTAGGGAAGGCACAACCCATATCAACTAACAGCATCGGAATGCCCTTCAAAATAGAACCAGTCAGCAGTACACAACAAGAAAATGATAATTCATTAGAAAAAATCATAGAACTTGTAGATGAATGGATGGCTGATGAATCAAATTATGATCAAGAAAACTATCCTCAGATCGAAGCTGCTTTAAACCAAAATAGGGTTTCACTGTAGCAGCAAAAATGAGTGAAATGACATTACCGTTTATCCAACCACCCAAAAGTAGAGTTGTATTGTTAGATACTCATCCATTGAGTAAAGTTAGCCATCCAAAAATAGATCCAAAAGTACAACAGTGGTTAAAATCTTTACGAGATAGTAAAATTGTAATACGTATACCAGAAATAGCTGACTACGAGCTTCGGCGTGAACTAATCAGAGAAGGAAAGAAAAAGAGTTTAGAGCGTCTCGATTCACTAAGCCAAATGTTTCTGATTCCCATAACTCCTGAAACAATTCGAAAAGCAGCAGAGTTATGGGCATGGGTAAGAAACCAGGGAAAGCCGACAGCAAGTAATGACAGTTTAGACGGTGATGTTATTCTTGCTGCTCAGGCAATTATTCAATTAAAGAGTTTTGATGAAGTCATAGTGGTGACAACAAATGTAAAACACATATCACGATTTGCAAGCAAAGGAATATTTGTCGCAGATTGGCAGCAAACTTTAGATAATGTTGTTTAAATGAATTTTAAATGATAGATTCCAGATTAAATCCAAAATCTAAAACTTTTATCATGCTAATGTTGTTAAACCATTTAAATAGTCTTGTAACTGGCGAGCATGGTCATGAGACATCTGTGGTTGAGGTAGGGAACTAGGAGCAAAAGCTTGAATTTGCAATACTTCTAAGGAGTCATTAACCTTCATTTCTCCTTGTACTTCAGCTTCAACTGCAACACAAATTGAATGAATTCTAGGATCTCGATCTGGTGCAGAGTAAACACCCACCAAACGCCGAATTTTCAATAACTCAAGTCCGGTTTCCTCCATTAACTCCCGACGGACAGCATTAGGAATATCCTCTCCCCAGTCCACCATACCACCCGGTAAAGACCAGCAACCATCATCTCTCCGTCGAATTAGCACAATTCGACCATCAGGTAAAATCGGAATAACACTAGTACCAGTAATGGGATGTCGGAAGATAATACCCAATACTGTTTGTCCAAGGTGCCATAAACTACGTATTGAATGGATCACTGGTGTAAAAAAAGCAAGAATGTTCAACCTTCAAATTTGTGTACTGTACTTTCTAGTTACCTAGTACGGAATATAGACATATGTAGCTTTAACAGAAGGATTAGTGCAGAATGACGAAAATAACTATCCTGTGAGAAAAGTTTAAAAAGCTGATAAAGCGTGCTTTTTACCTTCCTGCCTTCTGCCTTCTGCGTCCTTGCACTAGGATTGATAATCTAGGACTGCTATATGTTAGCAATTAAATTCAGAAAAATTTGCCGAAAAGCCGAATGTTTACCAACACTGTAAATATTTATTAATTTATCTATCCAAAACTGGGAATGTGCTATCTGAATTCTGTAGAACCATAAATTATTGCTAATATGAGAGTTTCTCACTATGAAGTTTGTCTGGAATGCAACTTTTGAAGCCATCTTTTGGGGTTGGAACTTAATATTTTTAATATTTGTGTATTTTGGGATAATGCCTTGGATAACTGTACCATTATTCCAAGCTACCTTACGGGGTGATATCCCGGTAGAATTTTCTCTAACTCTAGTTACTTTAATCGCTATACCCACAGTTTCTTCTATTATTGGTGGCAAATTTTTTATTAAAAAACCCCTACAACTCATTCGCTTATTTTATGGGGTAGAAGCACCACTATTTTTGTTGTGTTTGCTGCGTTTATTTGTAATTCGGGAATTGACACCTGCTAGTACTCAAATTCTCTCTACAATTGGTATCTGTATTGCAGCTTTTGGTGGAGAATTATTTTTTGGATATGCTTCTAGACGCAAAAGTATCCTGCAATGGGCGCAAATGTCAGCACATAGTTTAATGCTAATATTCGGCATCTATGCAGGTGTAATTTTGTTATTTTATGCCTTGCCTTTATCAGCATTTTTGGTGCAAGAGTTTGTTAAATTTGAGTGGCTAAAAGATTTATGGGATGCATTGACTCATGGTTACTGGTTTAGTGGATTTTGGTTTCTCAGTCTTTACTTAATTCTCTTTGCTTTTAGTGCCACTTTATTTATTTTTATGCCTTCAGCACTAGCAGCAATGTATATAAATTCTGGCAGTAGAATTTTACAAGCGTTCGCTAGAGATTACGGAATTAAAAAGGCTTTGGCTGGGGCTAGTGCTGTTCTAATTGCCTTTGTCATTACATTTGTATCCTTACAACAACAGCCTCAAGTATTAGCTTTTTCTCTATTGGCTAATGCTCCCAATAATGAGCGTAGTCGTCAAACTATTTTAGCTAAATCAAATCAAATTCGTGATGGTTTAGTCAACGCCTATTTATCTTCTTATCGCTATCTCAGTAGCAGAAAAGATAATAATCATGTCAGTGCTATGTATAAGTGGATAGGCTTAGATAAATCAGCGGCTAATAACATTCAAAATAGCTACAATTTGCTGATGTCACCATTTTTGTATCAAGGTTCAGAAAAAGATGTAAAAAAAGCTGAAAAACTTTATGCTGATTTTTTTGATACCCCATTACAAAAAGCCGAAAAAGTAGCAGTTACCCATGCTGTACAATCTACTTTTAATCAGCAAGAAGTGAAAGCTGGTTTATTAAATATCAACGATAAAAAAGTTTTGTTGGCATCACAACAAGTCACAGTTAAAGAACATGGTGATTGGGCTGATGTAGAGTTATATGAAGTTTACAAAAACCAAACTTCGGAAGTTCAAGAAGTTTTTTATTCTTTTTCTTTACCAGAAAGTGCTGTAATTACGGGGTTATGGTTGGGAGATACTAATAAACTATCTCAACGTTTCCCTTTTACGGTTTCTCCTCGCGGTGCTGCCCAAAAAGTTTATAATTCCCAGGTGAGAAGAGAACGGCCTGTAGATCCGGCTTTGTTGGAACAAGTAGGTCCAAGACATTATCGCTTGCGGGCTTTTCCTATTCCTCCTAAAAATGTGCAACAAATCCCAGAACAACCACCACGCGCTACGGAAATGCACTTATGGCTAACCTATAAGGTTATGGGTAAAGAACAAGGTTGGAAAATGCCAAATTTAGGGGAAAGACGCAATATTTTCTGGAGTCAGGACACTAAACGTATCCGCAATGGTAAAGGTTTTAATTTGAAACAGGATGCTTGGTTAGAAGAATTTATTCCTGCTAGTGATAAGATTCAACCTGGTCTGCATGAAGTAAATTTAGAAAATGGCGAGCATCGTATTGTCATCAAGCCTTTATCCCCAAAAGATTATTCTTTACCCAAAAGCCAACGCATTGCTTTAGTGTTGGATACTTCCCGCAGTATGGGTAGTCATATCAAGGAATTATCCCAAACTTGGAATTGGTTGAAACAGCAGGGTTTTGCAGATAAAAATTTAGCTAATAATGATGCTGATTTATATGTCACTGTCTCTAAAGGTGCAGCACCCAAAAGGCTAAATGATATCCAAGAATTTACAGCGGAAAAAACTACTTTTTACGGCACAATTCAACCCCAGGAAATGTTGTCACAGTTTAATCAATTGCGTGGTGACACAGCCTATGATGCGGTTTTACTGGTGAGTGATGAGGGGAGTTATGAGTTGTCACGCAATAACAAAACTATTGTTGCTTCACCTGCACCTTTATGGATAGTGCATTTAGGTGGATTACCCGCAGCCTACAATGATGGAATTATCAAATCTATCCAAGATACTGGTGGTGGAGTTTCGGAAGATATTGCGGAGGTATTGGGAAGAATTGCGACGAAATCAGCTTTAGGTGATGCTGTGGTGAATGTGGTAGATAATTATGCGTGGTATCTGCAAAAAAATGATGCAGCAGATGTGAATAAACCTCAACAGCCAGGAAATTTACAACCATTAGCCGCCCGACAATTGATTTTAGGGTTGAGTAAACAAATTAAGTTAGACAATATCAAAAGTTTAGATGCAATTCATGCGATCGCTAAAAAGTATGCGATCGTTAGTCCCTATTCTTCTATGCTGGTATTAGTTAATGATGAACAAAGACGCTTACTTAAAGAAGCTGAAGCCGCAAGCGATCGCTTTGACCGCAAAATAGAAAACGGGAAAGAAACCCTCACCAAACCCAATAATCCCTTTAAAACTAGCATTCCCGAATCCTCCAGCGGCTGGATGTTGATTGTTAGTGCAGCAGCATTATTTATTTTGGCGAAACGTCCAAAAATTAGAGAGTAGGAAATAGGGAAAAATCTGTGGTGTTGCTGAATTTATCTTGACATAGACTCCTCTAACACGATAGACTAGTATACTGTTTCAAGTATATTGATTTTCTGCACTAGGCTAAAAGTATATCAATAACATTCGGTAGCTGATTATTGCCTAGATGCCGATTTTTTTGTTGTTTATTCATGAGGTGAATATGGCCAAGCGCCGTAATCCGAAAAAAGAAAAGGCGCTACGGAACCAGGCGTATGCCAGAAAGTTTCGTAAACGGACAACGACAGGAAGAATGCAAAGAAGGTTCCAACAAAGACCACCTAAGAGTGAAGAAGAAGAAGGAACAGGAGCAGCAGCAGATGGGGCTGCTGAGATGAATTAACTGTTTAAATAACTACTCTTGAATTAATGTTTTATCTTCGGGCGTACATTTATTTTATTTGTACGCCCTTACTTATTTAGGGCTTGCTGATAGCGTGGTGTAAGCCATATAAGTCTTTTCGTTAGGGCTAGGAGTCAGGAGTCAGGAGGCAGAAAATCAATACAACTCAGTACTCAGTACTCAGTACTCAGTACTCGGTACTCACTACTCACTACTCACTACTCACTACTCACTACTCACTAAGTATTGACTTGAGTACGGGCTGTAAGGATAGCTTGCTTAACTTGGGCAAAACCAGTACCACCGTAGCTATTGCGGGCTGCAACTACTTGACGGGGGGATATTGCTTCATAAATATCGGCTGCAAATGCTGGGTGTATTTGTTGCCATTCTGCCAACGTTAAATCTTTGAGCAATTTACCTGCGGCTATACTGGTTTTCACAACTTTGCCCACCATGTTGTAAGCTTCTCGGAAAGGTACTCCCCGTGCTGCTAGATAGTCTGCAACATCAGTGGCATTGGAAAAGTCTTCTGTGACTGCTTGTGCAAGGCGTTGAGTGCGAAATTCTAAACCTTCCCGCAGTAAGATCGTCATGGCTTCTAAACAGGCTTTAACGGTGTTAACGCTGTCAAATATGCCTTCTTTGTCTTCTTGTAGGTCTTTGTTATATGCCAGGGGTAGCCCTTTCATAATCACCAACATGGCTTGGAGATGACCAAATACACGTCCTGTTTTCCCGCGCACTAATTCAGGAACGTCGGGATTTTTCTTTTGGGGCATGATGCTGGAACCAGTGGCACAGCTATCTTTGAGGGTAACAAAGCGAAATTCTTCTGATGACCAGAGGATAACTTCTTCTGAAAGACGGCTGAGGTGAACCATGATAATACTGGCTGCACAGAGGAATTCGATCGCAAAATCGCGATCGCTCACTCCATCCAAACTGTTAACATAAACATGATCAAAATCTAATAGTTTTGCTGTGTAGTGCCGGTCAATAGGAAAAGTAGTTCCCGCCAAAGCGCCACAACCCAAAGGAGAGATATTCACTCGTTTATAAACGTCTCCTAAGCGTTCCCCATCACGTTGTGCCATTTGAAAGTACGCCAACAGATGGTGGGCTAAACTCACTGGTTGAGCGCGTTGCAGGTGAGTATAGCCAGGAATCAGAGTTTCAACATTTTTTTCAGCTATTTCCAGTAATACAGTTTGAAATTCCCGTAAATACTGACGAATTTGGGTAATTTGGTCGCGGAGGTAGAGTCTGGTATCAGTACCTACTTGGTCATTACGAGAACGGGCTGTATGCAGCTTTTTACCAACATCGCCGACAATTTCTGTCAGTCGCTTTTCTACGGCAAAATGTACATCTTCCGCATCAATACCAGGCTGAAATTTGCCTTGTTGGTATTCTTGGCGGACTTGTTCTAAACCTGTAACTAATTGCTCTCCTTCTTCTGGAGAAATAATCCCTGTATGAGCCAGCATTTTGGCATGAGCTTGGGAACCAGTGATGTCATATTCTATGAGTTCAATATCAAAACTTATACTGGCATTAAAACGAGCGATTGCCGGATGTAGCGCGGATTCAAACCGCTGGCTCCAAGTTTGTTTTTCGGTCATAAATTTAGAAGGAAGAGGAAATAACAATTTGCGATTTTAGACTTTGAATCAGTATCAATCCAAAATCTAAAATCTAAAATTACCTTAACCGTAGCTAGTTAGACCTTTGAGCATATAACCAATAATCACACCAATCAATAATGCCCAGATTTGTCCAGTCTGGACAAAATGGTTCCAATTTCGTTGGATCTGACCCATAAGATCAGCATCACGAACCTGTTGAGCTAGGAAAGTTATATCTACAGGCAAATGCCAAAGTAACTGAGAGATTGAATCACTTATACTTAGGTGGTCCATATTTTCTATAGTCTAGTTGTGACAATTTACAGTAGCCGATGACATCTAAAGTTTAAGCGACATTACGCATTATTGACTCTCGGTTTCTATTTGATTTGTCAACTTTCATATTTCTGTGATGCCAAACTCAATTTTTCAGCAGTTCGGAGAATTTGTCCCGCGAGAACTGCTGCACCAAAGCCATTATCAATGTTAACTACACCTATACCAGCTGCACAAGAGTTAAGCATTGTTAATAAAGGTGCTAAACCCGAAAAACTTGCACCATAACCGATACTGGTGGGGACAGCAATCACGGGACAATCGGCTAAACCTGCAACCACACTAGGTAAAGCACCTTCCATCCCTGCTACCACAATTAATACTGAAGCAGAATCAATGACGTGACGATTATTCAATAACCGGTGAATTCCGGCTACACCAACATCCCAAAGACGCTGGACACGGAAACCAGAAAGTTCCGCTGTGACTGCTGCTTCTTCAGCTACGGGTAAATCAGCAGTACCAGCTGAGAGTATAGTAATTGTGCCGGTGGATCTTGGTTCAATGTTTTCTTGACGAATCGCACAAATTCGCGCCATTTCGTAGTATTGCAAGTCTTTGACCGTTTTTTGCAGTTCGGCATAAATTGCTGGTTGAATGCGGGTGGCCATGACTACAGAACCACGCTGACGCATGACTTCCATAATTTGAGTAATTTGATCAGGTGTTTTATCCTGTCCCCAGATCACTTCTGGAAAACCAGTTCTTAACTGACGATGGTGATCGATTTTGGCAAAGTCACCTACAGATTCATAATTCAAATCTTTGAGTGAGTCGAATGCCTTATCTGGGCTGATTTTACCATTGGCAACGGCTGCTAAGAGCGATCGCAAAGCTTCAGGTTGAGTCACAGCAATTTTTGGTAATTGGTAATTGGTGATTGGTAATTGGTAATTGGTAATTGGTAATTGGTAATTGGAAAAACTTTTACCCAGTCCCCAGTTACCTATTTTGTAATTTTAATTTCATGAATGTTCCAGAATGGGCCACCCAAGGCAGAATATTGGATTCCTGCAAAGCGATTTCTAATAGCTGCCATAGAATAGGAATTTACTAGGTAAATAAATGGTAAATTCTCCTGGGTTAATCGTTGACTTTCTGCATAAATTTCTTTAACTTTGGCTTCATCAAATTCTTGTGCGCCTTGAATATAAAGTTCATGAATCTTTGCTTCCCACGGTGAAACTTCCCAACCTTCTATTGGCTTTTGTCCTGCTTGTGGTTTCTGATTAAACATATGCAATCCACCTTCAGGAGACCACACATTAGCGCCATCATTTGGTTCTAAACCTCCAGTTAAACCCAATAAAGATGCTTCCCAGTCTAGAGTATTAGAAAGTTTGTCTATAAAAGTATTCCATGCTAAAGGTGTGAAATCGACTTGAATACCAATTTTGCTTAAGTCCTGTTTGATTTGCGAACCCATTGCTTCCCGAATTTTATTATCTGCATTAGTCAGCAAAGCGAATCTCACCCGATTTCCTTGAGCATCTTCTAATTGATTTTGGGAATTGTATTTAAAGCCGGCTTTGAGTAATAATTGCTTCGCTTTTTCTATATCATAATTGTAAACTTTTAACCCTGCTTCTTGAGAAAGATAATAGGGACTTTGGACAGAAATTGGAGAATCTTGGGTTTGTCCCAAGCCACGAAAAGTATTATTAATCATGGTTTGTCTATCAATAGCATAAGCTACTGCTTGCCGAAATTCTACACTATTAAACCAACGCGACTTGATGGGATCAATAAGAGGTTTACCGGCTCTTTTACCTTTATTTAAGTTGAAAAGTACAAAACTAGTACTAGTAGATGGTCCACCATTTTCAATTTTGAAATTACCTTGTTTTTCTTGTGTTTTCAATAAAGAGAAATAATCAGGAGAAACCCCTACCGCATCTAACCCACCAGAACGAAATTGTAATAAAGAGGTATCTGTTGATTCGACAATTTGCCAAACAATACGTTCAATATAAGGTTGGGAATTACCTTGAGCATCTTTGCGCCAATAATAAGGGTTACGCCGAAAAATTACACGTTGACTAGTATCATAACGTTCCAGTTTATAAGGCCCGTTCACAATTATTTGTTCAGGCGGAGTCTCTACACCCCATTTTGTCAGAAAAGTTGGTTTCCCATCTTGGTCTTTCTTTTTTACCGATTCTCGCAAAGCATGGGCGGGTAAAATAGCAGCACCTGCATTTTGTAGAAAAGGTCTAAAAGGTTCTGGTACGCTAAATTCAACTCGACGCTGATCAAGTTTTGTTACACTAGGTAGCTGGCGATTTTTGCCAATTCTTAAAATATCTCTAATATCTGTTGGTATGGCTTCATTCAAATAAATATCATTGTATGTAAATACAACATCATCAACTGTTAATGGCTTTCCATCCGACCATTTTAAATTATCCCGCAGAGTGAAAATAATTTTTAATTTATCATCAGAAACTTCCCATGACTCTGCTAAATTTGGCTCAAGTTTACCCGTGACTGGATTTTGGTTAATTAATCCTTCATAAGTGTATCCAAAGATATTAGGAGATTCAGAATTTAGCGCGTAGTTAAAAGTTTTGGGATCACTAAGAATACTAGTAACTAATTGGGGTACTTGAGCAGCACTGGTTTTTAATTTAGTTGGGTTACAAGCAGTAATTGATATTGCGGTAAATGCAATGATAGTTATTAATAAAAAAAGGCGTTTTATGTGATTGAAGATTTTTTTAGTTAATGTCATAGTTTCGGTAATTAAATAATTATTTTTAAGTTGATGAACGAGAATTAAACCAGCCGAGAAAATGCTGTGTGATTGTAAAATATTTAATTCCAGCATCGCGTAAAGCGTTTTTTACTTTAAGTTTATTAAAGTTGTGAATCCTGTCCTTTGGCAATTGCAATCAAAAAATTAGTTTCTATGTAAAGTATTGTCACCTGAATTTACCTGATAATTAAATTCTATATTTTATTCATCATTCTGCAAATAAGTATCTCCCCCTTCTAGTCTGGAAAATAATTCAATTTCTTTCAATTGTTTATATGCAGGTGGTGTTTCTGATTTCCAGTGATAAGCTAAGTCTCTTAACCAAGCTTCTATGAGCGTTTTCAAATAGAAAGAAAATATTCGGTTGCTTTTATCTCTAAAATCTCGGTCATAATGGCTAAGAATATCAGCAGTTTTTAATAAAGTTAAAGGTTCTAAAAATTTGCCATTCCTCCATTTAAAAATATTGATTTCTTCTAATTCAGCAAACATTGCAAAGCGAGTATCTTTTTTAGCATTTTGTAAATATAGCTTTGTTACTTGTGATAAATATTCTTCCTTCACATCTCCTTTTTGGAATTTTTTGGCTTGGACATCAACTAATAGTGCGATTTGCTTATTTTTGTCTAATAAAACAATATCTGGATGGGAAAGTAGAAATAAATTTTCTATTCCCTCCTGTGAATCAAATTGATTATTCCAAATACTAGAAATAAGTCTAATTTTGATTAATTCTTCGGGTTTATCTAAACTAAACATTTTCCCCATTCTCCTATTAATCAATTAATCATCTGTTACCAACAAAACCACAGCATAAGCACAAATACCTTCTTCTCTACCAGTTGGCCCCAATTTCTCATTAGTTGTAGCTTTAACACCAATTTGATTTGGTTCTACTTCTAAAACTGCTGCTAACTTATCCCGCATTTTAGAAATATGTGGTTTTAATTTAGGACGTTCCGCAACAACAACAGAATCAATATTTCCTATTTTCCAACCTTGGTCACGAATTAGCTGATGTACTTGGTTTAATAGTACAAGACTATCAGCCCCAGCCCATTGAGGATCTGTTGGAGGGAAATAATGACCAATATCCCCTAAAGATAAAGCGCCTAGCATCGCATCCATAATGGAGTGAGTTAACACATCAGCGTCACTGTGTCCTAACAAACCCAATTCATGGGGAATGTGAATGCCGCCTAAAATTAAAGAGCGATCGCTCACCAATCTGTGAATATCGTAGCCGTTACCAATTCTGATTGTCATAGTTATTAGTCATTGGTCATTGGTTATTAGTCATTAGAAAAAGGCGGTTATTCTTCCTCTTCTCCCCTGCTCCCCCAGCTTTTTCTTCCTGTCACCTGTCACCTGTCCCCTGTTTCTTCTCCTTTTCCCATTGTTCCAGCAAATCGGGACGGCGGGAAGCTGTACGTTGAATTTGTTGTTGGAAACGCCACTTAGCAATTTCCGCATGATTTCCACTCAGCAGCACATCTGGGACTTTCCAACCCCGAAAATTGGCTGGACGAGTGTATTGGGGAAAGTCCAATAACCCTTCTTCAAAACTTTCGGCTTTGAGAGATTCCACCTTACCCACCGTTCCCGGTAGCAGACGCACCACTCCATTCAGCAAAGCCATAGCGGGAATTTCTCCACCAGTCAGAATAAAATCACCCAAAGACACCTCACGAGTCACTAAATTTAGCACTCTGTCGTCCACCCCTTCATAATGTCCACAAATCACTATCAATTGGTCGTAATTGGTTGCCAATTCGCGCAACAGAGGTTGATTTATGGTTTGACCTTGAGGACTCATTAAAATCACTTCTGGGCGTGGTAAAGTCGGCAGCGACTCCACAGCCGCAAAAATGGGATCAGGCTTCATCAGCATCCCTACACCCCCACCGTAGGGTTCATCATCGACCTTGCGATGCTTATCAGTCGTAAAATCCCTAGGATTAATCAGATGCACTTGGGCAATCTGTTTGGTTAGGGCTTTACTCAAAAGACCAGAACTCAGAACCGAGCTAAAACAGTCAGGAAAAAGCGTAACTATATCAAAACGCACAGTAATTCGTATTCAAGGACACTAAACTAAGATTTAAATATCTAGCCAACAAAAGCAGCCAAAGAGAGGTAAGACCATAGAGAAACTTAATCAATAGTATCTAAAAGTACCAGAAGTATATATTTTTTGGTGCGATCAAAAGTTTTTCTAATTACTTAATTTATGTTTAAATATTGTCACAACTAAATTTAAATTAATAATCCAACCAAAGTTAACAACTTCCAGGATGCATCGAGCCATCCTCAGAAATAAGAGTGTCAAGACCTGCTTGCCCCAAATCGGATAAATCTAGCCCCTAGTACTATTTTACCAATCTGGAACAAGTGGATAGGTAAAAAACAAGGTTCTGGCGAAGAGGAACAGCAACGGACACATGAAAACTGAGGCATCGTGTGCGTTAAATGAGAAGTTGGAGAGAAGGTGAGACAGAACTGAGGTACGGTAAGCCAGCCCCAGATGACTGCCTTACCAGCACCCTTCCAGGGAAGCAAGCCACTTGGTAGCATCTCCGATAGGAGAAGAGTAGCAAAAGGGCTTTAGCCACTCCACACTTATCAAAAGTGTCCTCTCAAAAAAGCAAAGGGCGAAAATCAACAGGCTAGTAAACCTTGTTAAATTCACCTGAAGTTGTTGACCGGAGAAACACAATGCAGCAATTAAAAGCTAAATCGCTGGAAATGAGGACACCCCAAGCAACTAAGACCGCTGTTCTAGTTATCGGAGGCGCAGAAGACAAAGTTCACGGACGCGAAATCCTGCGGACTTTTGTTGCTCGTGCCGGTGCTAGCAAGGCGTATATTACAATTATTCCATCAGCCTCCCGCGAACCGGCCATTATTGGTGGTCGGTATATTCGCATTTTTGAAGAAATGGGTGCTGAAAAGGTTGAGATTTTAGACATTCGAGAACGGGAACAATGCGAAAATCCACAGATTAAAGAATCCCTAGAAGCCTGTACAGGGGTGTTTTTAACTGGAGGGGATCAATTACGCCTCTGTGGTGTCCTGTCAGACACACCAGCAATGGAAATCATCCGGCAGCGGGTAAGGGCTGGACAATTGACTTTAGCAGGTACAAGTGCGGGAGCAGCAGTGATGGGACATCACATGATTGCTGGTGGTGGGAGTGGTGAAGCACCCAATCGTTCCCTAGTTGATATGGCAACGGGTTTGGGATTTATTCCTGAAGTTGTAGTTGATCAGCATTTTCATAACCGCAATCGTATGGGGCGGTTAATTAGTGCGATCGCAGCACATCCCGATCGTCTAGGCATTGGCATTGATGAAGACACTTGTGCCGTATTTGAACGTGACGGTTGGTTACAAGTCATGGGCAAAGGCAGTGTGACAATTGTTGATCCCACAGAACTAACCCATACCAATGAACCTCATGTTAGTGCCAATGAACCCTTAACAGTACATAATTTACGCCTACATATCCTCAGTTACGGAGATCGTTTCCATCTTTACCAACGGACTGTTTTACCTGCTGTACATCGGATCTCCAGCTGACGGTATAGAGTATCTGAGGTTACACTGACTTGACCGCGCCTTTATTTCTTACTCCCACCAGATTTAAACAATTACTATCTGAAAAGAAAAAACTGTTTGTAATGAACAGTTTAGCGGTCAATTCCAGTAAGAAACTAGAATTTTGGTTCCGAATCTCCATCTACCTATTCCCATGAGAATCCTCAAGATCCAGACCTTACGCGGCCCAAACTACTGGAGCATTCGACGCCATAAACTGATCGTCATGCGCCTAGATCTCGAAAACCTGGCTGAGATGCCCTCAAATGAAATCTCCGGCTTTTATGAAGGATTAGTTGAGGCGCTGCCAAGTCTGGAGGGTCATTACTGCTCTCCTGGCTGTCGTGGTGGTTTTCTGATGCGGGTACGAGAAGGCACAATGATGGGTCATATCGTAGAACACGTAGCTTTAGAACTCCAAGAATTAGCTGGAATGCACGTAGGTTTTGGCCGCACCCGTGAGACTGCCACACCTGGAATTTTCCAAGTAGTGATTGAGTACCTAAATGAGGAAGCGGGACGTTATGCCGGACGTGCAGCAGTACGGCTATGTCAAAGTATTGTTGATCGGGGTCGTTATCCCAAGGCAGAACTAGAGCAAGATATCCAAGACCTGAAAGACTTCTTGCGTGAAGCTTCTTTAGGACCTTCTACAGAAGCCATTATCAAAGAAGCAGAAAAAAGAGGTATTCCTTGGATGCCCTTAGCCGCACGCTTTCTGATTCAGTTAGGCTACGGTATCAACCAGAAGCGAATGCAGGCCACAATGACCGATAACACAGGCATTCTCGGCGTAGAACTAGCCTGTGATAAAGAAGCCACTAAACGCATCCTTGCTGCTAACGGTGTACCTGTCCCCAGAGGTACAGTCATCAACTTCCTGGACGACTTGGAAGAATCTATTGAGTATGTTGGCGGTTATCCCATCGTGATCAAGCCCCTAGATGGCAATCATGGACGCGGTATCACCATTGATATCCGCAGTTGGGATGAAGCTGAAGCAGCCTATGAAGCAGCCAGACAAGTATCCCGCTCTATTATTGTTGAGCGTTATTATGTCGGACGTGACCATAGGGTACTAGTAGTAGATGGCAAAGTTGTCGCAGTAGCTGAACGGGTACCGGCTCACGTAATTGGCAATGGCCGATCTTCCATTAGTGATCTGATTGAAGAAACTAACCAAGATCCCAATCGCGGAGAAGGTCACGATAACGTCCTCACCAAAATTGAGCTAGACCGTACCAGTTACCAATTATTAGAAAGGCAAGGCTACACCCTCAACAGTGTGCCACCCAAAGGAACAATTTGTTATCTACGGGCAACCGCTAACCTCAGTACAGGTGGTAGTGCTGTAGACCGCACTGACGAAATCCACCCGGAAAATGTTTGGTTAGCCCAACGGGTAGTGAGAATTATCGGTTTAGATATTGCCGGCTTGGATATTGTTACCTCGGATATTAGCCGCCCTCTTAGGGAAGTAGATGCTGTAATTGTGGAAGTTAACGCCGCTCCTGGCTTCCGTATGCACGTCGCTCCCAGTCAAGGCACTCCCCGTAACGTTGCTGGTGCAGTCATGGATATGCTGTTCCCCAACGAAAAACCCAGCCGAATTCCCATCCTCAGCATCACAGGTACTAATGGCAAAACTACCACAACCCGCCTGTTAGCACATATTTATAAGCAGACAGGCAAAGTAGTAGGTTATACGACCACTGATGGCACATACATCGGTGATTATTTAGTAGAAGCTGGAGATAACACTGGACCCCAAAGCGCCCATGTGATCCTCCAAGACCCAACTGTTGAGGTAGCTGTACTTGAATCGGCTCGTGGCGGCATTCTTCGCTCTGGCTTAGGTTTTGAATCTGCTAATGTGGGTGTGGTGTTGAATGTAGCCGCAGATCATTTAGGTATTGGTGATATTGATACCATCGAGCAGTTAGCTAACCTGAAAAGTGTAGTTGCAGAAGCTGTATACCCTGATGGCTATGCAGTTCTCAATGCTGATGATATCCGCGTTGCCGCTATGGCAGAAAAAACTAAAGCCAATATTGCTTACTTCACCATGAACCCAGATTCGGAATTGGTGCGAAAGCATATCCAAAAGGGAGGAGTAGCAGCAGTCTATGAAAATGGCTATCTGTCAATTGCCAAAGGAGATTGGACACACCGTATAGAAAGAGCCGAAAATATCCCCTTAACAATGGGCGGAAAAGCGCCATTTATGATTGCCAATGCTTTAGCCGCAAGTTTGGCAGCATTTGTGCAGAATGTGACGATAGAGCAAATTCGGGCTGGCTTAAAGACTTTCCGCGCTTCAGTTAGTCAAACACCAGGACGAATGAATTTGTTCGATTTGGGTAAATATCACGCTTTGGTGGACTATGCCCATAATCCTGCTAGTTATGAAGCTTTGGGATCATTTGTGCGTAATTGGACGACTGGACAGAGGATTGGTGTCATTGGTGGTCCTGGCGATCGCCGTGACGAAGATTTTGTAACTCTGGGTAAATTATCAGCAAATATCTTTGATTACATTATTATCAAAGAGGATGATGATACCAGAGGTCGGCTACGCGGTTCGGCTGCTGATTTGATCACTCAAGGCATTACTCAAGCCAAGCCTAATTGCCGCTTTGAATCAATTCTCGATGAAACCCAAGCTATTAACAAAGCCTTAGATATGGCTCCTGATGGTAGTCTGGTGGTCATTTTGCCAGAAAGTGTTAACCGGGCGATTAAGTTAATTAAGGTGCGGGGTGTACAGGAAGAAATACAACCACAAAACTCAACGACAACAATTAACGATTCCCAAAATGGGGTAGCACCTTCTTCTGTGGTCAATACGCTACTGTAGTCCACAGTAGAGACGCGAATCAACCCGTCTCTACTTGTGATTATCTTTCTTCGTTTTCTAGTTTCGTCTCATCATCGGCATTTTTCATTTCTTCCTTAAAACCCCGGAGGCTTTTCCCTAATACGCTACCAAGTTCGGGAATTTTCTTGGGACCAAAAATCAAAATTGCAACGATGGCAATAATCGCTACTTCTGGCCATCCTAGTCCAAACATATAAGTTTCCTTTTAAGCCACTGTAACTAACTATAAGATTTATTCTGTCCTAATTGGTATATCTAACCACTCACTCAGTTCATGCACCAGCCAATCAAGTTCCGGCTCAGATATTAAATCATTATCATTGCCAAGAATAAATTTTTTCTTTTTACCCGCCCAAATTATAATTTGAGCTTTAATTTCTAATGTCCTAATATGAAGGTCTTTATAAACAGGTTTCCTAATCCTTTGTATTAAACAAATATCCTCTTTTGGTGCTGGTTTAGGAACTTTTATTTTTGTGCCAAATAATTCACGAATTAATGTAATTTGATGTTGATTTATCACTAATCTTATCCTGCCAAACAAGCGGAAAAATAACTTATATATTGAGATAAATCCTGCTGTTAAAAATATCAATAATATTGTCAAAAAGAATGGATTTATTACTGAATATTGGATGTAAAAAGACAGATAAATCCAATTAGTAAAAACTAGAAAAATGCTACTTATAAACCATGCTAATGTAGATACCTTTAAGCCAACTGGTGGAATAATAATTTCTATAAAATCCTGATTTTTAGTTAATTTAATTTTACTATCAGTTGGTTTTTTGGAAGTTAAATTAGTATTGGTTTGTGTTAAAAAATGTGGTTTATCTAAAGCTGTGATTGCTTCATTTGCAAAACGCAAACGGTTCCCTAAACTGGGTTCTATCATCAATTTTAACCAGTTAGTAAAATTTGGACTCAAATTAGTAACTTCTTCAAATTGAATGCGAAAATCCTTTTCTGGTAAATCTGCGGGATGAGAACCGGTAACTAAATAAATGATTGTGCATCCTAAACTATAAAGATCGGAAGCGGGTACAGTTCTCCCTCCAAACTGTTCTTGTGGCATATAACCATAAGTCCCCACAATAGTTCTTGTTCCTGTACCTTCTGTTGCTAAAATTGTTTGTACTGAGCCAAAATCTATCAAATAAACTTCACCAACGTTATTACCAGTCCTGTCTCCCAATAAAATATTACTAGGTTTAAGATCACGATGAATTACAGGTGGATTTAAACCATGTAAATAAACGAGAATATTGAGTATAGCTTTAGCAATGTGTTTAACTTCTGATTCTGTAAATTTGCGCCCAATTTGTAAGTATTGTTCTAGGGTTTTGGCTGGGATATAAGTTTGGGTGAGGGCAAATCCTTTAAATTCGGGTGAGTTGATTTCAAAATAATCTAAATAGCGAGGTATGCAGGGATGAGATAAAGATTTTAAGGTTTCGGCTTCTCGCTCAAATAATTTCAAATCATCCCATTGAAAATCACTACTAAAAGAAAGTAATTTGACAATGACTAGTTGTTCAGTATTCAAGTCTTTTGCTAACAAGGTCTGTCGTCCAGCTTTTTTGCCTAACTGCTGTTGAACTTGATAGCGATTGGCTAAGATATTTTCCATAAATTTATAAATTTATACCCTAGTTTTTGTAACAAATTTATCATGGCTTAGAGAACTACTAAAAGCCAAGTGAAGAAAAATTCCAAAAATTATCTAAAAAATCTGTTTCCTTTCACCTATTCCGTGCTGTCACAAGTAGGAGTTCATTGCTAAACCCCTACAGACTGGTGATTTCTATATTTAACCAACTGCTTAATTCATGGGCTAACCATTCTAGTTCTGATTCCGACTTGATAGTGAAATTATTAACAACAAACTCAAATTTTTCTACTCCTGCCCAAATCACTAATTTTGCTGGTACTTGAGTTTTATCCCCATCTGAGTCTTTGGTAAAATATCTTGGTGTATAAACCAGTTTATTAATACTTTTTCTTGGTAATGAACGGGGACGACCAATTTTCCATTTCCATAACTTTTCCACAAAAGTGATTTGTTTGTCATCTATACATAAGTTGATACTGCGAAATAAGCCATACAATATTACATAAATTATCGAAAATCCTACAATCCAAAAAGGTATTGAGAACAATGCAAAGGGTATATTACTAGGGAAAGGTGAAGAAAGAGCGCCAATAGTCCAAACTAAAATAAATGAATTCCAGGAAATTGCAAAAATACCAACAAATATCATTGAGGGTTGAAAACCAACTGGGGGAATGGTAATTTCTAGAAATTCGGCATTTTTTGTGATTTGAATTTTGCTCCCTGCTGGTTTACCAACTGTTAAAGCTTCGATATCGTTGTATTGTGGCTGTTCTAAAGCTGTGAGTGCTGCTGTTGCAGTTACAAAACGTTTTTCTAAACCTGGCTCTGTGATTTGCTGCAACCAGTTAGTTAAGCTGGGTCTAAGATTAGCAAGTTGCTGAAATTGAATGCGAAAATCCTTTTGGGGTAAGTCTGCTGGGTTAGTACCCGTGACCAAATAAATCAGAGTTGCGCCTAAACTATAAAGGTCAGAAGCTGGAACGGTGCGCCCACCAAATTGCTCTTGTGGCATATAGCCGTAAGTACCAACTACTGTCCGGGTTGAGCCTTCTGCGGCTAAAACTGTTTGAACTGAGCCAAAATCGACTAGATAAACTTGACCGGCACTATTGCCCGATCGCTCTCCTAACAAAATATTGCTAGGCTTAATGTCACGGTGGATAACGGGTGGATGCAATCCATGTAGATAAATGAGAATCTCTAAAACCGATTTAGCGATCGCTTGCACTTCCATTTCTGTAAAAGTTCGTCCGGTTTGTAAGTATTGCTCTAGAGTTGAGGCAGGGATATAAGTCTGGATGAGGGCAAATCCTTGATAAGTGGGTGAATTTACCTCAAAATAGTCTAAATAACGCGGTATCAAGGGATGTGATAAAGACTTTAAGGTTTCGGCTTCTCGCTCAAATAGCTTGAGATCATCCCATTCAAAATCACTACCGAAAGATAGTAATTTGATAATTACTGATTCACCAGTTGTTAAATCACCGGCTAATAAAGTTCGTCTTCCGGCTTTTTTGCCTAACTGCTGCTGAATTTCGTAGCGATTTCCCAATATTTCGCTATTCATCATGATTGCCTATAAATAGTTTTGCAAAATAAATAAATTGATTTGGTTTAAACGAAGAAATAGGGAATGGGTAATGGGTAATGGGTAATGGGTAATGGGTAATGGGGAATATTTTAGCTGTTTTCTCTCTCCCGACTCCTGCCCCCTGCCCCCTGCCCCCTGCTCCCTGCTCCCTGCCCCCTGCCCCCTGCCTCCCGACTCCTGCCTCCTTTTATAACTCTGAATTTTTTATGCCTTCCCAACTTTGGCCTTACATTAGTCCAGGTATTCCTGATGAATTATTTGAAAATTTACCAGGTATTCCTCTGAGTCCACGAGAATTAAGGTTGTTGTTAATTTCCCAACTGCGACTAAAACCAGATTCTGTGTTGTGGGATATTGGTGCCGGTACGGGTACGATTCCTGTTGAGGTGGGTTTGTTGTCTCCCCAGGGACGGGTAATTGCCGTAGAAAGAGATGAAGAAGTGGCTAATTTAATTAAACGCAATTGCGATCGCTTTGAGGTCAAAAATGTTGAAGTAGTTGAAGGTATCGCCCCAGAGTGTTTACATGAAATTAAGTTGTCTCCTCACCGCGTCTGTATTGAAGGAGGAAAGTCTATTCAAGATATTTTACAAACGGTATGGCGTTATTTACCCTCATCCGGTCGAGTTGTGGCTACAGCTGCTAATCTAGAGAGTCTGTATGCTATTTCCCAAAGCTTTTCTCAGTTAAGAGCCAGAAATATCGAAGTTGTGCAGTCTGCTGTTAACCGCTTAGAGACACGGGGCTTTTCGCAAACCTTTGTAGCGGCTGATCCCATTTTTATTCTCAGTGGTGAGAAACTAGATTAAATCTGTTCGGTTTTCGGTTTTGGATTCAATTCCAAAATCCAAAATCCAAAATCTAAAATTATATTATTATGCCTTGGTCTCGAATTATTAGTGGAATCATTGCGATCGCTCTGGCTTTGACTGCAACCCTATTAGGTGGGTGGTATTTTACAGTGGCAATTGCGATCGTTGTCTTTTTAGGTCAACAGGAATATTTTAATTTAGTACGAGCCAGAGGCATAGCTCCTGCTGCTAAAACCACCATATTTGTCAGCCAAATTTTATTAGCAATTTGCACTCTCGATAGTAGTTTAGCTGATGCTGTCATGCCAATAGCCGGGACACTGATTTGTTTTTACCTGCTGTTTCAACCCCAATTAGCCACCATTGCTGATATTTCCGCTTCTATTATGGGGCTGTTTTATGTAGGTTATTTACCTAGTTACTGGGTCAGGTTGCGAAATCTCGATAGTATATCTATGAGCAATCTCCCCTTTGGTGGTTACTGGCCTAGCAACTGGAACGATATTTTCACCCAGGGAAATTTAACCGCTCTACCACAAGGTTTAACATTTACAGTTCTCACTTTCTTATGTATTTGGGCTGCTGATATCGGTGCTTACATTATTGGCAAGTTTTTCGGTAAAACCCGTTTGTCGGATATCAGCCCTAAAAAAACTGTGGAAGGAGCCGTATTTGGGATCACAGGCAGCGTTATAGTAGCCCTAACAGGAGCTTATTTTCTCGATTTACCTCACTACCTCATTACTGGTTCAGCGTTGGGTTTATTAATTGGTATTGCGAGTCTTTTAGGTGATTTGACCGAATCTATGTTGAAACGAGATGCGGGAGTTAAAGATTCAGGACAATTGATCCCCGGTCACGGTGGGATATTAGACCGCACTGATAGTTATATTTTTACAGCTCCTTTAGTTTACTATTTCGTGACGCTACTGCTAAGTAAGTGGGCGTAAATGTTGATCGAATCAAGTAATTTACGGGTTGACGTTAATTCGTCCATGACATGATAATTGACTAGATGTCAAAGTTATTTCTTTCAGATCGACATCTGAACCCAAATCTAGATGGTATCCAGAATTACCTTCACCAATAATTTCCTGATTTGATTTAATTTGAATTTGTGATAATTGTAATTCTTGCCCATTGAGTAGTTCTAAACTCGCAGAAATCTCTAGGAAAGTAGGTTCACTCTCAAGTAATAGAACACCACACAGTATCAAGCGCTGATTGTCAAGGGTAATTTCCTGCCAAGTAATAGGCTTGGATTTTTGGCAATCTTCTGGTAATAATTTAACCAGTACATCATTTAAAGCAGTCGATAATAACTCAGATGAGAGGGAATTATTAAGATCCTGTTCTTCCACTAGCAGTTCAGCAGCCACTGGTACTACTTCCAACAATTTGAGTGGCTTACCTTTAAGTATTGCTCCAATATTTAACCGTATATTTTCTGCCCAAAGTTGGATACGTGTAACATGGACACCTTGATAAACTGCATTAGTCGCAAGAATAGATACCGAAGGGATAGAACCAGAAAGGAGTTGGCGATCGGTTGATCCAATCTCGACCTCAATCTGAGATACTTGAGTTAATTGGGTTCTCAGCCATAACTTGATTGCTGTAGTTAGAACTTGAGTGATTAATCGTATTTTCTTCCCATTCGTAACGGGGGAACTATTATCTGTCATTTAACAACTCTATTGCCTGTATTTGCTTAGAAATCCACCACCCTTAAACAGTTCTTAACTGTAGCACGTATGACTATTAACTACAAAATGCTAATATTTAAGTTTAAGTATTAAAGGAAGAAGCAATTTTCAGATGGAGGCACGGGTACAAAAAATTATTTCTCAATTGGGTATCGCCTCACGTCGTGAGGCCGAGGAAATGATTAAACAATCACGAGTGCAGATAAATGGGATTTTGGCACATTTAGGTCAAAAAGTCGATCCCCAACGAGACACAATCTGCATTGATGGTAAACCTGTTTGCCAAAGCCAGCGTCCGTCTTTAATTTATTTGTTGTTACACAAACCATCTGGTGTGCTTTCTACTTGTGATGATCCCCAAGGAAGACCTACTGTTTTGGAGTTATTACCGCCAAAATTACAAAAAGGTTTAGGTCTTCACCCCGTTGGGCGTTTAGATGCAGACTCTACAGGCGCGTTGATATTAACAAATGATGGGGACTTGACATTTACGCTAACTCATCCTAGTCATAATATTTCTAAGACCTATCATGTTGTGGTGAAAGGAAATCCTCCAGAAGCAGTTCTAGGGATGTGGCGTAGAGGTGTAGTCCTAGAAGGGAGAAAAACACGACCTGCTAAAATATGCTTAATTGAAAATTTGGCTAACCAAAGCAAATTAGAAATTATTTTACAGGAGGGAAGAAATCGCCAGATTCGTCGTGTGGCTGAACAATTAGGATACCCTGTTATCCAACTACATCGCACCGCCATAGGTTCAATTCAATTACAAACATCAAAAAGCGGATTTCTCGGTTTAGGTGAGTATCGTCATCTCACACCAGAAGAGATTATTTTTTTAAACAAGCAGATAAAGCGGATACCTATTAACAATTAATTTAATTTAAGGAGTGTAGAGAAATCATGAAATGGCTGAGAAGGAAAGATGACAATTCGAGCAACCCGTCAATAGAGCAATTACAAATAGAAAAATTGACCCAATTGGGCAATCAACTTGCGTCATTGCGTCAAGAACAGGGTTTATCCCTAGACGAAATTGTGGTAATGACCAAAATTTCCCGAAGACTACTGCACGCAATTGAAACAGGTAATTTAAACGATTTACCAGAACCAGTTTATGTACAGGGTTTAATTAGGCAATTTGCTGATGCACTAGGGCTGAAGGGAACAGAATTAGCCAGCAATTTTCCCCTCGGTTCTCAACAGGTGAGTTTACAAAGTAGCTGGAATCCTAAACCTGCTGCTCCATTACGTCCTCTTCATCTTTACTTACTTTACATTTTTCTGATTCTCTGCTCTGTCAACGGCTTATCTCAATTATTGAACAAGGCCGCTTTGCAAGCAAATAACCAAAATCAACAAAATGCAGTAAGTAACTCCGATGTAATACCAGATAAACTCCAAGCCAATGAGTGGCAGAAAACCCAATTCAGTAGCACTACTCAAGAAGATAAAGCCGTAGAGATTGGTGTCACATTGAAGTCATCATCTTGGCTTCGTGTTGTCGCTGATGGTAAAACTGAATTTGAGGGAGTGTTACCGGAAGGATCTCATCGCAATTGGAAAGCCTCTGAAGAACTGACAGTAAAAACTAATAATGCAGGTGGTGTTTTGATGAGTGTCAATCAGCAAAAACCCAAGCAAATGGGACAAACAGGGAAAGTAGAAGAAATCAAGATTGCAGCTAAAGTCAAGTCTTGAAAAGCGCTTAATTTAGTTAGAGGGCTGGTTTAACCACTAATTCGTAATTTAAAAGATGAAAAACCTTCACCATAATCACTTACGAAGATAGTCTGCAACCAGTACAGAACTCACGCTGATTGTGACTACGAATGAAGAATTATTTTGACGCTTGTAGAGCAACTAAGTTAAACCAGCCCCTGATCAGAGTACTGAATTTTGAGTAATGATCAGCCTACTCTTAATTTAGATTACAAACTTATGATTAGCTAATCAGGAATTTGTGGGAGCGCGTCCATAGAGTTTGGTAAGATTTTGCAAGCGATCGCACAATTCCCCATTCAAAACCCCAGCCCGATAGCGCCAACCCCAATTACCCTCAGCCGTACTCGGATAATTCATTCTCGCTTCGTTTCCTAACCCTAAAACATCCTGTAAAGGAATAATCGCTTGATTAGCAATAGAACTCAGAGCTAATCGAATTAAATCCCAGTTTATACCATCAGGACTGATTGATCCCAAATAAAGCAACAAATTTTGCTTTTCGTAATCATTTGCAGTATTGAACCAGCCTAAAGTCGTATCATTGTCATGAGTGCCAGTATAAACTACAGCATTTTTGGGATAATTAAAAGGTAAAAACGGATTAGCGGGATCAGAACCAAAAGCAAAATGTAATACCTTCATTCCTGGAAACTCAAACTTATCTCGCAGTGCTTCCACTTCCGGTGTAATAATCCCCAAATCTTCTGCCAAAATGGGTAACTTACCCAACTTCTGTTTAATAGCCTCAAAAAAAGCGACTCCAGGTGCTTCAATCCATTCACCATTAACAGCAGTTTCTTCCCCTTGAGGTACAGCCCAATAAGCCTCAAAACCCCGAAAATGGTCAATCCGAATTATATCCACATAATCCAGCATTGCTTCAAACCTTTGCACCCACCACTTAAAATCTTGCTTTTGCAACTCCTCCCAGTTGTAAACCGGGTTGCCCCATAATTGACCCGTAGAGCTAAAATAATCAGGTGGTACACCCGCCATTAAAGCCGCTTCACCAGTTTCTTCATTTAAAGCAAAATTATCGGGATTTGCCCACACATCAGCACTATCATGAGCTACATAAATAGGGATATCACCAATAATATCTATCCCATTTTGATTGGCATAATTTTTCAATTCTGACCACTGACGGAAAAACTCATATTCAACGAACTTGTAATAGAATATTTCCTCTGCTAAATCTTGTTTTATCTGGGCTAAAGCTGCTGGTTCTCTTTTTGCCAATTCTGGTTCCCAAGTGTGCCAACTTCTACTATTTCGGGCATCTTTGAGCGCCATAAATAAAGCATAATTATCAAGCCAATAGCCTTTGGAATTGCAAAAATCTTCAAATGCTTTACGTTGGACAGCATTTGCTTGAGTTTTAAAATTTCCGAAAGCTTTGATAAGCAGATTAACTTTGATGGGGATAACTTGCTCAAAATCTACCTTATCTACCGGAAAATCTGGTAAATTAGCAAAATCTGCTTCAGTCAAAAAACCCTCATCTACCAGTTTTTCTAGACTAATCAAAAAGTAATTTCCCGCCATTGCTGAGTAGCACATATAGGGAGAATTACCATAAGCAGTGGGGCCAAGAGGTAAAACTTGCCAATATTGCTGATAACTATTTTTGAGAAAATCAATAAAACGATAAGCTTCTAAACCTAAATCCCCAATACCAAAACGACTGGGAAAGGAACTTGGATGTAACAAAATACCGCTTGATCTAGGAAAAGGCATAATTAACCTGAAATATAGGAATCTGTAAAACACGCCTCGAATTTATCATGGCATAGTCAGTATTGACAGTTATTCTTCATGAAGAAATAGGAACAAGGGTGAAGAAATGGGAAGATTAGTAAAAATAAGCATTCACAAATCAATATGAGTTACAAAAATCCTGTACCGACAGTTGATATTATCATCGAATTAATTGATAGACCCCATCGACCAATTATATTAATTGAGCGACATAATGAGCCTTTAGGATGGGCTTTACCAGGTGGTTTTGTCGATTATGGTGAACCTGTGGAGGTAGCAGCACGTCGGGAGGCTGAGGAAGAAATAGGCTTACAGGTGGAGTTGATTGAACAGTTGTTGGTATATTCTGATCCCAGTCGTGATCCTCGTCAGCATACAATTAGTATTGTCTTTTTGGCGACGGCGACGGGTGAGCCTTTAGCCGGTGATGATGCTAAGAATGTGGGGATTTTTGAGCCTTGGTCTGTTCCTGGTAATTTGTGTTTTGACCACGATCGCATTTTGCGCGATTATTGGCGATATCGTCATTATGGGATTCGTCCAAGATTAGGATAAGAGTAATGAACCGCGAAGGCGCGAAGGGCGCGAAGGAAGAGGGGAGAAGTGAAGAAGGAAGCTTTTTTTATTCGTCAGAGGATGTTTGAAAAGTCATGCTGTAGCTTGCTTCCCGTAGGGTACGTAGCGCAGCGTAGTGAAGCATCTCCGAGTAATCGCTCAAACCCTAGATTCTAGAGCCTACGGCACGCTACGCGTTCACGAAGTGTCCCGAAGGGATACGTTCCACTTTGTTCCACTCAGAATGACAAATTATACCTTTTCCAACTTTTCAAACACCCTCTCAATCTAATTGATTTTTGCTGATTCTGTCATCTTTAGTTAGAACAATCCAGCCTTTTTCGCCTACTTGTGGTAGCCAATCTACATCTAAAGCACCTTTATCAAAATGGTCATCATGAATTTCAACAGTGATACCTGCTGTGCGGAGTGTTTCTGGAATAGATTTTTTACCCAAGCATCTATCTATGAAATAGGAAGGAATATCTCTTGGATCAGTTTTTCCATAAAGTTGCATCATTTTATGTATCTGCCAGAGATGTTGATCTTTAATTATTGACTATATTGAGTTGAATAACTAGTTTATTTATTCCGTTTTCACAAAATTTTGCCATGAGGCTTGTAATTTAGCGTTAGGCATTGGTTTATACTGAGTCAGGTTATTTAATGGTGCTTTATGGACGCTGAGGAACTTTTAGAAAAATACGCTGCTGGGGAACGGAAGTTTCATTCTGTAAATCTGAGAGGGGTGAATCTTACAGGTGCAAATCTGAGTGGAATAGACTTCACAAGTGCAGATTTAACAGGGGTAGATTTGAATGATGCAAATTTGAATAAAGCAAATCTTAAAAATACAAATCTCACTAGGGCATCTCTGCTAAATGCTAATTTGAGTGAGTTGGTGAATAGTTTGGGGATAAATTTGACTTGGGCAGACCTCTGTGGTGCTGACTTGAGTAAGGCAAATATAAGTAGTAGCAACTTCAGTAACGCCAACTTGAATAATGCCAATTTGAGGGAAGCAACTATAAATAGCGCTAATTTTAGTAATGCTAACTTGGATAATGCCAATTTGAGCAAAGCAAACTTAGATAATACTAATTTTAGTAACGCTCACTTAAATAATGCTAATTTGAGAGATGCTATTCTACAATCTGCAAATTTCACTGAAGCTTTCTTGGTAGATGCAAACTTGGCCAGAACTAACCTGAATCATGCCAATTTTAGCGATGCTAACTTAACAGATTGTGATTTGAGTCAAACAATCCTCTCTAATGTGACGCTCAAAAATACCAATTTCCAAAGAGCTAAAATTCGAGGTGTTAATTTATCACAGAAAGATTTATCAGGTATGAATTTTTCTGAAGCTGATTTGGGTGCGGCAAACCTCAATGGTGTAAATTTCCAAAAAGCTTGTCTGAAAGGTATAAATTTAGGGAAAGCCGAACTGCAAAAAGTAAACTTGATGAGAGCAAATCTGGACAATGCAAATCTCAAAAAAGCAGATTTAACCGGTGCGAATATTTATGGTGCAACCTTTAAAAATGCTGACCTCACAGGTGCGATAATGCCAGATGGAGAAGTTTATACGACATCTGTTGATTTAGACTTCGATAAACCAGATGCACCATTACCAAAAGATCCAAAAGAGATTTATATTATGACTCGTAAAGTTATCCGTACCGATAAAGCACCTGCACCAGTTGGCCCCTATAATCAAGCAATTCTCGCTTCTGGGCAAATGTTGTTTGTTGCTGGACAAATTGCTATTGATCCTCGTTTGGGTGATGTTGTCTACACAGAAGATGTAGTTAAACAAACTGAACAGGTAATGAGAAATATTGAAGCTATTCTGACAGAAGCAGGAGCTACATTTGCAAATGTGGTTAAAACTGGTGTATTTTTAGCTGATATGAATGATTTTGCCGCTGTAAATGCGGTTTATGCAAAATATTTTCCTGAAGATACAGCCCCCGCACGCGCTTGTGTGGAGGTGTCGCGTTTACCTAAAAATGTGTTGGTAGAAATTGAGTGTATTGCTGTAATGGGTGGTTAATTAACCACTTTCCTTTGTCTTTTCTGTGCCTCTGTGGTTAGAGGATGTTTGAAAAGTGGTTAGTGATGTATTAAAAACTTTAGATCCTCCTAAATCCTCCTTAAAAAGGAGGACTTTGAGCCAATACTGCTCGGTTAAGGAAATGTAGGTTGGGTTGAGCGACAGCGAAACCCAACAAAATCCTTGATAATGTTGGGTTTCGTGCCTCAACCCAACCTACCATATAATGACTTTTGAGGCTTAACCGACAAGTATTGGGACTTTGAGCAGGTTATTTCCCCCTTTTTAAGGGGGGTTAGGGGGGATCTCGATACAAGCTTAGACTTTTCAAACACCCTCTTAGAGAGATTACTTTTAAACTGTAGAGACACAGAGAGAGAAAAAGATTTTTCAAGTGATATTGAAAGGGTTAGTTCTATAGATTAGCCTTGATATTATTAAAACTCAAACGTAAGAATTCAGGAGTCAGGAAAGAAGAATGAAGAAGAATATTTTTCTTTTCTGTTCCCTGCCATATCAAATATTTTGTATCCTGAATACTTACACTCAAACACTTTTTAAATTAGGCTCGTTGTCTATGACGACGACTATTTTTAATTTCCTTTGGCTCAATTATAGTAACTGCTTTTTCTAAAGGTAAAGTCCGAACAGAGTTGTTAAAAACATTGACTTGATAAACCAAGTTATTGGTGATGTCTAATCCTGTTAACCAACCGCTACGCAGATGATAAGCACCTGTGTCGATGTCTAGCCACCCTTGTCCTTGTGCTAATTGACCAGGAGCAACGCCAGGTAGAGTAAAGGTGATAGTATGACCGACGATAATTAACTTATCGCTAAAATATGGCTGTTCCATGCTGTGAAACTCTTCACGTATCCAGCAAAGTTCATCAGGGGTTTGTTCTGAAACTGATTTATTGGGGTCTACACCTGCATGGGTTAACCACACATCTCCCAAGTCAATATAGGTGGGTAAATTCTCAAACCAATCTAGATGATCTTGGGGAATTTGGGCTGTTTGATAACTGCTAATAGTTGCCTGTCCGCCACTATATAGCCATGCCTGTATTGTTTGATTAGAATTAAATTTGTTGTTATTAATTGCATTTAATAACATCTGCTCATGATTACCTAGCAGACAATCATAGTTATTTCGTTTGACAAAATCTACTACTTGTGCGCTTTGAGGACCACGATCTATTAAATCCCCCAAAAAATAGACTTTTTCTGCTGATGTAGGTGCAATTTTCTCCAACAGGATCATTAAACCTTGGTAGTAACCATGTACATCCCCGATAACAATTCTGCGTGGACTAATTTCGTTCATCGGCTCTAGCTCTAAATAAATTTACTAGCAAGTTTTATTACGGTTTTATTTTTCTTATTTCCGTATGTACGGATCACTAAATACTTGATTTCTTGTTAACAAAAATATTAAGTGACTTATGTTTAAATTTTATCAGATATAACATAACTTTTCTGGAAATTAGCCAAAGTTTATAAAAAATTAATCGAAACCTGGTTTTAGGTAAGTTTTTAAAGCGGTACTGTAGCTTATACTAAAAACGGGTTAAAAGTGTCATTCTGTAGCTTGCTTCCCGTAGGGT
>NZ_JAYGGY010000095.1:0-62224 GCF_034931625.1 Anabaena cylindrica UHCC 0172 | reverse complement strand
TGCCTCAACCCAACCTACCATATAATGACTTTTGAGCCTTAACCGACAAGTATTGCACCCCTAACTATCAGTAAACAGTTATTAGTCCTGATCTGCGGTGATTTTACGGCGCACCATAGCGGTAGAGAAATTATTTAATAATTTAGCACTTAAAATTACCTACGCATAAATATTTAATTAATGTACTTAATTTAGCAATTTTTAAACATGATTTAAATCGCTGTACTCTTTGTTAAGAGTTTACTCTCCTAACTAGATAATTAATTTATTTGGTACGACTACTTACAGCAGATTGCAGAGCGATAAAACTGATAACTAATAACTGTTTTACCTATGCCACTAGTGTCACAATTTCTTACTTTGGAAGCATCCTTCCAAGTTTTTGGTAAGGAAACAATTGTCCCCTTTGCTATTTTATTAATAATTATTCTTTTTGTACCTATCCTGTTCAAGCGGCTACGATTACCGACATTGGTAGGTTTGATTTGCTCTGGAGTATTACTGGGTGATTCTGGTTGGAGTTTATTCGAGCCTGAGTCACCAATTATCAGTTTGCTATCAGATATTGGGTTATTTTATTTAATATTTATAGGCGGATTTGAATTTAATATCCAACTTTTTCGTCAACAGCAAAGTCGTTCTTTAGTATTTGGTATTTTGAGTTTCAGTTTACCCCTGATGTTAGGAACATTAGTGGGAAAATTTTTGGGGTTTGGTGGGTATACGCCCATTTTAATAGGGTGCTTACTGACCTCTCACTCTTTTTTGGCATATCCGATTATCAGTTGTTTGGGAGTAGCAAATAACAGAGCTATTACCATGACAATGGGAGCTACAATTTTTAATGATATCGGCACACTGCTAATATTCGCTATTTGTGTAGCCAGTTTTCATGGTGATGCATTCAGTTTTGCTCAATTAATCACTGTATTGGGTTTAGTAATAATTTATTCAAGTGTAGTGCTAATAGGTTTTGATTGGGCAAGCCAAGAATTTTTTCGGCGATCTGGAGATGATGAAGGTAACAAGTTTTTATGTGTATTAATGTCTATATTTCTCTCTGTAGCGATCGCACAATTAATGGGGTTAGAAAAAATTATTGGCTTTTTTTTAGCAGGTTTGGCGGTAAATGAATCTGTAGGTGAAGGGCCAGTTAAAGAAAAATTGACGTTTATTGGCAGTGTGATATTCATTCCCCTTTTCTTCGTAATTCTGGGCTTAAGGATTGATGTATCTGCCTTCTTGAATGAATACAGCACACTTAAATTATTATTTTTAATGTTCGGTGGTTTGATTGTCAGCAAATTTATGGCGGCTTTGTTAGCAAAGGTAATTTACCGCTATAACTGGCAGGAAACTCTCACAATTTGGTCGTTATCAATTCCCCTTGTTGGGACAACTTTAGCCGTGGCTTTAGGAGGATATCAATCTGGGTTACTACCACCAGAAGTATTAAATAGTGTGATTGTCTTAGTACTGATCACAGCAATTTTGGGGACTTGGCTGACAAGTCTAGTTGCTGGGGGTGCTACTGATTTAACTGACTTATTGGAGGGAGACTCACAACCAATTAATATGTCTGATCTGCAAAAACAGTCAGCACAGAGTAATTTCACGATAGTTGTGCCAGTAGATAATCCCCAAACGCAAAAACATTTAATTGAGATAGCAGCATTATTGGCTTGTCAGTCTCAGGGAAAAATATTACCATTAGCGATCGCACGTGCTACTGCTCAAATGGATGCACCTCAACTAGAGATGGCTTGGCAAGGATGTGAACAGTTACTAGCAAAAGCCACAGCACAAAGTCAATTATTGGGAGCAAAAGCCGAACCACTACTCAGAATTGATGATGCTTACGCGCCAGGCATCTGTAGAGCGGCTCGTGAACAAAAGGCGAATTTAATTATCATGGGTTGGGGAAATCGTACTGGCTTAAGAGCGCGTTTATTAGGAAATGTCATTAATAATGTCCTTTGGGCTGCCCATTGTCCAGTAGCGGTGGCACGTTTGGTAGAGTCACCAAAAAGAATACAGCGTATTCTCGTACCTATAGAAAACTTAATTAACCCAACACTAACAGCTTTACAATTTGCTCAAACCTTAGCAGATGCCAATCAAAGCCAAGTTACTGTGTTGAATGTGTGCGTTAACTTGCCTTTTTGGGGTAGTTTACACAGCTTGTCCCGTAATTATAGCAAGGAAAAACAAACTGATCAGAGCGATCGCCACACTAGTTACACTCAAATTGCCGCCAGGCGATCGCACCTCACCCAATTAGTATCTCAATTGGCTGTGCCAAATCCACCAGAAATTCAAATTATCACCCATGAAAATGTTACCCAAGCAATTTTGCAAGCAGCAAGATTATATGATTTAGTTGTATTACCTTCTATCCGTAATCCTACTAGTCCTGGAGGATTAGCAATGAATGATGTTACAAACCAATTAGCTAGACAACTCACCTGCTCAATCATCATCCTCGGAGAACCACAACACAACCACACATTATTTTTATCAAATAGTTCAACAACTCAAACAGCCGGTGTTTAAAAATACCACATTAGGCTTGTGTTTATTGTAATAAACAATTATACTTGTCAGCAACTTTACAAGTTATTGAAGATTTAATGAAACATGACTCAAAAGCGCACAATTATTAGAAAATATCTATTAATTTTAAAAAATATCTGTAGGAAAATTACTCAACCAACAAACACATTGTTCAGAAACCTTCATGAGTTATCTATATTTTGTACCAAAGTGGATAATCTAATACATAGGCATCATAGCCGCTGGAAATATCTGTAAAATAACTGAGAAACTATAATAGTCAGGGCGGTTAAAATCGCACGAGTCGTGGCTGATTAGCTACGTTGAACCATACCTTTCAGGTCTAAAGACACTGATTTTTACACTTACTGAGTATTGCTATGAGAATTTTGGTGACAGGCGGTGCTGGGTTTATTGGCTCCCATCTAATCGACCGACTAATGGCTGATAATCATGAGGTTATATGCTTGGATAACTTCTATACAGGACATAAACGCAACATATTCAAATGGTTCAACAATCCTCATTTTGAGATGATCCGTCACGATATCACCGAAGGAATCAGGCTGGAAGTGGATCAAATCTATCACTTAGCTTGTCCAGCATCACCAGTACATTATCAGTACAACCCCATTAAAACCGTTAAAACTAACGTGATGGGAACACTGAATATGTTGGGATTAGCTAAACGTGTCAAAGCTAGATTTTTGTTAGCTTCCACCAGTGAAGTCTACGGAGATCCAGAAGTTCATCCCCAAACCGAAGATTATCGAGGCAGCGTCAATCCCATTGGCATTCGTTCCTGCTACGACGAAGGCAAAAGAATTGCTGAAACTTTGGCATTTGACTACTACCGAGAAAATAAAGTTGATATTCGGGTAGCCAGAATATTTAACACCTATGGCCCACGAATGTTAGAAAACGATGGTCGGGTAGTGAGTAACTTTATAGTTCAAGCCTTGCGGGGTAATCCTTTGACCGTATATGGAGAAGGTACACAAACTCGCAGTTTCTGCTATGTTTCAGACTTAGTTGAAGGACTAATCAAGTTGATGAATGGTGACTACATTGGGCCAGTCAATCTGGGTAATCCCGATGAATACACAATTTTAGAATTGGCGCAAGCTGTGCAGAACTTGGTTAACCCAGATGCACAAATTAAGTTTGAACCCCTACCTTCAGATGATCCCCGTCGTCGTCGTCCCGATATTACCAGAGCCAAGACCTGGTTAAATTGGGAACCTACTATTCCTCTGCAAGACGGCTTAAAACTGGCTGTAGAAGATTTTCGTCAGCGGATGACAAGTAATAATTAGTTAGTAGCCAGTAGTTATTTTTGAAACTATGACTACTGGCTAGTGACCAATGACTAATGACAAAAAAAGCAAGGAGTTAAAAAATGCGTGTTTGTGTAATTGGTACTGGTTATGTTGGATTGGTGACAGGTGCTTGTTTAGCTCATATCGGCCATAATGTTGTTTGCATAGATAACAACGAAGAAAAAGTAAAATTAATGAAGTCTGGGCAGTCGCCTATTTTCGAGCCGGGACTCTCGGAAATTATGCAGTCTGCTATTAATAGTGGAAATATTCAATTTTCTTCCGATTTGGCAGCGGGAGTTGCTCATGGAGAAATTCTGTTTATTGCGGTGGGAACTCCTCCCTTACCGACTGGGGAAAGTGATACTCGTTATGTAGAAGCTGTAGCGCGTGGTATTGGAGTAAATCTCAACGGTGGTTATAAGGTAATTGTCAATAAATCTACTGTTCCTATTGGCTCTGGTGACTGGGTAAGGATGATTGTTTTAGATGGCATTGCTGAACGCCAAAAAACATTGATACCCGCCGGTGGGTCAGTTGTTGAGGAAAAACTACCTGAAATTGCTGCTCAGTTTGATGTTGTTAGTAATCCAGAGTTTCTGCGGGAAGGTTCAGCAGTTTACGATACCTTTAACCCTGACCGGATTGTTTTGGGAGGCAATAGTCCAAAAGCTGTGGGGATGATGAAAGAACTCTATGCCCCGATTGTAGAACGTAAATTTGCGGCTGATCAGTCTTTATCTGCTGTTCCAGTTTTGGTGACAGACTTGAGTTCGGCTGAAATGATCAAGTATGCTGCGAATGCTTTTTTGGCTACTAAGATTAGTTTTATCAACGAAGTTGCTAATATTTGCGATCGCGTCGGTGCTGATGTTACCCAAGTAGCAAAAGGTATCGGTTTAGATTCCCGCATTGGTAACAAGTTCTTACAAGCTGGTATTGGTTGGGGTGGTTCTTGCTTCCCCAAAGATGTCTCCGCACTCATTCATACAGCCGATGATTATGGCTATGAAGCACAACTCATGAAAGCCGCTGTGAGTGTGAATGAACGCCAACGTTTGATTGCCTTGGAAAAGCTCCAACAGGCTCTCAAAATCCTTAAAGGTAAAACTGTCGGACTCCTTGGTTTGACCTTCAAGCCAGATACCGACGATTTGCGCGATGCTCCAGCACTCAACCTAATTGAGCAACTTAACCGACTGGGAGCCAAAGTCAAAGCCTATGACCCCATTATTTCTCAAACAGGTATGCGTCATGGTCTTTCTGGCGTATTGGTAGAAACCGATGCCGAAAGACTAGCTGATGGCTGTGATGCTTTGGTACTCGTCACAGAATGGGAACAGTTCAACACTTTGGACTATGCAAAAATGGCCAAATTGATGAACCACGCTGTCATAATTGATGGTCGTAACTTCCTAGACCCCGAAACAATGGTCAGGGCTGGTTTCCAATATGTAGGTGTAGGGCGGTGAAGTTAAGTTAAATTTGCAATTTCATATCAAAGCGCCGTCTAGAAGACTCTAGACGGCGTTTAATTGTTCATTTTTATAACCTAATTTTTAATTTTTATGCACTGCTGGGAATACGTTCTATTTCTGCATAACCGCTAAAAATTAACCTTTGACCTTCAGTTTCTAAACGGTTAAGTCGCATTTTTACCCCATCAAGATCAAAGCGATCTAAATCGACCATGTTATCCAAAATTTCTACCAACGCCATACTTAAAGTCTGGGAAATTTCTCGTTGCGTTTCTGGAACTTGCTCAAGTTCAATTTTCGGGTCTTTGAAAGAAACTCGTCGTCTTCTTTCAATACTTATACCCAGGGTCATACTTAGAGGTATGAGTTCGCCGTTGTTTAAATCAGCTTGAGCTACAAGATGCAAGCGATTTTCTGGCAATAGCTGTATTTGGACTTCGGTAAAGGAAACTGGTTCTCCACCAGATATTTCTATCAAAGTTGGTTCAGTCAGGTTCAGTAAGCGTTTTTTAACCAGTTCTGCCTTGAAAGCATCATTAATACCTGCTTCTGATAAAATTACCTGCGCTACCGCTTGGGTGGGTTGCTTGAGGCTGAGTTTGCCACTCAGTACCGAACCGAAGTCAATGGCAACTGCATCGGTTTCAAAAGACATTTCCTCTACGGCGAAGTCTCTACGAATTACTAACCCACGTCCGCTCATCTTAAAGCTATCAATGCTGCCTTGCAACAGTTTGCTGGAGGGATAGCAGCGCACAAAAACTTCTACCGACTCGCTCTGGGTAAACAGGTGGCGAATCGTTTGGCTGGCGACTGTGTTGAGCATCCGCTCTCCCCAATCCGTGCCTTTAGGATCTGTTAAACCAGTAAGTCCGCCTAACATCAGATTTTGGGTCTCTAGAAGTTCTTTATATTTTTGTAACAAATTGTGAACAATAGTGCAAGCGATCCCCAGATTTATTGTTCTGATGACTATATGCGGGTTAACTAATGGATAATAAATAAATGTGTTGAATGTTACTTGTTGATCTGATAAATCAGAGCGATCGCATCTTCTCCACACTGCAAAAATGCGATCGCTACAACAATTACATAAGCTAAAATTTAGGTGCGTCTAGCTTCCCTGCCAGCACTATAGTAGTAATTATAGCTAGTTAATTTTTTCTTATCTCCATTAGCAACCACACCTAAAACATTGATAGGAGAATTTTTCAGACTATCCTGAAGCTGCATTAACGCCGACTTATCTGTTTTATCAATCCTCACCACCAACAGCATCCCATCAGTTTGCGGTGCCAAAAGTCTAGCATCAACTAACCCTAACATTGGCGGCACATCATAAATCACCAAGTCGAAATTTTGACTAAAATATTCCATTAATTGCTTCATTTTATCTGATGAGAGCAATCTAGCGGGATCTGGTGGTACAGGTCCAGCCGTAATCACAGATAATGAATTCATCGCAGGTAGTTGCTGAATCACCTGTTCAACTGGCATATTGGAAGCTATGACATTACTTAATCCCGATAGATTATGCAAATTTGATAGTTTGTGAACCTGAGCGCGGCGTAGATCAGCATCCACAAGTAATACTCGTTTTCCTAATGCAGCAGCTATTTGAGCCAAATGAAAGGAAACTGTAGTTTTTCCATCTCCAGGCATAGTAGAAGAAACAGTTAAAGAGCGAATCGGTTGATCAGAATTGAGTAGCTGAATATTAGCATAAAGAACTTGTAAAGATTCAAAAAATAGTCCTTGTCCGTAGTAATTATCACCTGTAATTTCACGGCGGAAAAGATTAGAGAACCAACCATTTTTAGTGGAAACATTCCCTAATTTCATTTCTGTTTCTACCCCTTTAATCTTGAGATGAGGAGATTGATAACCTGAGATACTCTTGTCGGTGGGAAGAGTGCCTAAAAAAGGCAATTTTATCTTCTCCTTCAGGCTCTCGATAGTATGATAGGTATTGTCCATTTTTTCTAGGAGAAAGCCAATACCAATTCCTACTGCTAAACTGCTAATTAATCCCATCAACAAATTCCGGGGAATATTTGGAGATAGAGGTAAGGCCGATTGATGTGGTGGTTGTATTAATTCCCAGGGAAGTTCTGTTTGAGCTACTTGAATTACTAGATTTTCACGGGTAGCTAAAAAGCGATTGAGACTCTCATTAGCAAGTTGTAAACTACGCTGAATTTCACTATATTGTCTGGCTAAAATTGGTAATTGCTCAAACTTGCGCTTTGTTTGTTGTTCTACTCTAGACAATTCTTGGCTTTCTACCTCTAGCTTCCGAATTAGAGCAGTTACTTCAGCCAATTTGAGACCTACAAACCGCTCTTGCTCATCTTCAATCAGAGGTAAGAGGTTTTGCCTTTTTTCTTGTAATGACTCTATAGCTGGGTTATCAGGTTGAAAACGAACTAATTCTCCAGATAACTGGGATTCTAATTGGCGGAGTTGAGATATTAATTGACTATATATAGGTGCATCATTTAATGTTGCCTGTTGTCCTTCTGGTGTTGATAAACTAATATAACTAGCACGAGCCGTAGCTAATTGTTGATCAATTGCCAGTCGTTGTTCTCCCAATTTTTGAATCTGTGACTCAACTCCATCAGACTGGGTTTCTGGGTCGATAAAATTGTATCTTTGCCGAAATATTTGTAGTTTTTGTTGCAATTGATCAACTCGATTTTTGATCGCAGGTAGTTGGGTTTCAACAAATTGAACGCCTTGATTTAACTTGGTTTTACGCTTTTCTAAGCTGTAGTCTAAATAAAATTTAGAAATTGTTTTTAATACTAAATCAATTTGTTGACGATCTTGGTTTTTATAGCTTATATCTAGGATTTTAGTCGTGCCTAAACGACGAATAGTTAAATTTCCAATTAATGAATTATAATTGATGTCAGGATAAGCAAATTGTAATTTTTTTACAACGTCTTTCATTATTTCCTGACTTTTGAGAACTTGAATTTGACTGTCGTAATCTAGATTAGATTTAGAGATACTAGAATCTGGAAGAGGTATTTGTCCTAGGCTGCTATCATTACTAACAGGTTCGACTAAAAGCTGAAAGTTACCTTGATAGATATTTTCTTCGTTAAGCGTTGAATAAATTACAGTAGCCATAATCACAGAAACAACACCTGTAATAATTAATGCTCGCCGCTGGAGAACACCCAAAAAGTCTTTTAGACTATCATCATCATCCTCTGTTTCAAACGATGAATAGTTTTGAGATGGCAAGATTTCAGGTGTAATAATTGCTCTACCATTCTCGTTAAAAGTTGGAATTTTACTAAAATTTTGATTGTTCATGGATTTGGATTAGATAATTATTTAGTTAATTTTTGTTTTTTTACGTTTGGCATTATGTCAAAATAGACACAACTTGTATGAGGATGGTAAACTCTAAAATATTTGCTTACTTCATACTTATTTTTTTATTCAACATAAGATAATTTATTGGACTGCTTCTTTTCTTTCACTGTGATAATTTGATCAACATCAAGCAAGTGGGAATTTCATCATCTAAATTTTATGCTATCAGCATTAGAAGAGTCTGAAAATCTGGAATGCAATGACGATAAATAGCGAAGATTGCTTTGTATCGTTCGATGCCAGAAAGATTATGTTCATATTCTACACTCTGGCTGTTCAGTTATCTATACTTAATGGTTAAATATATTTCAAGTCAAAGCGTAATCGCTTATGTGTATGTACTATTCATTCTTGAACAGAATTAGGAAAAAAATCTTCTGCTTGTCCTATTCGCCTTTTTTTAACAGGTTGCGCCGGATTACCTGCATAAATAATCATCTACTGATGAAATTAGCAACCTAATGACTTTTAACTAAAGGTGAACCAAGGAAGTACCACAAAAGTTGCTGAAGGCTAGGATGCACCGGGACTATAACTGCCAAGGATGTATTTATCTAGACGCATACAATGGAGAATGAAAACGGGGGTTTAAACTTGCTCCGGTACGACCTGACACAATCCATAATAAAGAGCGTCCACTATCACGAAGAATGTGAAAAATAGATTCTCTGGGTCGTTCAGAGGGAATAGAAATGGGGCTAAAGGTGATGCCTTGACTACCTAACACTAGAGTGGCTATAGTTTTAGCTCTGGGAAGGTGAAAATCCGAGGTAATTAGATAAATATGTTTAATATGGCGGTTGTGGAAATCGTGGACGAGAGTAGTAAAGTTAGTAACTGTATCAACAGCACGGTAGTCAAGGTGAATATGCTCTGTACTAATGCCCATTTCCTCAAAAATGGCAAAGGCTTGAGCTGGGAGTATGCCGCTAGAAATCCAGATGTCTAAATTAGGATGATTTTGGGCAAATTGGACTGTAAATTTTTCTCGTTCTGGTCCGCCACCAAGGGTAAAGATAGCTTGGGGTTGAGGCGCTTGATAAGAAGCGATCGCAATTCTGATAGGGATAATACTCAGAAAAACTATGATAAAACTGGCTAAACTGAGAATCCAATATTTTTTCAGTTGGTAATACAATTGGCTCATGGATAGAATCAATGTGTTTCCAAATCGTTGATGTGATTGGTATTATACTATCACAGCAGATTTTCTTGATTCAGAACATCTTGGTAAGCAGAGGCTAATTGTTTAGCAACTGTTTGCCATGAATAGCGTTGCAGAGCCAGTAGACGACCATTTTGACCCATTTGTTCCCGCAATTGGGGATTGTTTAAAAGATGAGCGATCGCACTTTTTAAAGATTCTATTTCTCCTTCTACAATTATTCCAGCTTCAGCTTCTTCAATTTCTGGAGCGATTTGCACACCTGGAGTTGTAATAATTGGTAAACCGGACACCATCGCTTCTGCTAAAGCAATACCAAAATTTTCCGAATAAGTTGGCAGTACAAACAAATCAGCACCTTGTAACAACAAATCTTTTTCATATCCACTCACAAACCCGACAAATGAAGTTTGGTTTGTGATATTGACAGATGCGACCATTTTCTGCAAAGATTGAACGTACGTATCTTCTCCAGAACCAGCAATCAGCAAATGGAAGTTCTGTTCTTGTTTCCTTAACTCACCTAATGTTTGAATTAACAGTTCAGGACGTTTTTTGTAGTGCAGACGGGAGAGAAAAAGAATAATCGGAACTTCTTGAGCAACATTATACCGATATTGCAATTGAGATTTAGCGTCACCAATTAATGTGGGAGAATTAACTCCCAGCGGTAAAACAATTTTTGGCGGCTTCACTCCAAAAGCGATCGCATCCTCCATTTCACCTACAGATGTACAGTGAATGGCAGCAGCATTATTTAAATTGCGTTTTTCAATTAAATAACTATAAACTTGCTTTTTTAACTTACTTTGTGCCAATGCCCAAGGCGTTAATTGTCCCATAGTTCTTACTGTATATGGAACTCGTTGCCACTGGGCAAAAACAGCAGCACAGCTAGGAAGATAAGAAAATAAATAATGATTATCTAAAACATCATAATTTTTGATATTTTTCCATAGCCATTGTGTGAATACAGGAGAAGGTAAAAATGCTTTAATCCGAGCCGCAGGTGGAAAAAACCAAACAGGTAATCCTCGGTATTCTACACATCCAGATAATGGCACATCTAGCAACAGTCCATCATCATCATTAGTGGTAGCAATTTCCACATCAACTCCTTCTGATCTTAAAGCCCTGACTAAATTCAATACTACCTGAGTTGGTCCACCCAATTTAGGACTGACAGAAGGAATTATGTGTAAAACTTTCATTTTAGAGGATACTCACAATAGTTATTTTCTCTGGTACTGATGATGTAAGCGTTTAATACCCAACAATCCAGGAAAAGTTTTAGCAATAAAAATTAGCCCCACAATTGGTAACATTGATGTAGTGAATACAATCAGACTTCGCATAGAAATCGCTGCTGTGAAAAAGCCCAGTGCATTAACGACTATACCGTAACCAGAAGTGTGGAAAGCTGCTGTACGTGACCACCAATTAGCTAAAATTCCTAAACAAAGGGATGCTAATATTACAGCAAATATACCGCCCATCATATAGGTTTCGCCAATATAAGTTGCAGAAACTGTCCAACCATCTGCACCTACTACTTGTTCTATAGATGTACTCAGACCTTCTGGTTTATCCGGCCATAGTATTCTAGGTATGGGTTTAGTTAAGAATACAAACAAAAGTTCAAGTCCTAAAAAATCATGTTTATTGGGAAAAGCATCTACTAATAAACCAATACTCCAAAGGTTGTAGTCAACTGAAAGGGTATCTTGCACTTTCTCACTAGCATAAGCTCCTGTAGCTAGATAATTAATAATACCCATCTGTCGAAAACCAAGCATATGACGGGTAGCAAATACCATTAAATATCCCATAATAGCTGTAGGAATAGCTATTTTGAAAAAAGTTGGACGTTGTAATGTCAAAAAATATCCAGCCATGAATGTAGCAATATAGGCAGCTAAAACATTGCGAGTTCCCCCCGAAAATCCATAAAACAGGGTAAAAGCAAATATGAAAACTACTAAAGATATCTGCGAAAAGCGAAAAGACTGGCGGCGATTCCAAATAATACCTGTCAGTGGAGGTATAACATACGCGAATAAACTCAATTCAGACAAAAATACTCGCCAGTCACCAAATTTTCCTCGTCCCCAAGGGACGGCAAAGCGTGGACGCAGCAGAGCTTCAACTACTTTTACAAGATTGAAGTCAACTGACATAAATATATAAAAATAGGCTAAAAAAGCTGATATCAAGAAGATACGAAAAAGGGTCTTATCAGGGATGTTACTAAAATCTAACCATTCGGGTGGTGCTGGTTTAAAAAAGGCGATATGACGACCAATTACTAAACCACCAAACCCTATTAGTAAAACTTCGATCGCTTTGATGGTTTGCTCAGAGGTCAAACGTTGGTCGAACTTTGTCTGTGGGTATAAAAACTCCACCAGTGTTAAGAAATAAAGAGCTAATATACAAAGTAGATCGGCTCGAAATAAATTGTTCCATCCCCGCCTACTATCAAACAAGATGCTAACAGTTATTGCCACCCCTGCTACAATAGCTACTTGACTAGCCATGAAACTGGGAGCCATGTCTACACTTAACTGTATAAATGCTATAGCTAAACCAAAAAGTAATGTGAATGTTCCTGTCCATGTTGCTTTGGCAATACGGATCTTTTTTGAGGGCGATCTTGATTCTGGATAATGTGAATTAGTTAAAAGATTCATAAGCAAATAGTTAGACTATTAATAGTCCAAAATTGAGATTTTTCATAGAAAACGGAAATTTTTAAATCAATTTTTTAAGTAGATCACACCAACGTTGAGCGCCAAAATGGGGTGATATTAATTCTGATATTTGAAGAGAAACCGCACTGGCAATTTGAATTTTACCTGGGTGTTGTATATAGTTTTTCAAAATTTCTACTAAAGCATCAATATTTTCACTGGGGAATAAATAACCATTTTCACCTGGTTTAATTAAGTCATAGGCAGCACCTACCGCATCTGAACAAATAATTGGTAAACCCGCCCCAACGGCCTGGTTGACTACCACACCCCAACCATCATAACGACTCGGTAATACAAACAAGTCTGCCTGACTAAAAAATTCAGGTAAGTCTTCAGGTGCTTGAAAACCTGCATATTCAATGTTTTGCCGTGTTTGTTCTGGCAGCAATTCTAGCATCTGAGGCAGTTCTGCTTCTTGTCCCACCAGGAGTAACTTTACCTGTAAACCGTATTCTATTAAGCGGTTGAAAGCTTGTAGCAGAATATCCACTCCTTTACGAGCTATCATTTGCCCACAGAATAAAATTTTTATGGGTGTACGGGGGCGTTGGGGTAGATTTTGATTAAAAGCGTTGAGGTCACAGTAATAGGGAATATTTACAATCAGCTTACCAGGATATTTTTTGTTATAATCAGCTTCAGCTACTGAACCTATAGCGGCGATCGCACTACATTGTGTTAAACTTTCTGCAAATAAATGTTGTAACTTACTTTTTAATCCACCAGCAGAACCCACTATTTTTTCACCCCAAAACACACAGGGTATCTGTCTACCGTACAATCTCAACAGCAATTGTGCTGTTGTATTCATATAACCATTAATAACAATTACATCTGATTGATTAATGTTAGGTAAATGCCAGTTAACATGAAATCTCGATCCTCCCCAACTCAGAACAAATCCGGGCAAAACTTTTTCGTAGGAATTTAACGGTTTTTTAGGCCAGGGGTAGATATTATAGGCAGCTTCTAAATAATATACAGTAATATTTATCCCAGGAATTTGAGACAGGTCATAAAATAAGTCTCTTTGATAGGGAGAAGGAACAATAGAATAGAAATTAACTTTTAAAGTATTCATTTTTTACTTAACCTTAATTTTCAAATCAAACATTTTTGTAAGGAAGTAAATAGATTTGTAAGGTCAACTTTTTGGGTTGAATTGAAAGTATTACATTGAACTGGTAATTTTACAGGATTGAGCAAAATACAGTTGATCACATTAGCAATTTTTTCACCACTCACTTCCTCCAAAATCCAACCATTTACACCATCTACAACTACTTCACCAGAGCAACGAGAAGCAATAACAGGTAATTTCCACGCTTGCGCTTCCAGTTGTGTTAAACCAAACCCATCAGAAAGAGTAGGAAACAAAAACACATCTGCCATCTGATAATATTGTGCTGTTTCACTTCTATTAACATGGCCTACCCAACGAATCTGCGGGTGGGTTTGCAAATGTAGTGGAATCTCTATTTGTTGAGAACCAACAATCCAAAATTCAACAGGATATCCTTCAAGTAACTGCACTGCGTCTAATACAGCCGCAATTCCTTTACGCAAAATTACCTGTCCTAAAAATAATACCCTTAAAGGGCGCTCTTGAGAAAATGATTCTGGGTAAGTGCGGACAAAGTTACTAGCGCCTTCTGGTGGAGTGTGTACCAAGGGAATAATATGAATCTTCTCAGAATCAACACCTGTTTTTTCCAAGAGTTGGCGTGACCAAAAAGAATTTACGACAATGGTATCCGCCATATTAAATTCCTCTCGCCAACTTTGCCAATATTCAACAGGTGCAGGTTGCCAGTTTCCACGATATTGAGGATATCGGTCATACTCTTGAGTGACAATAATTTCCTCTTGAATTCCTGGATCAATTTGTCCTAGAACAGTGTACCATCCCTGTTGTTTAGCAAATTTAAATAATTCTAATGCAGCATAGCTATAAGAAAATAGGATAGGAGGATTTGTAAATTGGTCAGCTAGTGAAGTTAAAGTCTTGACTGCTTGCTGTTGAAACCATTGATTGCGAGCAATAACTCGTTCCCATCCTGTGTTTTTTTGTAGGCGTTGAGCTAATTCAAACTGAATTAGAGAACTATTGAAAGCATGAACAGATGCGTGTTCTAAATCTGATTGGTATCTTTCCCGTAAATTAGTTAAGATATTTTTAGGTAAAAAATTCAGTGCAGACTGAGGTGATACCCAAGCATCTGTAATTAAGTGAGCAAGCTGTCCTTCTTGGTGTAAAGCTCTTGGTATAGAGTAGTTTTCCCGCGCTCCGATTTGACATGATATCCAATGATAAGGTGCTTTAGGCATTGACTCAGGAATTTATTTATAAAAAAACTAGATCCCTAACTTCTGCCAGAAGCCAGGGATCTAAGTAAGTGAATATCAAGGTTTAGTTTTGAAAGATGATTCCCTGTAGATCAACTGTGACAATTAAACGATTGTAAAATCTGCTGCTGTTAAAACGGGATTTCCAGTCAAGGTTGCAAAGAAACCACCAGCACCAGCACCAGCAGTGCTGCCATTTTCATTGTAATACAACGCACCAGTATCCAAGTTATAAACAATGCGTTCGCTTCTAGCACCCATGCCAGAATTACTTGCACCAAAATTACCTGCGAAGAAATCAGTAGCAATAGTTCCTATTGAACCGAAAGAATTTGTCTTATCAAGTTGAATCTTATCTGTTCCAGCGGTAAAGTCGGTAATTGTATCTTGTCTAATAGAAGTTGAAGTAGATCCTGTTGCACTTAAACCAACGCCACCAAAGGCAAAAGTGTCAGCACCAGCGCCACCTGTGAGACTATCAACACCAGCACCCCCGTTCAGAGTGTCAGCACCACTGCCACCTACGAGTGAATTGCTAGCACTATTTCCAGTAACAACAGTACCGACAGTGTTAGTTAGGGTGATGTTGACAGTACTAGTTCCAGTGATATTAATGAATTCAACTTCTGCACTAGTAGCCCAACTGCCACTAACGTTCACTGTATCACTGCCTTCTCCAGCGAGTTCTACCACTGTGTCATTGGAGTCGATAAAGTAAGTATCATCACCAACACCACCTGTCAAGATATCTGTGCCGGTACCAGCAATTAAAGTATCGTTTCCATCTTCACCAAATAAGCTATCATTACCAGTACCGCCGTCAATAGTATCGTCGCCCATGGAACCATAAATGGTATCGTTACCAGCCAATCCATTGAGGGTATTATTTTGGCGGTTGCCAATAATGACATTATCAACACCATTACCTTCACCAAAAATCGGACCGCCTACTAAATTTGAAGCAGCACCGGGCGCAGCAAGAGTCAAGTTCTCAATCTGACTGCCGCCTGAAAAGGTTACTCCAGCTTGAGTGGTCAAAGAAAAGTCTACTGTAGTAAAAACAGTATCTGTTCCACTAGCACCATCGCTGTATTCATCAATGAACAAGCTTCCACTGGTAGAAAGAACCACATAGGTGTCATCTCCAGCACCACCTATCAACCTGCCATTACCTGAACTACCAGTAATTTCTAAATAGTCGTTACCTGCTCCCCCCCTGACTATTGAGCCATCTCCGCCTTTCAATACATCAGCACCACCACCACCTATTATGATGGTATTGTTTGCAGAACTGATGATTAAATCGTTTCCTGATGATCCAGTTCCGGTAATACCGTCAGCCTGTAGATTTAGTGTTAAATCTGTTGCTCCTCCAATGACGTTAGACAAATTAAAACTAATCCAGGTATTGATGACTGCTTTATCTGGATCATTAACTACATCACCTGGGTTATCAACAACATAGGAATCGTTACCAGTGCCACCATTCATGGTGTCTGCACCAGTACCACCATCAAGTTGTTCGTTACCAGTTGAACCAGTGAGAACATCATTACCAGCTAAACCCCTTAAGATATCGCCAGGATTTGATGGGCCTAACGTATCATTGCCTGAAGTCCCTGTGATGACTGCCATAGTTACCTACTCCTCGTGTATTTATCATTCGTATATAACTTAACTCAACTTTTGTCATTTGAGATCAGGTTATAAAAAAAGTCCTTACCCAAGCTGTAAATTTTGAGCTAATATTGCCTGATTATAATTGACATTTTCGCACGGTCAGAAAAAAGATGTAACGGTTTTATCACAAACTTAATATCCATGCAATTTCCTTAACCATAAATTTATTATTTATGCAGATAAACTATTATTTTTATAAACACTAATTCCATCAGGCAAAATTTAGGTTGCATAATAAATGCCTGATGATAGTTTTTAATTAAAAAATTACTGAAAATATAATCTCTAATGCAATTTCTTCCCTAATGTTTAGGTAAAAATATATGATTAAAAATCCTCGCACCTCAGAAAATCAGAAAAGTAAATTTAGCAAATTTTAAGATTTTTATTATCTGGATAAATTGTCATATCTTGCTTCAAGGCAGAACAGTTGGATTCCATAAAGCAAAAACTGTATTTTTACGTAATTTAAGGTAGGATATTAATGATTTAGCAGAAATTACTTGCCGTTCTTGATGATGATGTTTAATCAGTTCAGGAATGATAAATATACCTTCTTTAATTCCATTAATTCTGCCATGCCTGAACAACCAAAAAATCCGATTTATACACTGTCCAATTCCTAACCACCAAAAGATGATAGGATACCTTAAATAAGCTAAAAGAATTTGATTGGCGATGCTTGCAGCTGTAATGCGTGGGTTGGTGTGGTGTTCTAATTGAGTGTTATGAAAGACTCTTAGCCATGAAGTTTCAAGAATACCCCAACCCATGTGATGAAGACGTAAGGACAAATCAACTTCTTCCATGCCATAGGCTACTGGTAAGCTAACGTAACCACTGGTTTGCTGAAATACTTCTTTTCGGTAAGCACATCCACAGCCAATAAAATTGGATACCCATGTTGCCGCTAATTGGTCAGATTCAATGATTTCATTAATGTGATATATCTTGGCTGCTATAACAGCGGCTTGAGGAAAATTGTTGAAGAGTAGTTGTAAGCGTTCAAAGTAGTCTGTATCTATAGGATAGGAATCATCATCGAAACTGGCGACAATAGGGTTTACTGCCTGGTTAATCGCTATATTTCTCCCACCACCTGGGCCTACTTGAAGAGGGTTTTTAATAATTTTAATATCTTGAAAATTGCTGTTTATAATTCCTTGTTCTGTTGTAGAATCGTTGCCATCAATATGAACAATGATTTCATTTGGTTGGGGATTGCATTGTGATATTTTTTCCAGTGTTTCTAAAAGTTGACTTAATCGGTTATACGTTGGGATAACCACAGTAATATTGCAAGTATTCATTTCTTAAAATTTTTTAGTACCACCGTGAAGTCAATAGTCAACAAGTTGATTTTTATGGTTAAATTCGCTCTTTAATTACTTTAGCAGGAACTCCTACAGCGATCGCACCAGAGGGAATATCTTTTGTTACCACACTTCCCGCACCTATGATAGCGCGATCACCTATTGTGACACCTTTTAAAATTGTGACATTAGCTCCAATCCATACATATTCTCCAATTCTAGTAGGTTTAGAAATCATGGGTTGTCCTAAAGGTGGTAAACTCAAATCGCATCCATGATCATGATCCGTAATGTAGCAACCTGGTCCAATAGCGCAATCTTTACCAATAATTATTGATTCGGTTGCATCAATAAAGGTGTGACGATTAATATAAGAATTTGTGCCGATAATGATTTTAGCATGAGGAAGATATTCACCACTGCACACAAGAGTAACTCCCCTGTCAAGCGCACAATTAGCTTCAATTTCTATATCGCTATGGTTGCGTGGAATATCAACTTCCTTCATCCAGACATAACCGTGCAGTTTGACTCCTAAAGTACGATAATAAAAATTACGCCAACGACTTTCTAAACCATCAATTAACCACTTACCTTTGAGGAAACAAAATTGTATGATATTCATGTTTAAACCTTATTAATTAATATTATAAATAATTTGTTCAAAAAATTCGTTCAAAAAGCTTGATTTATCAATAAAAAGCATTACAGTATATGCGTTAATAATAGTATTTTTTTATAAAAATTAGGCTGATAATATTTTGCTGATTGCCCGCATCTTTCCTGTCAATACCTTTGGTAAATCAATCCAACCCTGCAATTTTGTTAGTGAAGCTATAAGTCCAAATAATTGCAGTACAGCTAACTTTATATAATACTGCCATTGCTTCCGAGCAAGGATTTGAGTCATCACATAATGACGGTTCACTAAATCCATTTCTGCTAAAACACCCGGGTCATTTTTATGATCACCAGATTGACTATCATGAAAAATGCGAGATGTACGAGCATTGACTAACTTCCAAAGCTTACCAACCGTCAAGGATAAGGTAACATCTTCCATCAGAGAATAGCCTGTAAAAATCTCTGGAAATAAGGGGTGTGGTAATGCTTCGCGACGATAAAGGACACAAGTTGTATTTAACCATTCTACGGCAACTATTTCTGGTAAATCCTCCCGATCTTCTGGTAAGAGATTCATCGCAGGCCCAATACATTTACCTGCATAACTACTTTCATAATGACCGTGTAGGAATTGAAAAAGCGATCTGCTAATAAGTCCAGGAGGTAAATATTTTTGATTGGTAATCATTGAATTAACTCCCCCAATGTGCGGATCACTTTGTAAAGCAGTCCACAATCTAGCTACACATTCCGGTTCAAATAAAATATCATCATCTAGTAGCCAAATAGTGTTTTGAGTTGCATAATCCATCGCTTGATTGCGTTGAGTAGCAGCACCTAATTTTATTGCTCGATAATAGTGAATTTTGGCGATTAATCCTGGAATAAAACTTGTACAAATTTTTTTGGTGCTATCATCATCTGAACCATCCACGACAATTATTTCTATAGGTTGTGCCGACTGTTGAGCTAGACTTGCAAGCGTCCTTCTTAAAGGCTCTGAACGATTTCGTGTCGGAATTAAAGCACTAACAGGCAGTTCTATTTTCATCTATCATGTATATAGTATTGAACCATTATTAATTTTGCATGAATTATGGAATTAGTTTTGTTATAAACCACCTAAATTATAACCATGCTAAAATTTCTTTAATTGTTTCAACATAAAATGTCTAGCTAAATTGTAGGTACGTCCAAAAGGTTGATACAACTGATTTATTAGTTTTTGCCTTTCTAAATTTTGATAAAAATCTTTTTTTGATTCGGCGATTTGGTGTTCAAATTGTTGTTGAGCATAGTCATACAATGCCAAATCTAAAGAATTTTTCTCCTTAATTATATCTATGATATTGTTATCAATATTATTTTGAATATGTTGATTTTGAGGAGTTATATTTTGTTGTATGTAAAGCGGAATTCGCCAATTAAATGCCTGTTTTAGGAAAAAGAGAGTTTCATCAAATCGCTCAACTAATCCGACTACAGAAAATTGCTTTTCCAAATTTTGCTTAACTGTTGTTAGTATTTCTTCATCACTATATGCAGGAACATTGCTAAGACCAAATAACATTTTTGTTTGGAGGTTATTATTACTCAAGTCACTGAGTATATAATCCTTAAGACTCATCCCTTTAACTTTTTCATGATTAGGTAAACTGGAACTACGACAAAGATAGTTATAGTGAGAAATTGTTCGACTCACTGGATTTCTGAGAAGAGTAAAATACTTAGCTGAACAAGATAAAAACTCATGTAAACCAAAAGCAAAATGTCCACGAATTAGTTTTAATTTACTACGTTGATATTGTTCTAATTCAGCCAATTTATAGCGATTTTCAATCCCGTCAAATCGAAAAGTACAATCGTTTCGGTATTGCTGGTTTATAATTCCATTAATTGTTGTACCTCCAGCCTTGGGAATATGGAGAAATATTATTATTTGTTCATCATGACTACGTTGTCCTAGATCGATAATTTCTGAGTTACTTAAGGAGAAAGAAGCAGGTGTTTCCATTATTTTCAGTAGCCTATAATTTTCATAATTAATCTGACAATTGTGTTAGGTCAAGCCAATCCCAAGGATTTATAAATACCAATCTGAGAATTTCAACCCAGTCAATGCTCGTAATTGTGCAATATCCTCAGATAATACTGATTTAAGATACATTAAAACCTGCTCATCAAGAACTGGGTATTGAATTTTTTCTTCAAAGAAAGAAAGAAAAAGATTACAAAAACGTAGTCCAAATGGTAACTTAGAAATGGTATGACCTAAGTTTGTTAATCTTCGCTTTTCTGAAGAAAGATGATAATTTTGTAAAAATGCTGGATGTTCAAAGGAGGAGTCAACACCCAAAAAATCAAATACTTTTTGGAGTGTTTTATTACGATTTTTTTCTAACTCTTCCAGAGTTAAAATAAGAACTTGATCAAGTTTGTAAATAGATAAAAAATCTTTTAATTGCCAGTAATATCTACTACTATTAATATAGTTGTTGTTGTTATCTTGCAAAGCATCAATAAGTGAACGCATTTCTTGACGATCTACAAATTGATGAAAATAGTGAGATAAAATCCGTTTAATTGGATCTCGAAGAATATAAATTAGTTTAGCATCTGGTAGCACAGAAGCCATGCGTTGCGGAACATCAGCAAAAATATGACTTTTTGTATAGTTAGGGGAGGATTCACCAAATATTTTAGCTTCTTTATTCATGGGAAATTGATTACTATACCAATCTAAACCTTGATTCCAGTTTTTTTCGAGAATAAAGAAATCCAATTCCTTTAAACTTGACATTTGAATCTCTGGATGCAAATTAAGATAGTTATGTAAACTGCTTGTGCCACTTTTCATGGCACCAATAATAATTAAATTCGGTAAAATGTTATTCATACTTCTGATTGGTTTATTTATTTAACGTAAGTAATTGTCTTTTGAATTTTGCCGTGATCTCAGCAGCTTCAAATCCTAAAGAATGATATATTATTTGATAAAATAAAGGTGCTGTAGAAATTGGTGGTTTAAAACCATGCTCTAAATCATATATTTTTCTGATGATACTTTTAGCCCAACTCGCATTAAACAACCAAATCATCCTAGCACAATCAAACCTTGATTTATTGATAGCATAAAGACGTTCATTGTTGAGTTCATTAATTAACTTCAGATGTGATTCTAGTTTGTCTATAATTTCCAAACGATGTTGATAGGTTAATGCTTTATCTTTTTTGCAAACTGTTGATTCACTCCATTGTCTATAAACTGAACCAGAGTCATGACAATACTCAAATCTTTTCCCGGCTTTCAGAAGTCGTAAATATAATTCATGTTCTTGACAGCAAGGTTGATCAGCTTTCCAACCTCCTACATCTAAAAGAGCCTGTTTTTTCCAAAGCGGACTTCCTGTTTGTGGTAAGTACCAAAGAGCTAATAAAATCCAGGGATCATGAGGTTCAGTAATAGACAAAATTTCTTGTTTCACATTTTCTGCTTGCCAATACTCAAATATACTAGGACTGTAGATTATATCAGCACTATAAGTCTGAGCTAGAAAATTGATTTGGTTTTCAATTTTGGTAGGTAGTAAATAATCATCTGCATCTAAGTATTGTAACCAATTACCTGTACTTATTTCTAGTAAACGATTCCGTGCAACATTACCACCACGATTTTTACCTGTTTCGCAACGAATAGAATCACCAAAACTTTTAATTACTTCTAAACTTCCATCTGTAGAACCATCATCGACAACAATGACTTCTTTGTTAGGGTAGGTTTGATTTAAGGCACTTTCGATAGATTTTGCAATCCATTGTTCTGAGTTATAGCAGGGTATAAGAATGCTGACTTTTGGATTCATACTTAAGTTTATAAAAAGGAAATTTTGACCTATCTTTTTTTGCTATCAATAGTCTACATTCTTTACACCGTCTCATTTTCAACCTTGTTTTTCGCCCCGTGTCAGAATTACAACGTCATTAATTCTTACTATAGCGATAGTAGATGAGATGTAGTTTTACAAAAATGGAAATATTATAGGACTTACGCATTGACAGGATAGACCAGATATGAGGTATGGGTTTCGGGGATTTAAATGTGATTTTTTGCTTAGTTTTGAGCGATCGCTATGTATCGAAACTTAATCGCCAAAAGCATGAAACCACAGAATTTCGTTCATACACTATAGTAGAAAATTTGTACAGTGTATTAGTCCTATATTATATTGTATCTTCCTCAAAAAATCTTGCGTGTAAGTATAACAACAGATTATACTGTTTTCAGTAAATTAAACCACATTCAATATACCAAACTTGGAGCAATAAATGCCTTTATATCTTGCCCAACATCATAATTTCAGCAAGCATATCAAAACTAATTTTTGGCCGCCATGAAAGTGACATAATAGTTTTGGGATCTGAAACTAATCGTGAATAGTCAGAACTCAAACTTGGATCAAACTTAACAAAAGGATTCCAATCTTTACCAATTAACCTGAAGCATAAATCTAACCAATCACGGATTGAATAAGCAAGCCCAGAGCCAATTGCAGCTTCATATACAACATCTTGATTAACTAAGGTTAAGATTGCCTCGCTTACATCTTTAGCAAATAACCACTCCTTTTGAATATCAATATTGCCCAAATCTATGATTCTTTCCTCACCTGCTCCAATCGCTTTAGCTGCTTGAACAATTTTCTGACTCACATAGTAAGGCTTACGAAGAGAGCTTTCATGATGAAACAAGTAACCAACGTAAGCTTTCAATCCAATCGAGCGAAAATATCGAGCGGCATATACAGACTGAATACGTGCCATACTGTAAGCAGTATTACACCTAAAATTTGCTGTCTCTGATATGGGGATATTTTCATTCTCAAATTGAAGTCCACTACCTGCAATGAATACTCTACAATCATTATTCAACTTATATGCTGCTTCTAAAATGGCTACTGAACCACCAGAAATCGTTAAATAATTTTCAATCAAGTGGTCATGTATTGTGCTGGAATTTGCTGCAAGGTGGAAAATATAATTTGGACAATATGCACTAATGAGTTCTGAAGTCTTCAAACTGTCACGCACATCACATTTCACCCAATTCTCAGTTATTCCTTGGGAACGAGAAACTGAAATAAAATCAATACCATCCTTCGCTAAAAGTTGAGAAAGATAATAACCATCCTGACCAGAAGCTCCAAAAATTATCACCTTCATACCAATCATCTAAATAATATTTATTATCTAATTAATGGGTATTTGAGAGTCTGATCCTACTATCTCAATATTTGGCAAAGGAAAGATAAATTTAACTCCTTTTTCCAGGATTTTTTTCTCACGAGTCATAAATTCGGACTTGAAGTGCCACGGCAACACAAGATAGAAGTCTGGATTCATTGCTCTAGACTCTTCTTCACTTATGATTGGAATTTCTGTACCTAGCGTATATGCCCCATACTTATCAGGATTTCTTTCCGCTGCATAATCAATAATCCGATTGTCTATTCCACACCACTGTAAAATTGTGTTACCTTTGGTCGAAGCCCCGTAAATATGTATCTTTTTGTTTTCCTTCTTTAATCTTTTTAATAATGAAATAAGATTATTTTTATGGACATTAATCCTGTCTTGAAAATCTTTGTATGGTCTGTCAGTATCAAGCCCCATCTCAAACTCTTTCATTCTAAGTTGTCTTATATTCTTGCTGTAAGTTTCAGATTTATAGTCAAAATTGTTATTGTGTGTAGCGTAACATCTGATGCTCCCCCCATTAATATCATTGAGTACTACATTGAATATTTTCATATCAGCAGTTCTGAGAATGTATTCAATTACTGAAAGACTATAATACTCTAAGTGTTCATGGCAAATCGTATCATAGGAATTCATTTCTAACATACTAGGCATATATGACATCTCAAATACCCATATTCCATGAGGAGCAAGAATTTTTTTAACTTCTTGCACGAATTTGACTGGGTCTTCCAGATCATAAAACATAGCAATCGAGGTTATAGCATCACATTTTTTTCCTCCAAGTCTAGATGCTAATTCGGCAGAGGGAAAAATATCTTGGACAATACAAATATTTTCTTCTAGTTTATCTTTCTGTATGTGTGTTGCAACATCAGAAGGATCAACACCATATTTATAGAAAGAATCAGGATACGACCTTAACAAGGTACCATCGTTACAACCAATATCAAGAACTGTACGGTCTTGAGTATTAGGTAGAATGCAGGATATTTCTTCAGCAATTTCTTTTAAATGATTCAACATAGTATTGTTCGTACCAGAGCGATACCAGTACACTGAATACAATATTTCTGGAGGCACACTATGTTCCATTTGCAATAACCCACAAGCCTTTTCATCCTTTGTTGGGTTGCATCTAACTAATGATGTAGGAATTTTACGTAAAGGAGGATCGTCTCTATCAGACTTTATAAACGAACCTTGTAAATATTGCTCTCCCAAATTAATTACAGGTGTGAGTGATGAAGATCCACAGACTCTACAAGTCTTTCTATGAATTAAGTGCATACTAGTACCTTCCTTTTAGCTTAAAATGGTAGATAAATATAATGCTTTTGTGCTTCTAGCGGTTTGAAGCCACGACAGTTTAGCACAACTTTTATCAATTTGCAAACTTAGATCAACCAAGTCCACTGTTGCAGATCGATTTAGAGAATTCATAAGTCCATCAGGATCAGTATGATCATACAGTAGTGATGATGCTGTTTCTCCAAGTAACTCCTGAATGGCTCCTATTTTAGGAGCTATTACAGGTACTGAAAATGACATAGCTAGAATCAGACTACTTGGAGATGTTATTTGAGTAAAGGGCAAGACAACAACATCAGCAGCACTATAGTAATATGCGATAAGATGATCCGGAATAAACTCAGGAATGAAAATTATGCTTGTTGTTAGATCAATATCTTTTTTTAGTTTCTCGGCATAGTCGTCATTTAAAGGTTTTCCAACAATAATAAGAATACTATCCTTAGCACTTTTTTCCCATTGCCTCCAAGCAGTAATAAGTTGCTCTGTACCCTTATAGGGTCTTAAATTCCCTTGGTGGAGAAATACCCGTTTTAATTTGTCAATTTGTAGATAATTACGTGACACATCTTTGCTGATTTTAGAATCATAGATTTCTTGAAAATTTCCATAGCCAATGATTGAAAAATTTTCCTCTGACATCTTTAAATCGGCAGCAATTTCCCCAAGGTAAGACTTATTATGGATAATCATCCTGTGAACTATTCTTGATAGTGCTTGTCTCACCCATACTTCAATTTTGATAAACTTTGATTCATGAGACACTCTATTATGAATTGTCCAAATAATTTTAACTCCCAATATTCTTGCAATTAGTATATCGAGTAAAAACTTTAATGAATAAACACTAAATACAAAAAGATTTTCCCCCTTCAGATAAGGGTTGATCCAATGTATGTGCAGAATATTTATTTTTATGGTTTGACTTAATATTGAGCGAGAAATTGGCAGTATGCGTCTATATCCTTTGGGAAAATGAACCATCACTTGTTCATCTTCCAATGCTCGCTTTAAAAGAGTCTGATAAGGATTATCCTTTGAATAATCCGGCATCATTAATACATGAATTTCAGTAGGTTCATTAGACATCATTTTATTAACCCGCTCTGTTTTACCAACTGTCTAATTCCTTCTAAGTACATTAAGTGACGAATTTTTCCTACATAGTGTCTACTAGGACATTCTTTTATCCCCCTATCTAAACGAACATCATATTCTAGTGGTAATAGCTCCACACCAAATCTTGAGCTACATAATGCAAAGAGAGTTTGCTCAATTCGCCAGAAGTGACCGATAATATTGGGCAAAGCCAGGAACTCTTCCATCCAATCCAGATTGAGAGAGTCTTTGTGAATAAGCCCCAACCCGGAATTAAAACGTTCAATGGGAGTAAAACCACAATGTTTTTCTACAACCACTGAATCAACTGTGTAGGCACTAGCAACATCTCTATTAACCGTATTCAGAGTATAGGCAGGGTCTTCAATCCTTTGGAGCAAAACACTGGGTTCTTGAAAGAAAAGCACATCGCTGTCGAGCAACAACATGCGATCGCTCTCTAAATATAAAGCAAAGTCAAATACTTTCGGTGACAAGTGATTTGTCTTGCGAAATTCTAAACAGCGTGGATAAGATGACAGCAATGATAAAACCTTTTCATCAGCTTGTTTTCTGTCAATAATCCGTGCGTCTGGAAAATGATATTGTAAAGTAGCGATATTTTCTTGATTTAGAGTTCCATCATCATGAATACATAAAGAATATTGACGTTTAGAAAAATGATAAAAAGATTTTAACGTCCAAACTAAATTTAGCCAGTCATTTGCAGAAGTCAGTACGTGAATTTCACAATCTTTACTAGTCGTATCTTTGATAGGTAAAGAACTGAGAATTTTATTTCTAACCACATCACGATAATAAGCAGTTCTCAGCCCATGCTGATAATTTTGTCTGAGTTTGAGGATTAAAGAACCAAGAGACATAATTAGTTAATGTTTTGTATTTTTTAAAGTTTTTGTTAAATTTTAAAATAAAGAATCTTTGTCAAACATATAGATTAGGATCTACACAAAAAATTGTCTAATGGAGTTCAAAAATAGATTCCGGTATTTTAAATTACTGAGAAATTTGAGTTAATTAAATTAAATTATCTAAAACCCATGAATAGAGATCATTTTCATTAACTAATCTTGTTTTTATATCTGCTTCTATAAGTTTATCCTGAAAAAGTAATTTAAGTAACCTAGCTTCATTTTGATAGGATTTATCATCAATTTTATTTATATGTTCAACCTTAAATTCCTGTTGCAGATGAGAAGATAGTTTATTAGTAAATAGATTCATGTGTTTAACTACACCCACAACATCAAAACACTTTAAGGTGGATTTAGCTTCTTGATAACTGCCGTTGCCAAACATATTGGCATAAAGACTTAGTTGAAAACGACCTTCTTTGGAATCATAAAATTTAAGAAGTTCCTCTCGTTGATGAATAATAAACTTTTCCTCTCCCTGATTCTCCAAATTTGGGGCAGTTTCATATTTCAACATCCAAAGCCGAACTTTACGATAGATGTAATTGCTTTGAAGACGAGAGTATGGTTCTCGCAGAAGGGTAATACAAAAGAATGGATTGAGGCTTTTGAGATATTTAAGAGCATTCTCATTTATAGGAAAATGTCCACTTAAGTAAGTTGAACCTTGTTGAGCAGCGTAAAGTAATAAAAGAGTTGCAGATTCTCCAAAATCCGCAATACTACCTTGACCTGTAAGGGCTATATTAGCGCGACGCAACATTTCAAAATCAGGTCGAGTCCCTCGAATACGAAAATTATCACGAAAAGCTTTATCAATTGATGTACCTGCACATTTAGGTACGTGAGTAAAAAGAATTGGCACAGGAAGAGTTGGCTTTAGATACTCTACTTGTTTTCTGTAAAAAGTCTGAATAGTGCGTTGAATCATATTGCATGAACGTGATTAAATTAAAATCATAATTAGGTCTGACTGAATCAAACGATAAACATATTTTTTATGTTTAAATTTGGATTGATATAGCTTTGAAATAATTTATGAATTTAATCGGTTGAACCAGTTTTTGAATCTTGCTTGGAAGGATGAGACTAGCAATATTTTGGGATATTGTGCAATTAATGTGAGAGTTTTAACCCAACGTATTAATTTTTCTTCGCTATTGCTAACAGACTTTTCAATCATATGTAAAAATTTGACTTGATATAACCATTTCCCCTGAAGAATTAGCCGCTTCTTAAAAGAAATATTTAAATTTTTATCCCAAAGAATAGGACGTACTAAATCTAGTAACTCATGAGCTACTTTTTGACTTTGATTAGACTTTTGATCAGCAGTCAATCGAAAGCAAGATAATTCAGAATCAATTCTTTTAACAATACCACCTGCTTGGATTATTCTACACCAATAATCATAATCCATTACAAAGTAAAGCTCTTCTTTGAAAAGACCAATTTTTTCTGTAATACGTCTTGTCCAAAACACTTCTGGCTGAACAAATTGACGTTTTTTCCACCATATGTCCCATAAATCTAAAATTTCTTCTAACTTTTGGATATTGCCAAATTGCTCACCAATTTTTTCACCTTCTTGATTTATATAACGACACATTCCATGCAACAAGTCAGTGTCAGGAAAGTGGTGAAAATGTTCAGCTACCTTAAATAGTGTTCCTGGTAAATAATAGTCATCACTGTTGAGATAAGCGATGATATCACCTGTTGCTTTAGCAAGCCCTTTATTAATGGCATGAGTTTGACCATTATCTGGCTCTGATACCCAATAAGATATTGCGTTTTCATATCTTTTAATAATCTCTACAGTATTATCTGTACTACCTCCATCAATAATTATATATTCTATATTTGGGTAGCCTTGCAGTAATACTGAACGAATAGTTTCTTCAATAAAATGTCCTTGATTGTAGCTGGGCGTAATAATACTAATACGAGGAAGCTGTGAACTATTATGAGACGCTTCTAATAATGAAGTTTTTTGTTTTTCTACCGAATTCATTAATTTTCTTTCCTCTCTCAACAAACTAATAAGAAACTTCCAAATAAAAAATATCCCAAAAAATTTTGTGGTGCAGTCATCTTGTTTAGTAAATAATACAAGGATGGGCATCATGCCCATCCAATAAGATTGGATTATCTTTATTTGTGGACTTCTCTAAATTCAGGTCATAATTTCATAATTCTTTATAACCCTTACTTCTAGTTATTTAAAAGTGGTGAAATTCGGAACGAAGATAACGAAGATTTGGTAATCTAAACCTTTCAAAATCCAAAATTTCAAAATCCAAAATTTTAATAGAAGTATACAAAATTGTAGCAATATCGCGTTGTTTCATTGCTACAATCTTTAAAAGACTAATTTTGCCCCCATACTTGGAACAAAATCCGAAAACTCTATTGATGGATCTTATTATCTTTCAGACCTAATAGTTGGCAATTGGGTGAAGTATTGCTTGCCTTGCAAAAGTTTTTTTATAATCAATTACCAATCACCATAAAAACAACGCAAGAACAATAAAATTTGAACTACTCATCAGGAACTAGTAAAAAACTTTCACTTTTCAACATATGCAGTTTTAAACTTGTGGAATTTGTAATGGGGATAAAATCACTGATACTAAATACTTGATAACCTATTTCGTGAGCAAAATCAAGTAAATTTTCGCTTTCATAACCATAAGCTTGCAAATTTTTTAGCGTCCATTCTATTAAAATATAGGGTTTGTTATTTTGAAGACACTTAGTAGAACCTTTTAGAGTTTGTAATTCAGCGCCTTCAACATCAATTTTGATAATGGATACTAAAGGAGAACCTATAGCTTCCCACTCGCTATCTAAGGTTGTAACAGGAACAGTAATTTTTTTAGTAAGACCTGCTCTTTTTGTATCTAGGAAACCATCAAATGCACCTAATTCAGGTGATGCAATAGCAAAATCTAGCTCGCCAATAAAATCTCCAGCTGCTTTGCCTATAACTTGCCATCTATCTTGAAATTGACTATTTTCTCTTGTAAGAGTTAGAGAAGGGAGAGTATTTGGAGAAGGTTCCCACGACAAGACTTTTGCTGTTCGACACCGATTAAGTATAGGTATAGCCATTAAACCTATATTAGCTCCTACATCAAAATAGAACGTATTGGGTTTAATTAATTTAAGAATTAATTCTGTATTTTTAATTTCATATATGCCTTGTTGACAGGCAAGTTCAAAGATTTTTGATCCTTGAGGGAAAAAAACTTTTGTTCCAAAGTAAGGAAATGAACCTGCAAAACCAGGACAATTTCCATATAACCATTTTTTGATTTTTTTCCGTAAAACTTTATAGTAATTTTTCATTGTTAACCTAATTTCTAACTAACTGACTAATTCAATGCTATTCCAATTAAAAATTGGAGCAATAATTCCTTTACGGCTATTGCCATTAATAGAATTCCATAAAGGAGATACTCCGTGATCAAGAACTACTTCAAATTGTGCTACTGGTTCAGTTGAATTGATTATCCAGTAGAGATTATGCATTCCTATCCTTGGATATATGTAGTATGTACCTCCATTTAGTAACCCAGATGGAATAGTACATCTCCAATGATTCAATCCTAATTTAATTCTTGGTACTATATGTGGTGAAACGTCGCTTTGATAACTTCTAAAAACTGTTATTCCTTCTTGAGTTAGTAAATCAAATCCAATACATAGTGCTGGATGAGTTGTTTTGGCGATGAATTTTATATCTATATAAAGATTATCATGGCTAGAATAAATGCCCTTTGCATCAGCATTATCACTGCAAACTAGAATAGCTAAGAGTTGAATTTCGCTATTTCCAAGAGCATCTTCTTCATTCCATTCGGCTGAACTACTAATTTTACTGGTGGCACTAAGATAGTGTGCAACCATAGCATGAGAATTGCCTATACCTATAAATTTACCTTCTTTAAGGTAAATTCCTATAGTACAAAGAGATTGAATAGCTTGCATATTGTGACTTACAAACAATACTGTTCTTCCCTCCTTTTCAGCTACATCCTCCATTTTACCTAAACATTTTTTCTGAAACTGAGCATCTCCTACAGCTAGAACTTCATCTACAATTAAAATGTCTGGTTCTAAATGTGCAGCTACGGCAAAGGCAAGCCTTACATACATTCCTGATGAATAACGCTTGACTGGTGTATCTAAAAATTTCTCTACTTCTGAAAAGTCCACAATTTCATCAAACTTGCGTTTAATTTCTGACTTACTCATTCCCAAAATTGCACCATTCAGAAATATATTTTCTCTCCCAGTTAATTCACCATGAAAACCAGTCCCAACCTCCAATAAACTAGCAACTCTTCCTTTAATTTTAATGCACCCCTTGGTTGGTTCTGTAATTCTACTTAAAATCTTCAATAGGGTTGATTTTCCCGCACCATTACGGCCAATAATCCCAACCCTATCCCCCTGCTTAATTTCAAAAGATATATCCTTCAAAGCCCAAAATTCTTCAAAGGCAGGATTTTCAGTTTTAGCGTTGGGATTGATTAAACTACTAAGAGATTTAATTTGATTAGCTATTACATCCCGCAGTGCAGTATACCGTTCCTGTTTTTGGTGTCCAATAATATATTTCTTACTGAGATTTTCAATGCTAATAACTGTGTCTGACATAGGTACAAATTTTGTGAAGATAAACATTAACTATAAGCAAAGTTAATGCTTCTCCTATTATTACAAATAATTTAAATGAGAAAATTATAAACAAGCAGAAGAAGTAGAGATATTACTACATAAGATGTAGAATTTCTCTATTACTTTGGCCACGCTTTGTCCAATATCTTCTTGTTCTGTCAAACACTCAACTTCTGGGTTTAAAGGTGGTTCATAGGGGTCATCAATACCTGTAAAAAACTTTATTTCCCCTTGACGCGCTCGTTTATACAAACCTTTAACATCACGATCTTCACAAATTTTCAAGGATGCATTGACATAGACTTCAATAAAGTTATTGCCAATTTTCTGGCGTACCTCTTGCCGCACATCACGATATGGTGAAATAGCAGAAATCAATACGACTACACCATTTCTAGTTAATAAATCCGCAACAAAACCAATTCGTCTAATATTTTCGTCTCGATCTGCTCTGCTAAATCCTAAATCTTTGGTGAGATTTTGTCGAACTATATCACCATCTAAAACTTCCACTTTGATTCCACGATTTCTTAATTGCTTTGCAACTTCACTACTAATAGTGGTTTTGCCAGCACCACTCAATCCTGTAAACCAAATTGTTGCTCCAATATCTTTCATTTTTAACTCCTTGGTATATCAAAGTTTATATTTGCAACTTTTCTGCGGGTTTAACTTCAATTGTTAGTTAGTTTTGGATGCAGAAATGCTGAATGGCGTAACAAAGCTTTATATGGTGAAATATAAGTGCCATTTTTATCATAGTTTGTATGTTTCTGATTCCCAATATAGGAATAATATTATTTCTGAAAGTGAGTTTATCTAAATCACATCTGCAAATTTCCTTTCCATCTTGCGAAAATACCAAATCCCACTAAACAATAGTGAAAATACGAGGAGCAAAGACAGAATAAAACCTGGTAAATATAAATTTGATTCACCACCTAAAATTGCCCAACGAAAACCATCAATTACTCCTACCATTGGGTTTAATGAGTATATAAACCGCCACTGTTCAGGAACAAGGCTGCTACTGAATCCTACTGGTGATATATACAGACCAAACTGCACAATAAAAGGTACTATATAACGGAAATCCCGATATTGAACATTTAAGGAAGCAAACCATAATCCTGCTCCCATTGAAGCAGCAAAGGCTATACTAATGAATAACGGTAGGGTCAAAATCCTCCAACTGGGTACAAAGTTGTACCATGCCATTAATGCTAATAAAATCATTCCCGAAATCATGAAGTCTACAAAGCTCACTACTACAGCACTTGTAGGTACTACTAATCTGGGAAAATAGACTTTGGAAATTAGGTTAGAATTGGTAGTCAGACTGGTGCTGCATTCTGAGAGTGAATTGGCAAAAAACTGCCAAGGTAACATTGCAGAAAAAACAAGGATGGGATAAGGCACACCCTGAGATGGCAATTTTGCTAATCGCCCAAACACGACGGTAAACACCACCATTGTTAAAAAAGGACGAATTAAAGCCCAAGCGATACCAATACTTGTTTGCTTGTACCGAACTAAAATATCTCGCCATGCAAGGAAATAAAATAATTCCCGATAGCGCCAGAGGTCTTTCCAGTATTGTCCTTCGCTTCTTCCGGCTTCAATTATTAATTCTGGCTGGGAAGTGGTGTCTTTCATATCATAAATTTATTTACGCATATCTCAATCTACAGGTGCAAATGCACACAGTTTTTAGCTGATCAACCAAAAATCTTTTATATTGTTGCCACCAACGATGTGGGAATTCCTGAATGTAAATTCTCCTACTGAAGGATTTCTATGGGGATTAATTACTCCTGTTGCTTGTTGCCAAAGTTCTGCTGGTGCTACTGATAATTTATATACAGATTCACATTTATGGACGTGATACCATTTATTCTCTTGGCAATGCTCACACCAAAAAGCTTCTAACCACTCTCCTTCTAAAGTAACTGTGGTTTTGGCTGCTACTAACATCAGAGCTTCTTTTCGTCTCATTCCTCTCTGCTGGAGTTGTCCTGCGTGTTCAGCAAATAAGCCGTACTTTTGACTGACGCTATCCATGTAACAGCCATGTACTGGACAATAGATAGCTCTACGTTTAGAACGATTCCGATTTCGGTTACACCTTCTCTGCACTTCGGCCTCCTACATCAATTTGATACAAATAGATTACAAGAAGGTTGCGTTGGCAGGACTGAGATCAAAAAGACCATCAAAGCCCAACTCCTAATTTTCAAGTTTAGTTATTCAGTTTTTCAATTCAAGTTTTGTAAACCCGTTGGATATGTTAGCAGGTTTGTGATCATTGGTATAGTGCAACCAAGATCCTACAAATGGGACTTTTGCAGAACTCTAAGATATTGTTCAGCTATGATTTGCGGGGTAAAATTTGACTGCAAATACTGGCGAGAGGCTTTGCCCATAAGTTCTGCTAATTTGCGATCGCTATTCAGTAGGCGAATAAATTCAGCTAGAGCAACACTATCTCCGTTTTCCACACTTATTCCACACTTGCCATCAGCGATTAGCTGTCTTAAATAAGAATACTTTGAACAAATCACTGCTACTGGTCTTCCGGTGGCTAAGGCTGGGTAAAGCTTACTGGGAGCCACAAGATTTTCCATACCAGCTTCTACACTCACTAGAGAGAGATCACAAGCTGTCAAGGAATAAGGAAGCACTTGCTTATCTTGGTAAGGGAGAAATATAAAATTGTTTAATCCTAATTTATTCACCGCCTCAATACAACGCTCTCTTTTTGCTCCACTGCCAATGCAAACAAATTGAATAGGTTCATTCTTTAGTTGCTTGGCAGTTTCTAATATAGTTTCTATATCGTGACACCTGCCCATATTACCAGAATAGAGGACAGTGAATTTCTTAACTAAATCATGTTTTTTAGCAAACCAATTATTTTCTTTGCTAATTGGCACAATCAAGTTAGGGTCTCCCCAACTGTGAATTACCGATACCTTATCGGCTATCTCTGGACAGATGGTGACTATTCTCTTTTTCATATCAGGACTAAGTACTACTAGTCCTTTAGACCTCCGCCAAATCATTTTGTTCAATTCTCGCCACAACCCTGCCAACCAATGATTTTTTGATACTACTCCTAGTGCGATCGCAATATCTGGATAAAGATCATAGATTAAGCAAACGTAAGAGACTCGAAAACATAAATGCGCTAGATATGCTGCTATTGGCAAAAAAGGAGGAGCAGAAGTCACCAAAAATACATTATGCCGACGGAAATTTCTGATAATATGTAGAAAAGCACGCAATGTAAATAGGACACCATTTACGGCTTTGCCACGAATCCGTCCCGACCAAGCTTGTGTTGAACGCGATCGCTGAATACGAATACCACCTAATTGTTCAACAGCAGGTGCATTCGCTGTTGAAAAAGCATACGCTGGTTGCCCTGTAAATACCTCAATATTTACTCCTTGTTTCTCTAAATGTTTTACCAGTTCTTCAATTAACTGTCCTGTAGCAGCATAGTCTGGTGGGAAAAATTCTGTGAGTATAGATACTTTTAATAAGCTATCATACAAGTTATCATCCGCTTGGAAAGTATCTGCTAAGTCTATGGAAGATAGTGCTGGTGTGGTAAAACTTGTCTTTTTATAAAATGGCTTACTCTCCGTACTTGATTGATTCGATATATTTAGTACGTCTGTATTTTTTTTTAAATCCTGATTCTGAAATGTTGTTGGATTAGAAGTGGTTGACTTTTTCGGCCAGAATGCCATGAGTATAGTTCCCTGTAGAAAAGTTTGAGGCTTACAGGCAAGATCCACAGCGATTATCTGGGAAATATTTTTTCTTAATCGCTAGTTGTTCTTGATTGATTTGGTAGTAACTGTAACTGTTATCGAATGATCATACTTTAAAAGACAACAGAGTTAATACCTGTTCCGGAAAAAAAATTGGCTATTAAAAAACTCAGCAAAATCACTGTCTTAAATTAAAGGGCAAATTTTTAAACCCACTGGAGTAGGATAGCGTAAAAACGGTTATTTGGAGCATTTATTTTAGTAGGCAAGATAAAAAAACATGATCAAAAAATATCCTGTGTAATTGAAATAACATAGCAAACAACTTCATTAAATTTTCATAGATTTGTTATCCATATATATTAGAACTAATACTTTTGGAAAAAGTTCCCGTGTGATTTTTGTAGAGTATCGGATGTTAATGCGAAATAACCCGTAATTTTCTGGCTACTTGTCAGTACAAATAGATAAAGTAAACCTTTAAACAAATAGCATTGACATAAATCACAATTAATTCAAAACTAACGCATTAATAAACTGCGCCGCAAATTATCTAAAGCCGCACATACACTCATGTGACGAATAAAATCTCGATTCCGTATCGTCCCAAACTTACACTCATAACTTTTTACCTCATCTCCTGGTCCGGCTAATCCAATATATACTAACCCTACTGGTTTTGTATCAGTTCCTCCAGTGGGACCGGCAATCCCTGTCACACTTAATCCCCAAGTAGTTCCCAAACGAGTTTTCACACCAAAAGCCATTTGTTCGGCTACAGCAGCACTCACAGCCCCGAATCGCTCTAAATCTTCTGGGTTAACCCCTAACAAGCCGATTTTTACCGAATTGTCATAAGAAATTATTCCGCCCCAAAAATAATTAGAACTGCCAGAAATCTCTGTCAACATTTGCCCCAGTCCCCCACCTGTACAAGATTCGGCAACTGAAAGCGTTTCTCCTGATAACTGCAACAACTTACCAACAACAGAAGCTAAAGTTTCATCATCAGCACCGTAATAATCTAAACCAGCAATTTCCCTCAGTTGTTTTTCAATTGGTGCAATTAAAGCCTCTGCTGCTGTTGCATTAGATGCTTTAGCAGAAATTCGCAGCCTGACTTCTCCTTTGCCAGCGTAGGGTGCTACTGTCGGGTTAGGTAAATTCAGATAAGCAGACACTTTTTCTGCCAAAGCAGATTCACCAATACCCCAAAATTTTAAACTCCGACTGCAAATAATTTCCTTGCCCCAACCTTGACTTTTGAGAAAAGGTATTGCTGTTTCTGACCACATTCGGTGCATTTCACTAGGAACACCAGGAAAAGTAAAAATTGTTAACCCAGGACGGGGTTGCCAAATAATACCCGGTGCTGTTCCTGTAGGATTGGGTAAAATTTCAGCCCCTTGGGGAATTAAGGCTTGTTTGCGGTTACTGGGAGACATGACCCGACCGCGTTGGGAAAATTTCTGAGTGATGTCTTCAATAATATCGGCATTTTCTACCAAAGGAACGCCAAAAAAATCAGCTATAGTTTCACAGGTGAGGTCATCTGGTGTGGGGCCCAGCCCGCCGGTGAAAATGAGAATTTGCACTCTGGAAGCAGCAATTTCTAGAACTTGCTTCAGTCTTTCTGGGTTATCCCCCACTACAGTTTGATAGTAATGGGGAATGCCTAGCTGTGCTAACTGCTGGGCTAAAAATTGAGCATTGCTATTGAGGATATCTCCTAGCAGCAATTCAGTACCAACACAAATAATTTCTGCACTCATGAAATTTTAGATTTTAGATTTTAGATTGCATCCGGAATCCTTAAGATTGTCGAGAAAGTTTCCAAACTCGCCAAATAGCATAACTCAATAAAGAGGTAGATGCACAGGCATAAGTCATCCCACTAGGAATACCAACAATAGCTAAAGCTAAACTACCCACCCATAGAGTTAAAGAATAAATGAACAAAACTGTTAATCTGTGGGATAAACCAGCATTTAATAGACGGTGATGTAAATGGCGTTTATCTGCTAAAAAAGGTGATTTACCGTGTCGTAGTCGCGCTAAAATCACTGCTGACATATCAACGATTGGAACTGCCAAAATCAAATAAGGCAATAATACAGCGGTGAACACGGGAATTTTTACTAACCCAATGACACCAACAGCCGCTATGGTGAATCCCATAAAATAAGATCCACCATCACCCATAAATATTTGTGCTGGGTTGAAGTTATAACGAAGAAATCCCAATGCTGCACCAGCTAAAGCTGCGGCTATTAAGGCTGCTGCTGGTTGGTGCATAAATAGAGATACTAACAGCATGACTACGGCAGCAATTCCTGTGACACCAGCAGCTAGTCCATCTAAACCATCAATCCAGTTAATTGCATTTACCATTCCTACTAGCCAAATGACTGTAATTGGGAAACTCAGCCAATCTAGATTAACTATGCCGATTGTGGGAATGGTAATAAAATCTATACTGACACCAACTTTCCATGCAGCGGCAGCGACTATTATTTGTATTAACAGGCGTACTGAAGGGGATAGGTTGAATAAATCGTCTGCTAAACCGATGAGAAAAAAGCCTAGACCGCCTAAAGTGACACCCCAAATTTGCCATTCTTTTTCCGGTGGTAGATTTGCAAATCCGCCTAACCACCAGACAATTAATAGGGAGATAATAGTACCTGCGAAGATAGAAACTCCTCCCAGACGTACCATAGGATGTTGATGAACTTTTCGACTATCCGGTTTATCTAAGCGTCCACTTTTTATGCCAATATTTTTGACATCTGGTGTAGTCCAGAGAACGACTACTGCGGCGATTAGAAAGGCAATCAGATGATAAATCTGAGCAGGCATCAGTATTTTTTAAGAAGTGGTTGGGATGACCAAAATTATGTGAGGGATTTGTCCGCAATTTTTACGCAACATTTCTGGCTTGGGGGATTGATTAAATATGAGATTTTAGATTTGAGTTGGTTATCCCAAATCTAAAATCTACAATCCCTTAGGCTAAAACTGGTAAGGGAATTTCTAGGTGAGGATATAAGGGGAAGCGATCGCACAATGCTGCTACTCGTCGCAAACAATCTGCGGCTACTGTCTCCGAATCTGGGGAAAGTAAGCGATCGCTAATAATATTCCCAATTTCCGTAAATTCTGCCACACCTAGGCCCCTTGTTGTCATTGCTGGCGAACCCAATCTCAAACCACTAGTAACAAAAGGTGATTCTGGATCAAATGGGACTGTATTCTTATTAGCTGTAATATTTACACCACTAACAAGCTGATCGCCTTTTTTACCTGTCATGCCAATAGAACGTAAATCTACTAGCATTAAATGATTATCTGTGCCATTTGAAACTAATTTAAATCCCCGTTTTTGCAATTGGGTAGCTAAAGCACGAGCATTTTCAATCACTTGAGCAGAATAAGTAGCAAATTCGGGCTTCAGTGCTTCACCAAAAGCTACAGCCTTACCAGCAATTACGTGTTCTAGAGGGCCACCTTGAGTACCAGGGAACACTGATTTATCCAACTTTTTACCAAGTTCGGCATTGCGGGTTAAAATCAAGCCACCTCTTGGTCCGCGTAAAGTTTTATGCGTTGTTGTTGTCACTACATCACAATAGGGCAGCGGGTTAGGATGATGACCTGTAGCGACTAAACCAGCGATGTGAGCAATATCTGCTAATAAATAAGCACCAACTTCATCAGCAATGCTGCGGAACTTTTCAAAATCAATAATCCGGGGATAAGCTGAATAACCACAAATCAGCAGTTTAGGACGTTCTTTCAAAGCCAACTCGCGGATTTGGTCATAGTCAAGTTGTTCTGTTTCTGGACTGACACCATAGTGACGCACTTGGAACCACTTACCCGATACATTCACAGGTGAACCGTGGGTGAGGTGTCCCCCGTGAGACAAATCCATCCCCATAATTCTGTCTCCTGGTTCTAAGAGGGTCAGAAACACTGCAAAATTAGCCTGTGCGCCAGAATGGGGTTGGACGTTCGCATGAGCAGCCCCAAATAACTGTTTGGCGCGGTCGATTGCTATTTGCTCGATTTTGTCAACAAACTCACAACCGCCATAGTAGCGTTTACCTGGTAATCCTTCAGCGTATTTATTGGTCAGTACAGAACCTTGAGCCGCCAATACAGCCGCAGAAGTAAAGTTTTCACTCGCAATTAACTCTAAGTGATCACGTTGACGCTGTAATTCTTGGTTAATTAACTCGCTAATGGCAGGATCGGCAGATTTAAGTAAGTCTGAGCTAGTCTTATTCACGTTTACTATCCTTTGAAAAATTGGTAAAATCTGAGCTTTTGTTTTCAGTACAGCACGATATTAATAGTGTTATGGCTGTTAATTTAATATGATTTGAGTATTGACTTCTTTATTATTCAATGTCCAGAAAATAAATGCTTTCGCATATTAGCTTTGGTATTTTGCCTGTAATTCACTAACCATGAAAATATATGTATTATTTTTTACTCGTGAAAATAAATATCTAAAACATATAACATACAATGAATTCAGGTGCAGTTACCAAAAATTTGCTATTTTCTGCATTTATGCCTTGATGCTAAAAGGAGCGATGGAGGTATTTGGATGTTAGTCATTTTAACGGATGATCAAATCTTTACCCCTGAACAGGTTTGCCAATCTTGTTTGCTTGCTAATAGTAGCGGACAACCACGCTGGGGTGGGGGTAAACTTGGCTGTGGTCAAGCAATTCGCGCATTTACTGAGCAGCAGCCTGATCAGTATGAGTGCGTGATGGGCTTCCGCATTGCCCATATAAAATAATCTAATTTTCTAGCAATATCAAGCAACTGCGTTATCCTAAGCTCAAATAGCTATTAAAATTTCAGCCACAGGAGAACGCAATATGTCCTTGCGCGGGTCTACAACGGTTCCCGACCGAATTTTCGCTTCTTTACCTTATTTGCTACCTTTGATTGAGGTATTTGCCTTTGGGCAGTTTTTGCTGAATGATTTTCCATTCTTAGAAATCATCTTTTTACCTCTACTGCCGTTGTTAAGGATTTACTATGGTGTCCGCTATGCTGGGCTGATTATTTTCTTTGCTTTATGGCTGTTGGTAGTGAGAAATGACAAAATTAGCCATTTTATTCGTTTCAACACTATGCAAGCAATCATTTTGGATATTGTTATATTTTTATGCAGCATCTTGACTGATATTGTGAAATTAGTTCCTGGTAGTGGATTTGCCATGCAAACACTGTATACAACTATTTTTATGGGAATAGTTGCTACAGTTGTTTATTCCGTTGTCCAGTCTCTGATGGGTCGCTATGCAGAAATACCAGCAATTTCTGATGCTGTTTATATGCAAGTGCGCTAGGTGTAATAGCAGTTTGGTTTTTTTGCTCAACAGTTTTGACAATAAGCGATCGCTCACAATTTAAAAAATAGTATCTATTCCCATCTGGTGCTAACGGGCTATAACGGTATTTTCAAGGCGACCAATACCTTCAATTTCTATCCGGATGCGATCGCCTAAATTTAATGGTCCTACCCCAAAGGGTGTGCCTGTTAGCACTATATCCCCAGGTAAAAGTGTCATCACTTGACTAATGTAAGACACCAAAAAATCCGGGGAAAACACCATTTGATCAATACAAGCTGATTGAACTGGGTGGGGATTATCGTTTAAAAAGGTCTGTAATCTGGCTCCAGGATTTAATTCTCGGACAATCCAAGGTCCTAAGGGGCAGAATGTATCAAACCCTTTGGCTCTTGTCCATTGGGCATCTTTTTTTTGTAAATCCCTAGCTGTGACATCATTGGCAATGGTATAACCCCAAATTTTGCTTTGGGCTTGTTCTGGGGTACAGTCACAAGTGCGATCGCCTATCACTAATGCCAATTCGCCTTCGTAGTCTACCCGCTGTGACTGTGGAGGATACTTAATTTTTCTTTCCGAAGCGATTACAGATGTAGACGGTTTAAAAAAAATCAGCGGTTCAGTAGGTACGGGAGTTCCCATTTCTGCTGCATGATCCGCATAATTCTTACCGACAGCTACAATTTTAGAAGGAGAACAAGGAGCCAAAATTTCGTATTTGTCTGATTCCAAAATTAAATCAGTGGGTTGTCCATCTAACCAAGGTGGAGCATCCAGAACCTCTACATTGAGGGATAGTTGCAGCAACCCATAGTAAATTTGTCCTTCTTGACTTTTAACTCGCACATAGCGTTGCGCCATAACCTTGATTAATATCCTTAAAGATCCAAATTTCGGCAGATTTGGCTAATGATTTATAGCAGTCAGCAGCCAGTTGGTGAGAACGCTTGTATTATCAGGAGTCGATAATTTGGGCTTTTCCTCACTACCCTGGCAACTGCTATAAATTGAAAACTGGTAAGATTATAGGATAAATGCTGAAAATGCCGTGACTTTGCTCAGGTAATTACCACCAGCATCAAAACTTATCTTGCTATATGTTGTGCTATTATTGGAATTCCTTGTTGCTTCAGATGTTAATTTGTATCAGCAACGTTGAAATTTACTAGTATTAATTAACATCAGCAGCCGATCTGTCCATAAGGTAACTAAAGATAAATGACCACAGTTTACGAGACAATGTACATCCTGCGTCCTGACTTGGGAGATGAGCAGGTAGAGCAAGCCGTCGCCAAATACCAGAATTTGTTCATTGAACAAGGTGCTGAAAATATTGAAATTCAAAATCGTGGTAAGCGTCGTCTTGCTTATGAAATCAATAGGCATCGTGATGGTATCTACATTCAATTAAACTACACAGCACCTCCAACTGCGATCGCACCAGTAGAACGCGCCATGAGATTGAGTGAAGAAGTGATTCGCTACATGACCATTAAGCAGCAAATCCGTAAAGAAAAATCAGAACCAGAGGCTGTAACTGCCTAAAAAGATGGCTCAGTGAGGAATTATCCACAAATTCCCCATAAAAAATTCTAGTAATATTTTCTGTCAGGTAGGCTATATGCTTAACCTACAGAAAATTTTTTTATTGAATTACTCATTAATTCAGAACTTTATAGATTAAATTGCGTATTTTAACAGTTGTCAAATTCTCTTAAATGCGATATGTTTTTCATGAAATCATACCGCACGTTTTTTCCCATAACATACTCTCAAATATATCCTTTGTTGTTTGTATTTTGCCTTGCCATAAGATAGCAAAATTAAGTATGTGATTACTTCCCCAAGTACTTGCTAAAGGTAGTATCATCGCAGTTATACCTAAGAGATGTAAGCCACTGTGAGCCAATCAGACACCCCCGACATCCAAACCCTTTCTACTGAAGTATCCCAGTTGCATCAAGAATTGCAACTTCGAGATCAATTAGTGCAACAGCTATCTCAAGAACTATTCCGGCTTGTAAAGGGTAATACTAGTTTTATCCCTCAACGGTCTGAACCTGAGTGCGATTTGAGACAATTAGAGGCTTTAAGAGAACAACTTCAAGCTGTCGAACAGCAAGTAACCTTCTATCAAGAGCAAATTACATCTCGTGATCAAGAAATCCACCAGTTGCGACAATCAGTTCAAGAACTAACTGATCGTAGTCGGATGTTGGAGCAAGTAGTACAAGAATTACCCCAAATTTATCGTCGTAAATTTGAGGAAAGAATGAATCCTGTCAGAGATAAGGTCGCAATACTACAACGAGAAAATCGCCAATTACAAGCAGAGCTACAAAGTGTAAGTTATCGGTTAGCACTAAAAACTCGCCACGCAAGTCATAGTGGTATTGATTTACCAAATTTTTCTAGTCCCATATCTGTACAAAATAATATATCCACTCCTCAAAATGCCTAATCTTATTAAGCTATAGATTAGTAGGGTTCTATTAAAGAGGGGTAATAACACCTAGAAAAGTATATTGACAGTTTGTAATTTTATAGACAATTTTACAAAGTTAATTTTCCAGGTGTCAACCTGAATGAGATTACTGCTAACCCCTCTATCCCCTCATTTTGCTATTTTTTTCCCTGAGCAAAATCGAGATTTAGGCTGCTGTCGCTAGACTTTGCTCATTGACACTAGAAAATATATCTTCGTAATTATTAACTATTTCAAACACTGAATCCAACTTAGTAAGCTCCAAAATTAACCTTACAGGTGCTTTTACGTTGCAAAGAACTAAGCGACAACCGCTCTGACGTACCGCTTTCAGACCTTGTACTAGAGGGACTAAACCAGAACTATCCATAAAGTCAACTTCTGATAGATCGATAACCCAAAGTTGCTCAGGTAAAGGAGTTACTCCAGCCATCTGTTCGCTCAAGTCAGTACCAACCTCTAAGTCTATGCTTCCTTGGGGTTTGAACAAAATTACTTGGCGTTCTTGTGTAAGAGTCATGAATTTAACCGGGTAGTTGAACTGGGCATTTGAAACGTTGATAATGCGGCTTTTATATCAAAATGGATTAATTCTCAACAGTGGAATTACTGTTTTTAACCGATTTTTCGAGACTTAATGCAATTATAGCTCATAGGAGTTGTTACAGTGATTAGGTCATATAATTTTTGATACATTAACCTAGTATAGGCATAAATGCTTGGGTATTTCCGTAGCGAACTTAACAGTTACAAAATTCTTATAAGCTGTATGTACTTTTATAACTTTTTTATAAGTTTATAAGTAAATATAAATTTAAGTAAATATTAATTATTTATTAAATATTTATATATATAAAATACAAAGCAATTGATTTCTTGTCGCGTCTTGATTGACACCCTCACCAAAAACAAGCCAAGATATATTAAAAGTAAAAATTTGTAAAGTCGGCGGTGCTGGATGTCTTTTGAGCTAATTTCACTAGAAAACATCCAAGAATTTGCTCAATCTTACGGTTATTGGGCAATTTTTTTAGGAATTTTGCTAGAGAATTTGGGTCTTCCTCTTCCCGGTGAAACCGTGACTCTAGTAGGTGGTTTCCTCGCTGGCAGTGATGAACTAAATTACTGGCTAGTTCTGGGTGATGCGATCGCAGGTGCTGTCATTGGCGGTAATTGCGGCTATTGGATTGGTAGGGTTGGTGGTTGGCCATTCCTGCTACAAGTGGGCAAGATATTCCGCATATCTGAAGTGCGATTGCTAAGTATTAAAGAGCAATTTAGTGAAAATGCGGCTAAAGCTGTATTTTTTGGTCGCTTTTTCGCCTTATTGAGAATTTTTGCTGCACCACTCGCTGGTATTGCCGAAATGCCTTTTGGTAAATTCTTGGTATACAACTTGGCTGGGGCAACTACCTGGGCTAGTGCAATGGTGACTTTAGCTTTTTTTGCAGGCAAAATTGTTTCCCTAGAACAATTAGTTGCTTGGGTAAGTCAGTTTGCAATTTTGGCATTACTGATTTTGGTGATTGTGATTGTTGTGCCTATTTGGTGGGAATCTCGTCAAGTTAAGCAACAAACTGGGGAATAGGTAATGGGTAATGGGTAATGGGTAATGGGTAATGGGTAATGGGTAATTACTTTTTATTACCTGACACCTGTTACCTATCACCCATTACTTGTGTTATTTATTGCTTTGCGCCCAAATGCGAGTTGGAAGTCCCCAGACGTAGATAAAGCCTTCCGCTGCTTTATGATCAAATTTGTCATCAGCACCGTAGGTCGCTAAGTCAGGAGTGTAGAGAGAGTTATCACTCCAACGACCAACTATGGTGGCATTACCTTTGAACAGTTTTAACCGCACAACACCAGAAACTCGTTCTTGTGTTTGTTGAATAAAAGCATCTAATGCGGCTTTAAGCGGGCTGTACCATAAGCCGTTGTATACCAATTTGGTGTAGGTTTCTTCAATACCTCGTTTGTATTGACTGACATCTGCTGTTAGGGTGAGGCTTTCTAAATCACGATGGGCGTTAATTAAAACTATCATCGCTGGTGATTCGTAAATTTCCCGTGATTTGATGCCTACTAAGCGGTTTTCAATCATATCAATCCGCCCAATACCGTGATTTCCTACAATTTGATTGAGTTGTTCGATTAACTCAACTGGGTTTTTAGATGTACCGTTGATTGTGGTAGGAAGTCCTTTCTGGAAACCAATTTCTAGATATTCTGGCTCGTTAGGAGTGTCTACTATGGCTTTGGTCATTTCATAGATTTCTTCTGGTGGTTCAACGGTTGGATCTTCCAACGTACCAGCTTCAATACTGCGACCAAGTAAGTTTTTGTCAATGCTGTAAGGAGAAGATTTTTTTACTGGTGTAGGGATGCCAAATTGCTCACCATAGGCGATGGTTTGCTCACGACTCATGCCCCATTCTCTAGCGGGTGCGAGTATCTTTAAATTTGGATTTAGGGCTGTACAGGAGATATCAAAACGTACTTGATCATTGCCTTTGCCAGTACAACCGTGAGCGATCGCATCCGCACCATATTTTGCAGCTGCTTCCACTAATATTTTAGCAATCAGCGGACGAGCGAGAGCTGTTCCTAGAGGATAGCGATTTTCATAGAGGGCGTTGGCTTGAATAGCGGGAAATGCGTACTCTTTAACGAAGCTATCTTTGACATCCGCGACAAGGGATTCACTTGCACCCGATTTCAGAGCTTTTTCTCGAACTGGCTCTAATTCATCTCCCTGGCCTAAATCTGCTGCTAGGGTAATTACCTCTTCCACACCCCACTCTTGTTTAAGGTAGGGGATACAAACAGAAGTATCTACTCCACCAGAATATGCCAGAACAACCTTTTTAGCGCGACCCATGAATTTCTCCACTTAGGAAAACAAACAATGAGTCATTATTATATATGACTACACCGTGTATATTTTCTCATACAGCAGTGATCCAATTAAAAATTCTCTCATTCAAAATTTAAAATCAAGAAACCGTGACTTGACTGTATTTGTCATATTCTAAATATGGGTAATAGCATTTTGAGTGAAACTATGTTTTTTAGTATTGTAATTCCCACTTACAATCGCTTGCCGATTTTGCAAAAGTGCCTTCGCGCTTTGGAGTCACAGGAATTGAGGGCAGGAACATCTATAGAAGGTTATGAAATTGTCTTGGTGGATGATGGTTCTACTGATGGCACGTTAGATTGGTTAGCAGAACATAAAGATGAGTTTCCCCATGTCCAGTGTTTTGAACAGAATCATGCTGGCCCCGCTGCTGCGCGAAATTTAGGGGTAGAAAAGGCACTGGGAGACACAATTATTTTTATTGATAGTGATTTAGTGGTTTTACCTAATTTCCTACAAGCTCATACAGATGCTTTAGTGCAGGGAAGGGAAAAATTAGGAAACGACAGCTTTTTTACCTATGGTGCTGTAATTAACACTTGCAATTTTGACAACCCCACAGCAGAACCCTATAAAATCACAGATTTTTCTGCCGCTTTCTTCGCTACAGGTAATGTGGCAATTCCTAAACATTGGTTAGAGAAAGCAGGTTTATTTGATACTGGCTTTCAACTTTATGGCTGGGAAGATTTAGAGTTAGGTGTCAGATTGAAAAATTTAGGTTTACAACTAATTAAATGTCCGGAAGCTGTTGGTTATCATTGGCATCCAGCTTTTAGCTTACAGCAAATCCCCAAATTAATTGATCAAGAAATTCAACGCGGAAGAATGGGAGTCTTGTTTTATCAAAAACATCCTACATGGGAAGTAAAAATGATGATTCAAATGACTTGGTTTCATCGTTTGTTATGGGGGATTCTTTCTTTAAATGGGGGATTAAATGAAAGAACGATGGCTCCTTTTTTGCAATGGTTGATTGATTTGGGTAAGCCGCAGTTGGCTTTAGAAATTGCGCGAATTTTCTTGAATTGGTATAATGTCAAAGGTGTTTATGCGGCTTATGCTGAGATGCAGAATAAATGATTTTCTCATACAGAAATGCAGAGTCACGGAGAGAGAAATACAAAATAATATAATGAAAATATTGAGATAATCAACTGAAATAATAAAAATAAAATTATGAATCATTCCAATTATAATAATGGCAATCAAAAAGAAAATGTAAAAGGGATTACAAGAATTTCCGTTAGTGGGTACAAATCACTTTATGATGAATGCAGTATAGAAGTACGTCCGTTAACAATTCTTGCTGGTGCTAATAGTTCGGGAAAATCAAGCATCATGCAGCCTTTATTGTTGATGAAACAAACTTTAGAAGCAACTTATGATCCTGGTGCTTTGTTACTCAGTGGAGCTAATGTTAAGTTTACCTCAGCAAAACAATTAATTTCTAATGTACCTGGTAGAGAACGTAACGATAAGTTCGCAATTCATGTAGAGATAGAAAATCACCAATCTGTTAAGAATATATTTAGAAAATTCCCCAGACAAGCAATTCAATTAATTGAAACAATAGTTGAAGAAAATGATAAAATAATTTCTCTTTCATCTGACATATTGCCAGGAGACATAGTTAATATATTGCCAGTAAAATATCAAGAAATTTATGATTTCATTAAGAACACAGAAGTAGTTAATGATAAATTATTTTTCATAATTGACAGAAATAGATGCTTTCTTGAATTTGCACTATTTGATTTAATAAACAGCAAAAAATTGATTATTGGAAATACATTTTTAATTTCTACTTATCCTAATAACACTGAAATTTTTGGTGGATATATTAGAGAAATAATACACCTACCAGGACTCAGAGGCAATCCTGAACGTAACTATAAGACAACAGCTATCGGCAGTGCATTTCCTGGTACATTTGAAGATTACGTTGCTAGTATTATCAATCACTGGCAGAAACCTAAAGATAAACGTCTTCAAGATTTGGCTAACGCGCTTGAGACTCTTGGACTAACTTGTAGAGTTCAGGCTAAACAAGTTAATGATACACAAGTCGAGCTTCGAGTTGGTCGTCTACCACGAAACTCTGATGCTAAAGATGATATGGTCAATATTGCTGATGTTGGCGTTGGAGTTTCCCAAACTTTACCTGTTTTAGTCGCTTTGCTAGTAGCAGAACCAGGACAGTTAGTATATATTGAACAACCAGAAACACATTTACATCCTCGCGCTCAAGTGGCTATGGCAGAAATATTAGCAAATGCTGCAAAACGTGGAGTAAAAGTAGTTATAGAAACTCATAGTGATAGATTAATTTTAGCAATTCAATCTTTAGTTGCTGAAGGTAATTTATCACCAGACTTAATAAAACTGCACTGGTTTACACGCCAAGAAGATGGTACAACAAGAGTCAATAGTGCTGATTTAGATGAAACTGGCGCTTTTGGAGATTGGCCAGAAGATTTTGGTGATGTATCACTACAACTAGAAAACCGTTATTTAAGTGCTGCGGAAGCTCGTTTAATGCAAGGTATACATGGGAGCTAAAGTAAATTCTAAACGGTTGGTAATTGATGCTTCCGTGGCTCGTTCTGCTGGTGATGAAGGAGCTACTTACCCACAATCAGTTAACTGTCGTCAATTTTTATTAGCAGTTTTAGATATCTGCCACCAAGTTGTGATGACACCAGCTATAAAAGAAGAATGGGATAAACATCAATCAAGATTTGCTTTAACTTGGCGACGACAAATGGTAGCCAAGAAAAAGTGGAACTATTTGAAAGTATTAATAAATGATAGTTTATGGACTCAAGTAGAAAGTATTGCTGCTAGTGTTAGTGATAAAAGAATTGCAGAAATGACTAAAGATTTATGTTTGATTGAAGCAGCACTAGCAACAGATAAAATTGTTATATCACTGGATGATAATACAGCGAGAAAGTTTTTTAGTGAAGCTTCTATTAAAATCGAAGAACTCAAAGATATTATATGGGTTAATCCCGATAAAATTGAAGCAGAGCAGCCGATTGAATGGCTAAGAAATGGGGCTGAAGCAGAAAAGAATCGCTTACTAATAAACTATAATCATGATTAGTAATTAGGGTGTGTTCAGTTGTGTAGATGCGATAAAAAAATATAGCATCCCTCACAGCCGCCACGATTGTGCTACCCTAGTAAAGTTAATTAAAAAATTCCGCACATCCGGGGATTCGGGTGTTTCTGTTATGGAAATGCGCCTGGGTGGAGGTTTAACCCGAATAGGAGTTACAAAAATGCCTGTTGTTTCATTGGCTCAAATGATGGAGTCAGGGGTTCACTTTGGACACCAAACCCGACGTTGGAACCCAAAGATGTCTCCCTACATCTACACTTCTCGCAATGGTGTACACATTATCGACTTGGTACAAACTGCCCAGTTGATGGATAATGCCTACAACTATATGCGATCGCAGTCTGAGCAAGGGAAGAAATTCCTGTTTGTGGGTACAAAGCGCCAAGCAGCAGGAATTATTGCTCAAGAAGCTGCTCGTTGTGGTTCTCACTACATTAACCAACGTTGGTTAGGTGGAATGCTCACCAACTGGGCGACAATCAAAACTAGAGCAGATAGGCTCAAAGATTTAGAACGTCGAGAAGAAACTGGCGCACTAGATTTATTACCCAAGAAAGAAGCTTCCATGCTGCGTCGGGAAATGACAAAGCTGCAAAAGTACTTGGGTGGTATTAAGAATATGCGGAAAGTACCCGATGTTGTGATCATTGTTGACCAACGCCGGGAATATAACGCTGTTCAAGAATGTGAAAAATTGGGTATTCCTATTGTGTCCATGCTGGATACAAACTGTGACCCAGATGTAGTAGACATTCCTATTCCAGCCAATGATGACGCGATTAGATCAATTAAATTGATTGTCGGTAAATTAGCAGATGCTATTTACGAAGGTCGTCACGGTCAGTTAGAAGCAGAAGGTGACTACGACGATTACGACGGTGCTGAGGGAGATTACGACTACGACGAAAGTGATTACCCTGAAGCAGTAGCTACCGGCGAAGAAGAGGAACAATAAGCTAATGAAGGATGAAAACTAAAAAAAATTGATTTCATCCTTCATAATTCATTTCTATCCTTTGCATTGTCCTAAAAGATTTACTAGCGAGCGATAAACTAGACAAAGCTAGTCAATAATCTTATAAAAAAAATTGACTACTCTTGATCTTCTCTGGGCATATCCTCAATTAAGTCACTCAAGCTATTAGCTTTTAACTCTATCTAGTTAGAATATAAAACTAAAAAAGTTTGGTAGTGAAATAATAATTGCCGATAGTTGGTATCTCTCTAGTAAAACTTGTTCTAAATTGTGGATACAAGTAAGAAAAACTTTCTTGATTCCAAAGGATTTACTAACGTGATAACTGCGGTTTGGAAATAGATAGGGTTTTTTCTAGTCATTAACCTTATGACTTCTACATCTTCACGCTACGTTATTGCGTCTAGCTAAGGCGTAAAAGCTTAATGTAGCTTGCTTACCGCAGGGTGGGATAACCGCTCCCATGCTAGGCTCCTGTTAAAGTAAGAAGTAAAGTCTAGATTTATCTAGGTTTTACATAGCCAGGACTTACGCAACTGGCACATTGGTAAGGTGCGTCAGATATCAAAAATCTGTTTAGTTACTAGATTTATGCAGTCTGACACACCCTACAATAAATTTTTGGTGTGAAACTTGCGTAAGTCCTAATAGCAACAAATATAATTCAAGGTTAAGTTAGGAATTGAGGCAACATGGCGGAAATATCTGCAAAACTCGTCCAAGAGCTACGCCAAAAAACCGGTGCTGGCATGATGGACTGCAAAAAAGCTTTGAAAGAAACTGACGGCAATATAGAAGAAGCCGTAGACTGGCTACGTAAAAAAGGTATTGCGTCAGCGGGTAAAAAAAGCGATCGCATTGCTGCTGAAGGTCTAGTAGACACCTACATTCAGTCCGGTGGTCAGGTTGGTGTACTTATAGAAGTCAACTGCCAAACAGACTTTGTTGCCCGTAACGATGCTTTTAAATCTTTAGTTAAGAACCTGGCACAACAAGCAGCCACTGCTGATAGTGTGGAGTCTTTGCTGGCTCAACCCTATCTTGAAAAATCCAGCGTTAGCGTTGACGAATTTATCAAAGAAACGATGGCTACCTTGGGTGAAAATATCCAAGTACGGCGCTTTGTCAATTTTGCCCTACCAGCAGGTACAGCAGGAGTAGTAGACAGCTACATTCACACTGGAGGCCGAGTTGGGGTGTTAGTTGAACTGAACGCCCAAACTGAGTCAGCAGCTGGTAATGAAGATTTCCAAAACTTGGCTAAGAATGCGGCAATGCAAGTTGCGGCTTGTCCTAATGTCGAGTATGTCACCATAGACCAAATCCCTGCCGAATTTGTCCAAAAAGAAAAAGACATCGAAATGGGCAAGGATGACTTGGGGAACAAACCAGAGAACATCAAAGAAAAGATTGTTCAAGGACGGATTGACAAACGCCTGAAAGAAATCACTTTGCTAGATCAACCTTACATCCGTGACCAAAGTATCTCGGTGGAAGAATTGGTGAAGCAAGTTAAGTCTAAAGTAGGTGAAGAGATTAAAGTCAATCGCTTTGTCCGCTATGTTCTAGGTGAAGGCATTGACAAGCAAGAAATGAGCTTTGCTGACGAAGTAGCGGCTCAAATGGGCGCTAAGTAATTTAGTCATTAGTTAGTTGTTTATTTGCTTAATAACTACTGAAAATACAGGTCTAGCAAGCTTTGCTGGCCTGTATTTTATTGGAATTCAGTACACTAGAAGTAGTAGAAAATCTCAAATCCTGTGTTTGTGAATTTGTTAGAGAATGGAAAATAACGAAAAGATATGGTCAGAGCAATTGAGCGGATAGAACAAGATATTACCATGCTAAAAGAGGCGATTAGAGCGATCGCAACAGAACTCCATAGCATTTATGTTAGTTATTTAACTATTTTGGGGGCAGCTTTACAAAAACAGTTAATTTTGGCTGTTTATCACCTTTGTACCCAGGGATATTCTGACAACTTTCTCCAATTGTCCCTAAATCAGCGGCAACAATTGCAACAAGGCATCCGCAAATTGGGTCAAAAAGCAGCTGTGCAGCTACTAGATTATCTTAAAGCTGAAGAAGTTGAAAAATCTGAAGCAGTTGAGGAACTTGACGACAATCCAGAATCTGAAATCCAAAATCCAAAATACCTAGATCCTTCCAACCCGATAGAACTAGTTCAATGGCATGAGGATATAGAGGAAGCAATTCAGGATACGCTGAAAAAAGTCTCCCATGATACTAACTTTTTAATCCAAAAAGCTGGGATTTTACCCAAAAAACTACCAGAACCGATTTTAGCAGCAGCAGCGGCAGCATCAGAAGCATCTGCTGAAGTTATACCTGGGCCACCCAATCTATTAAACTTAGTAATTGAAATAGGTAATGAGGAAGAACCAGAGGATTCTAGTGTGACCCAGCTGATAACCATTAATTTGCGATTAGGAGAAATTGAATTTGCTGATACCACACTGTTGTCAGGGCGCAAACAAATTCGTAATATTTTAGTACAGCTAAATAAGGTGGGGCGAGAGTATCAAAAAAAGCAACGGGAACTCAAAATTTCTGAAGCTGAAGCAGCATGGCGTGCTAGTTGGTTTGAATAGAGTGATGAGTGCTGAGTTCTGAGTTCTGAGTTCTGAGTACCGAGTATTGAGTGCTGAGTGCTGAGTATTGAGTTCTGAGTTCTGAGTATTGAGTTCTGAGTATTGAAGAAATTAATTAACTTTCATGACCAATGACCAATGACTAATGACCAATGACTAATGACTAATGACTAATGACTAATGACACACCCGATTGGATAAGATTGCATAAAGCCTTGGCAGTAGAGGCAGAACATGGTTTTACGGATTTGGTGGGTAAGCAATACCGCTTCAGTGAATTTCTCAGTTTGACTTTTGGGAAATTCCCTCAAGCTTTACCACCAAAAGAGCGATCGCACTGGCATCAAATAGCGATGCAATTTGCAGAATATCCAACTTGGGGTGTACAAGTCAGACAGCACTTAGTGGCAGAAGTCAGAAGATACCTCTACCAATTACAGCAAGAACTGGAAGAGGAAGAGAAAAGAAAGATAGGGGGAAATGCTGAAAGTACTAATTATCAATCTTCTAATACCCAATCAAAATTTAAAATTCTCAATCCCACAACCCCAATTGTGGCAGAAGTCAGTCGGGGATTAGCTCCAAAAATTGACCAAAAACTCAGCGAATTGCCAGAAATTGGCATTAGAAAAGCTGAAAATTTGGCGCGTTTGGATTTGTATACTGTGCGTGATTTGCTATTTTATTATCCCCGTGATCATATTGATTATGCGCGTCAGGTGAATATTCAAGAATTGCAGGGAGGTGAAACGGTAACGATCATAGCGACAGTGAAGCGTTGTAATTGTTTTACTAGCCCGAAAAATAAGAAGTTATCAATTTTAGAATTGATGCTGAAAGATAATACAGGACAAATTAAAGTTGGGCGCTTTTATGCTGGGGCGCGGTTTAGTAGTCGTGCTTGGCAGGAAACTCTCAAACGCCGTTATGCTGTGGGTAGTATGGTGGCGGCTTGTGGGTTGGTAAAAGCTAGTAAATATGGTGTAACGCTGGATAACCCAGAATTGGAAGTTTTAGCAAGTCCGGGAGATGCGATTGATTCGCTGACTATTGGACGGGTTGTGCCTATTTATGCCTTGACTGAGGGAGTGGTGGCGAATACGGTACGTCAAGCAGTAATTACGGCTTTACCTGCTACGGTAAATTTGAAAGATCCCTTACCTAGTGGTTTGCGGAAAAAATATGGTTTGATGGAATTGAAGGATGCGATCGCAAATATTCATTTCCCTGAAGATAGCGATACCTTAAAAATAGCCCGTCGCCGCCTAGTATTTGATGAATTTTTCTACCTCCAATTAGGCTTATTACAACGTCAGAAAAAAGCCAAAGAAATTCAAACCAGCGCCATTCTTACCCCCAAAGGACAACTATTAGACAATTTTCACAAAATTCTCCCTTTTCAACTCACAGGCGCACAGCAAAGAGTTATCAACGATATTCTCACCGACTTACAAAAACCTGCCCCGATGAATCGGTTAGTTCAAGGTGATGTTGGTTCAGGAAAAACAGTGGTTGCAGTTGTGGCGATTGTGGCAGCAATTCAATCAGGTTATCAAGCAGCATTGATGGCTCCGACGGAAGTATTAGCAGAACAACATTATCGCAAGTTAGTTAGTTGGTTTAATTTACTACATTTGCCCGTAGAACTATTAACAGGTTCGACCAAAATAGCAAAGAGACGAGAAATTCACTCTCAATTAAAAACAGGTGAATTACCATTATTAGTAGGAACTCATGCCTTAATTCAAGATAAAGTTAATTTTCAACGTTTGGGTTTAGTTGTTATTGATGAACAGCATCGTTTTGGTGTAGAACAAAGAGCAAAGCTACAACAAAAAGGTGAACAACCCCACGTATTAACAATGACGGCAACTCCCATTCCCCGGACTTTGGCATTAACAGTACATGGAGATTTAGATGTTAGCCAAATTGACGAATTACCGCCAGGAAGGCAACAAATTCAAACCACAATGTTAAGTGGTCAACAACGACCCCAAGCTTATGATTTGATGCGTCGAGAAGTTGCCCAAGGCAGACAAATATATGTAGTTTTACCGTTGGTAGAAGAATCAGAAAAATTAGATTTACGTTCTGCGGTAGATGAACATCAAAAGTTACAAGAAAGCATTTTTCCTGACTTTCAAGTGGGACTTTTACATGGTCGCATGACTTCCGCAGAGAAAGACGAAGCAATTACCAAATTCCGTGATAATGAAACGCAAATTTTAGTTTCTACTACTGTAGTTGAAGTGGGTGTAGACGTGCCTAACGCCACTGTAATGCTAATTGAACACGCGGAAAGATTTGGGTTATCGCAACTACACCAATTACGGGGACGTGTGGGAAGAGGTGCAGCACAGTCTTATTGTTTATTAATGAGCAGTTCTAGAAGTCCTGATGCTCAACAACGTTTGAAGGTGTTAGAACAGTCCCAAGATGGGTTTTTTATCTCAGAAATGGATATGCGTTTTCGGGGGCCTGGGGAAGTGATGGGAACTCGCCAATCAGGTGTAGCAGATTTTACTTTAGCTAGTTTAGTAGAAGATGAGGATGTTTTGCTGTTAGCGCGACAAGCAGCAGAGAAGGTAATTGATATGGATATGAGTTTAGAGCGTTGGCCATTGATGAAGGATGAGTTGAAATATAGGTATGCGCGGTTAATGGGTGGAGCGATTTTGACTTAAAATCCCTAATCCCCCTTTTCGAGGGTTTGTACAAAAAACCCCTACAAGGGTTTCAAGTCACACACATTTAATTCTCGGAGATATCTATTGAATAAGTTAGAGAAATACAGAAAAATTATAGTTAGTAGCGTAAAAAAAACACGCTCAATATTATTGGAATTAGAAGTAATAAAGGATGATATTATTTTAGGGTTTATTCGTCCTGAATATTGTCAGTTTAGTGATTTTTCTGTGGCTTAATTTTGGATTTTCGCTTTTTCCACTTTCTCAATTTGTTTGGGTGCTTCCATTTCATTGGATAGTCATATTGCAACAACCTGATATCTGGTTAGATGGATTAAACGAAGCTAGTAAATTTTTACCTCCTTTACCTCAAATTGGCTTATCTCTTGCCGTTTTAGGAATATCTTTATCATTAAATACTTGGTTATTTTTACATTTTTTAAAACAAAAAAATCTTTCCCTGGCTCGTAATGTGAGCGTGAGAGGAGGAACAATCAGTGTGATGTTAGGTGGATGGTTAGCTACTCAAAACTGGTTCTTTCTATTGTTCTTAACTGTAATCACAGGCGTTTTTCTATCTTTATTCGCAGAAAATATTAATGATGGGGCCCTCGTCGTGGGGTCCGTCGTGCTGACCGTCGTGGTGATAGTGATAGTCGTGGCAGTCGGAGTGGCGATAGGAGTAGCAGGAGTCATGGCGGGATTCATGGCGGGATTCGTGGCAGTCGGAGTGGCGATAGGAGTGGTGGAACTCGCCGTGGGAGGAGTAGCGGCAGGAGTAGCGGCAGGAGTAGTGGTTGTAGTGGTGGTCGGAGTAGCGGTTGTAGTGACGGCATTCGTGGCGGGAGGAACTACTTTACCAATTCTTTGGTTTTTAGCCTTTGCTGCTTTACTAGCTTTTGCTATGTCTCCAGCCAAAAACCGAGGAGTTTTTATCACTACTACAGTAACTTTAGTAGCTCTTTCTGCCCAAAATTTAGGATGGCTGGCAGCATTTGTTATCCCTGTCACTTTAGTTAGTTATTACAGAATTATTGATTATTTTTTATTTGCTAGTATTAGTTTTTTTGCATCACTTCTAAATCATTTCTTAACACCAAAATTAAAAATAATTGATAAATTACCTCCCTATACCAGTGAAATTCTATGGCTACTTTTACCTAACCATGATAAATTGATCATTTCTGAATTTAATCACAATCCTTCACAGTCCTTAAAAATATTTCAACATATCCAAACTTTTTCCTTACCAGGATTTCAAATCACTGTACAAAATGCCTTACCACAAATTATTGCTGATCAATTTAAACAAATTCAAAGTATTCCCGAACTACTCTTCACTGCTAACTCAGATCATCCTATTTTATCTTTGCTAATTTCTCCTTTTTATCACCTTGATGGAGATAATGATACACCTATACCAGATACACCATTACCAAAAGTAAAACCGGAACTTTCTATCTTGCTTCCTCGCTTACAAACTATTGTGAGTGATATTCACTCTGCACTGGAAAACCAGAATATAGCCTTACGAGAACGAGGATTAGAACGCATCAATAATAATCTGGCTCTGTTAAAACTTCAATTACCAGCACTGGGACTTAAAAACGAAGCCATTAAACGTTGGAAACCTGTTATAGAACGTTGGCAAAGGGTAATTGAACTGGAACAAAGTGAACAAAGTAAACTATCTCAAGGTGAACTAATTAACCCCTTCCAATATGGAAATCTGGTGCGACTGAATCAAAAAGATTTATTTAAAGGTCGTCAGAAATTTGCCGATGAAGTTGTGCGTCGAGTTCTCAACCGTGACCGTCCAACTCTAGTTTTACATGGACCCCGACGCTGTGGCAAAACTTCCTTTTTGTATAACTTACCTCGTCTGCTTCCTAGTGATATCCTCCCTGTATTTGTAGATATGCAAAGTTCTGCTATCACTACCAAAGAATCAGATTTTTGTTATGGCTTAGTCCGTGCAATTCATAAAGACTGCAAAAGTCAAGGAGTTAAATTACCAAGTGTTCCCAAACGCGACAAATTCCAAAATAGTCCCTATACCACTTTAGAAGATTGGTTAGATGAAGCACTTGACCAAATTGGAGAACGGCGCATCCTTCTCAACCTTGATGAATTTGAAAAAATTGGTACTGCTATTGAAAACCGACAAATAAGTTTACGTTTATTTGATCAACTACGCCACTTAATTCAACATTATGAACAACTCGGCTTTCTCTTTTCGGGTGTGCAAACTTTAGAAGAATTAGGTCCGAATTGGAGCAGCTATTTCATCAGCGTTGTGCCGATAGAAATGCTTTATCTTGAACCTAGCGAAGCCGAGGAATTACTGCTGAATCCAGACCCAGCTTTTAAAATGCGTTACATTCCAGGCATTGTAGAAGAACTATTAAAACTTACCAGTTGTCACCCTTACTGCTTGCAATTATTGGGCGCATCAATGGTGAATCAAGCTAACTTTAACCGTACTGATTTAATTACTCCTGAACTTTTGCAAGCTGCTATTAATGAGGCATTTACTTCTGGTCAACCTTATTTTACGAATATTTGGACAGAATTTACAGGCACAAACCAAGAAGAAATAGCAATTGGTCAAGAATTATTATTACAAGTTGCCAAGACGGATAATTTAATTTCTATTAATACTCCAATTGCAGAAAAGGTCTTAACTCGCTTGTTGCGTTATCATATTTTACAAAAAATCAATACAGGATATGATTTTGAAATTCCTCTTTTAAAACAATGGGTAAAAGAGAGGGCAGTAAAAAGCTAATAGCTGTAAATTTATTTCTAGAAACTACCTTACCATCATCATTTGGAACTTGCGATTAAGGCTTTAATTCTCCTTTGGATCTCAAAATGAGCGATAGCGTTCGCGGAGCGTCCCGGAGGGAACTAGCGCTGCTGCAAGCAGTTCGCTTCACCCAACTAGTAAAATAAAACTAATTCCCATATATAGACTTACCGCAAATGCAAATTATCTTAAACGTACCCGATCGCCTGGGTGAAAAACTGCAACAATTAGGCGATCGCCTCCCAGAAGCCCTAGATCGCGCCGTTGGTGAACTCACACCCACAGAAACCATCCCTTACCAAGATGATAGTCAAATTGTTGAACTGCTTGCCAGTCAACCCAGCCCAGAAACAATTCTCGCCATTCGACCTACACCTGCTTTACAAGCCCGCATGAGTGAATTACTCGATCGCAATAAATCCGGCACTCTTTCCCGTCCAGAGGAGGTAGAACTCGATCGCTACTTGCTTTTAGAACATTGGGTACGTTTAGCCAAAGCTCACGCCTATAAACGCTTACAGACAGTAGCATGAGTTATGTATCAGCTACTTTACGTCGGCTAGTAACCCAACGGGCTGGAAACAAATGCGAGTATTGTCAATTTCCTCAAACGGCTTCACTCTTTGCATTTGAGATGGAACACATTATTGCTGAAAAACATGATGGCATAACTGAAGCTGGAAATCTAGCTTTATCCTGTCCTTGCTGTAACCGTTTCAAAGGAACTGATCTTGCTTCAATTGACCCTGAAACAGGACAACTAACTGCCTTTTTTAATCCCCGTCTACAACAATGGTCTGATCATTTTCGCCTAGAAGAAGGGATAATTATGCCACTAACTCCAGAAGAGCGGGTAACTGCTAAAATTCTGCAATTTAACCTCCTCGAACGTATTCTTGAACGCAAGCAACTTGGTAGTATTAAATAAATTTATCATGCGCTGACTGTAGAAGGTTTTGATTCTCCTTCGGATCTCAAAATGAGCGATCGCCTTAAGATTTTGTATAATATTAAAACCCACTCCGCAATAAATCAAGGAAAACAACAATGAATACAGAGAAACTACTTTTAGAAAACTGGCGAGTTTTGCCGCTAGACAAACAAAAAGAGGTTCTAGAATTTATTCAAAATCTCAAAGCCAAAGCTACCTCTAAACCCCGTAAAAATATTAAAGGAATGTGGGCAAACTTGAAATTTGAAATTACAGAACAAGAAATAACTGAAGCAAAACACGAAATGTGGGGAAACTTCCCCAAGGATGTTGAGCTATGAGTGCAGTGGTTGCCGATACTCATACAATTATTTGGTATTTAAGAAGCCCCGAAAAATTATCAACCGAAGCAGCGATCGCTCTTGATGGTGCTATCAATAGCGGCAATCCAATTTATATATCCGCAATTTAAATCGTGGAAATAGTCTATCTTACTGAGAAAAATAAAATTCCCGAAGCTGCTTTAGAACAACTTTTACAAACTCTTAGTGATTCAGATGCAAGTTTAGTTGTTGCTTTATTAGATAAGTCAGTAGCTGAATCTCTGGCAAAAATTCCACGTCTTACAGTTCCCGAAATGGGCGATCGTATTATTGCTGCTACAGCATTACATCTTAGTTTACCTCTAGTCACGAAAAATTATAAAATCCGAGCGTTATCAGTTATTCAGACAATTTGGTAGATATATAAAAACTTAATGTCAATGCAGCATTTTCGACAAAGGGAACACGAGCCAATATCGCATCTAGTAAAACATTCGTATCAAACAAGACTTTCATTACTTCTGCAAAAGCCTTGTTTCTAAAATAGATTTAACCTCTTCATCCGTAGGGGTAGGTGCATCAGTTTTCGCAATGCCTACCAAACTTGACGCAATACCCTTATATTTGACGGTCAATGAAGCTTTTGACCGCAGCGATTTCATTAAGATATTAATTAATTCCCAACGATCATCTTCAGGAAGCATTAATAATTGTTCATGCAGTTTCTCAAAAGTCATAGCGGTTTTGAGCCATAGAATGAATTTACATGGAATTGTAGCAAATTGTCTCATGTCACTTCGAGCAATAGCGATCGCTTATTTGATCGGACGAACCACACTAATCGAGATAGAGTTACCTCCAATGCAAATTATCTTAAACGTACCTGATTACCTGGGTGATATCAGTTCGTCTTTTGTTAAACCCATCATTGAGAGACATAGTTTATGGAAAGGAGATTCTGCATAGTAAGCCCCGCATAATCTTAACGAGTTTTATCATCAAAACCTAACCTCCATATACCTGTGGCCAAGTTGTCCATAGAAAAATTATTACCGCACCCACTGCTAATAAACCCTGAAGCAAATTACCTACTAACGTTCCTACAGTAATTCCTATACCAGCTTTAACTGCCTTTCCTAAATCTTTTTGATAAAGATATTCACCGATAATTGCACCTAAAAGCGGACCAAGTAACACTCCTAAGAGCGGTCCACCAAAGGGTAAAGCTGGCAATAAGCCAAAAAATCCTAAAAATAAACCCACAAATGCACCAATTTGTCCCCATTTACTAGCACCGGCTTGTTTAGCACCCAAGTAGCCAGCTAGGAAATCAACTCCTATACTCAGAAGTAGGACAACTACTGTCACAATCAGGGGAATCTTAATGGCTGTAAAGGAAGTACTGACGATTCCCCAAATGATAATGGCAATTAAGATTAAGCTACTTCCAGGTATTGCAGGAACAACAGCACCAATCACACCTACGAGCATGACAGCTATTAATAACCAGTAAATAATTTGCATAATTATTGTCTGAATCAGGATATCCAGGATTAAAGGATGAACAGGATGAAAACAGGGATTTTATCACCAATTACCAATTACCAATTACCCAGTGTTACAGCTAATTTATCAGCAATACCCGCAATCCAGTTTTCGTCTTGTTTAGTGTAACTACGGGGAGCGTTAGCACCTAAAATCAGGACACCTTCTTTGCCAATTGGTTGACAAATGACACCTTGTGTATTTTCTGGTAAATAATCAAATTCTATTTTGCCTGGATACACATATAAAGCAACTAGATAAATTGGCTTTTGTGTTTCCAGGACTCGTTTTAAGATGATTCCTGGGATGACTTCAGATTTAGGAGCCAGAATACCGCGACGTAACAAAACTTGGCCTTGATAGTAAATTATGAGCGATCGCGTCACTGTATTAGTCAATAATAAACGAGATGCCCAAGCTAGTTCTGTTTTCACGGTTTCTGATAAATCTGGCGCTAAGAAAAAACCTTCTTCCCCAATTAGTTCTACTTTATCAGGCGATCGCGGTTGTACTTGCTGCCAAATTAAACCTGTTAAAATTAACACCGCACTCAAAATCACTCCCAACACATCCCCTCGCGCTTGAGAATTTGTCAGTTCCGGTGTTAACAACCGATTAATCAACAAAAGTACAGCACCTAAACCCCCAACTACCAAGGGTAAACGCCGTAAAAATCGATTGGGATCAGATTTCGTCATTAGTCATTGGTCATTGGTCATTGGTCATTGGTCATTGGTCATTGGTCATT
>NZ_JAYGGY010000094.1:0-64914 GCF_034931625.1 Anabaena cylindrica UHCC 0172 | reverse complement strand
AACAGATTTTTGATATCTGACGCACCTTACCAATGTGCCAGTTGCGTAAGTCCTGATTTCGACAAATATAGAGAAATTAATCTAAATCTGGAAAAATACTTAGTTTAAATGTATATACTCGTAATTAAACACAAATAGATACGAGTATTATGTTGGACTGGTTGCTTATTTGGGGAGTTACTCAAGGTGTTGGGGTGTTGGTTGCTCCAATTCTGCAAGATTTAGCAAAGGAAGGAGCAAAAGATTTTGCTAAAGACTTTTTCAAAGATTCCCTCAAACACGTTCTGCTAAGGGAAAAAGACCCCCGTCAAGTAGCAGCAGGTAAAGCAATTAAAGAATTTTTACAATTAGTACAGCAGCAGTTAAAAATCCGTTGCAAACTTCCTGAAAATGAAATTAAACCATATATTCAAGAAGTCAAGAAATTTATCAGTGATAAATCGGTTAAATCAATTTTAGGAAAAGCTTTTGAAATTGATTGTGATTCCCTTGATGCAACAACTCTTAAAAATACTTGGAACAGTCTACAATTAAAACCTCTACCAAATAATTTTAATTGGGATGCCATCACAAACCAGTATTTAATGAATGTTCAAGAAATTCTCTTTGATTCCAAAGATTTAAGAGATATACTTGACTCACAGAATATTGAGAAAATTGAAAAAAATACTCAAGAAATTGCAGGTATTATCCCAGATTTTGATTTATTCGGATATCAAGAGGCAATTAAAGAAACTTATGGCAACCTGAAATTAGAAAGTTTAGATACAACAGGTTATGCCTATAACGAACTGAAATTATGGCGAATGTTTATCGCTCAAAATGTGCGGGAAGTTCACCAAGTTTTACCACAAATTTACGAACTGCCTAAAGAACATCTGAATCGACTCCGCGAAAGTAATCAGCTAGAAGCAGAAGTTGCCATACAGGAGTTAGAACGCCACAAACAAAGTTATTTTGAACAAGCAACTCAATCAGTTTTAGATATTATTAACGACAAGCAAAATTATAAATATATAGTAATTTTAGGTGATCCAGGTTCTGGTAAATCTACATTGCTGCAATTCTTAGCATTAAATTGGGCAGAATCGCCGCTTGATAATGTAATTTCTCAACCAATTCCTTTGTTGATTGAATTACGTACTTATATGCGGCGACGGGAAGATAATGAATGCCACGATTTTATCGAATTTTTTCATAAATGTAGTGGTTCAATTTATCATCTCAATCAACATAAATTGCATGAACAACTTTTAGCTGGTAATGCTTTAGTAATGTTTGATGGTTTAGATGAAGTCTTTGATACTGGAAAACGAGAAGATGTAATTACAGATATTCATCGCTTTACAAATAAATATCCTCAAGTGCGGGTGATTGTGACTTCTCGCGTGATTGGCTACAAAACTCAACGGTTAAGAGATGCTGAGTTTCATCACTTCATGCTTCAAGATTTAGACGCAGAACAAATCCAAGATTTTATCAATCGTTGGCATGAATTAAATTTTAATAATGAAGTTGATAAGTTAAGAAAAAAAGAACGTCTCCAAGGAGCAGTTGCAAATTCAAAATCTATCAAAGAATTAGCAGGAAATCCCCTGCTATTAACAATGATGGCGATTTTAAATCGTAACCAAGAATTACCTAAAGATAGACCGGAACTTTATCATCAAGCATCACGTGTATTGCTGCATCAATGGGATGTAGAACGAGCTTTAATTGAAGATAAACGGTTAGACATCAAAACAATTGATTATAAAGATAAACAGGCAATGTTAAGGCAAGTAGCCTATAGTATGCAGGCGAATGAAAAGGGATTAACTGGTAATTTGATAACTGCATCTGATTTAGAAACCATTCTGACTGATTATCTGAAAACCATTGTTGATAAACCTAGAGAAGCAGCGCGAGTGATGATTAATCAATTACGTACTCGCAATTTTATTTTGTGCTTTGTTGGTGCAGATTATTATGCTTTTGTGCATCGGACATTTTTGGAATATTTCTGTGCTTGGGAGTTTGTGTGGCAATTTAAAGAAACGCAAATTTTATCAATTGAGCAATTAAAAATAGAGGTTTTTGGCAAACATTGGCAAGATGAATCTTGGCATGAAGTATTACGCTTAATTGCCGGAATGATTGAATCTAAGTTTGCTGGTGAAATTATTGATTATTTAATCATACAAGATGGAGAAGAGGAAAAGTTTACTAACGTCTTTTTAGCATCTGAGTTATTTGAAGAAGTAAGAAATATTCAATTAATAGAGTCAACTGCTAATAGACTAATTGAGAAGTTGAAAGATTTAACTAGATATGACATTATTTACTATTATGATAATTATGAAGAAGAAGCTAGTCTAGTTAAACAAATTCGTACCCACGCAGTTACAAAAATAGTGACTCTTTGCCAAGATGATCCAAATACTCTATCCTGGCTTAAACAGTGCGCTATTTTTGGTGATAATACTGATTTGCGAAGTGCAGCAGTAAAAGCATTAGCAGAGAATTTTAAAAAAAACCTCGATACATTAATCATTCTCAAACAACTTCTCAAACAACTTTCTACTTCCATTGAGGATAGGAAGGTGCAGCGTGCAGCAGTAAAAGCTTTAGTGGCCAACTATAAAGATATGCCTGATACTTTCACAATTCTTAAACAGCTTATTACCTATAACGATAATATTAATTATCATTGGGGGGTGCAACTTGCCGTATTAGACGCATTAGTAGAAAACTATAAATATAACTCTGAGACATTAACCATCCTTAAGCAAATTAGTATTTATCATCAGAGTTTAAATGTGAGATATCCCGCTATGCAAGAATTAGCACGTAATTTTAAAGATAATCCTGAAACTATGCTATTTTTAAAACAACTTGCTACATCTCAGGATCATTGGTTTGCAAAATTTGCAGCATTAACAGCACTAGGAGAAAACTATCAAGATAATCCTGAAACTCTCTTATTCCTCAAACAACTAACAACTTCTAATGATGAGGATATACGACGTGCAGGAGTTGCAGCATTAGCACAGAGTTTTAAAGATGATCCCGATACCTTACCATTGCTCAAAAATCTTGCTACTTCTGATGATATTGAAAATGTGCGAATTTCAGCTATAGAAGGATTAGCTGAATCTTTCAAAGATGATCCAGATACCTTACTATTTCTCAAAAAACTTGCTACCTCTGATAATCATGAAAATGTGAGATATACATCTTTACGGACATTAATAAATCACTACAAAGATGACCCCGATATATTACCAATTCTCAAAAGATTTGCTACTTCTTATAATCATAAAAATGCTAGAAATTCGGTAGTAATAATGTTAGCACATAATTTCAAAGATGACCCAGAAACCTTACCCCTCCTCAAACAACTTGCTACCTCTGATGATGAAGGGAATGTGAGATATACAGCAGTTCGAGAATTAGCCAAATACTTTAAAACTAACCCTGAGTTATTTGATTTGTTCTACAACTGTGCTAAAAATGATCCATTTGAACGTAAAGATGAAAAGGAATGGAATCCTCGATTGGTTGCACTGAAAATAATCATTAAGCCATATCCCAACCATCCCCAAACCTTACCATTGTTGCACGACAGAGCAGAAAATGATCCAGATGAGCAAGTGCGGGAATTTGCAAAGCAAGAATTAGCAAAATTAAACTGATAAAATAATAAAAAAGGATACCACTATGAATACATCTGTCAAAACTATCAAAGTCTACGACGAAATTGTAGATTTTATTGCTGCTGGCACTACTCCCCAAAGTGTGATTAACTTCCACCTTTCGGAAACAGCACAAAACCGTTTAGAGGATTTAATTGACGGTGCTAAAAATAATCAACTAACCAAAGAAGAAAAGCGCGAGTTAGACCATTTTTTGACTCTAGAACACATTATTAGATTAGCTAAAGCTAAGGCTCATAAGTATATTAACACTGAGGGTAAATAAAGTGTCTCGTACTTACATTAATTTAGAAATAAGGCGTTTAGTTGTGGAACGTGCTGGTAATATTTGTGAATATTGCCTAATTTCAGAAGAAGATACTTCATCTTGTCAAGTTGACCATATAATTAGCGTTAAACATGGTGGTGCAAGCACAGATGATAATCTCTGTTATGCTTGTGTTTTCTGTAACTTGCAAAAAGGTACAGATTTAGGTTCAATTAATTGGCGAAATGGTGAATTAGTGAGATTTTTTAACCCCCGTAGAGATTTCTGGGGTGATCACTTTCAACTTGATGAAGCTGTAATTCAACCATTAACAGATATTGGTGAAGTAACAGCACGTATTCTCGATTTTAATAACGATGAACGGATTATAGAAAGAATATTATTAATAGAAGTTGGTAAGTATCCATCACCATCAGCAAAAGGAAGAATTAGCAAGTAGATATATCAAAAAAAGCATAGTGCTGTATTTGCCTTCATTGTGGCAGGACTACTAAAGAAACCCTTTTTGAGAATTTCAATGTCAAAACACCAGTCTAGTACCGCCGTGAAGTCAAAAGTCAAAACGAATACAGCGTAGCGATCGCATTTTGCAATTACCCTTTGGGTATTTTTTCTGTTCATGTACAAATTTAACGTTTTCAATGGTATAATTGTACTACTCAATGCAGAATTAAATGCTCGTTCTAGTCAGGCGCTGTTCGTGAACATCTATAGTATGTTTAACGTTCTCGCTTGACTTTCTATATCTGAATGTTCGCTAGAATACTTATGATATTTGTTTGGGTTGGTAATGGGTAATTGGGAAGAGGAATTATGAAATAGATCGCGGCGCTCAGGCGTTATCCTAAATATTGTCAAGATTGATTTATAAGGAGCAATATATGAACAGTTGTATTTTAATGGCAGAAATTTACGACACTCCCCAACTGCGCCACACACCAGACGGATTGGAAGTGACAGAAATGATCGTTCATGTTCCTGGAGTGCGGCCTGATGATCCTTCACATCCTTTGAAAGTAGTTGGGTGGGGTAATTTGGCAAAAGAAATCCATCAAACATACAAAGAAGGCGATCGCGTTATTATCGAAGGACGCTTAGGAATGAATACCTTTGATCGTCCTGAAGGTTTCAAAGAAAAACGTGCTGAGTTGACAGTCCAAAAAATTCATGGCATTGGCAAAGAGATGAATTCGAGTCCACCAGCAACCACAATGGCGCAAACAGCACAGCGTCCTCCAGAGTCTTATGAATCCACTCGTCCAGCACCAACTCCAGTTACAACTAATGTCGCTGTCACTCCCCAGGTAACAACCCCCGAACCCACCTATCAACCAGCGAATTTTCAGCCTCCATCCTATCAGCCTGTATCAGCACCAGAACCTGATCCAGATGACATCCCATTTTAAAGGGATTGGGGATTGGGAACTGGGGACTGGGAAATTGATATTTCTCCCCTGCCCCCTGCCCCCTGCCTCTACTCCCCGCTGGTTTCACCCCATTCACGAATAGCAGGGAAAACGGATGAGTAATCATCTTCTGGATAGGACATACTCATTGCTGATTGCAAAATTTGTCTTACACCCTCAATACTGCTGAGATTCAAACCAAGGGATTTAGCTTCAGTGATAAATAAATCTATTTCTTTGATCAATTGTTTGGTGGGTAAGTTAGCTTTGGTGTAATTACCATCCAACATTCGTTTCAAGTTTTGATCAAAGGTAGGCGCATAAAGTTTACTATCGCGCAGGATTCGCATAAATAAGTCTACATCAATACCTTGCATCTGCACAAAAGCTAAACTGAGCGCAAAGCTAGTAGTGAGAGAAGCAATTAATTGATTGAGTGCAAGGGTTAGAGATGACGCAGATCCCACAGGGCCTATGTATACAGGATTTGTGCCAAAAATTTGCAGTAACTTGAGATGGCGTTGATATTGTTCTTGTTCGCCACCAACCATGACAATTAATTTACCAGTTTCTGCTTCTGGGATGCTACCGAGTACTGGCGCTTCGATATATTCACCACCTGCCGCAACGACTGCATCTCTGATTTCTTGGCTTTCTGGAGGAGTAAGTGTCCCCATTTGGATGACGCTACGCCCTGATAAAGTATGCCAAGAAGTATCTGTGAGCAAGACATGATAAATAGCTGCGGCATTAGATAGCATGAGAACTATACAATCAGCAGAGCGAATTGCTTGACGCGGTTTGGTCGCAATTTCTGCCCCTGCGGCTTGTAATGGTGCTAATTTTTCTGGGGTGCGGTTATAGGCAATTAGCTCTACATTTGCTGCTAATAACCGTTGAGCCATCGGTAGTCCCATCAATCCAGTTCCCAGAAATGCCACCTTCATGTTTTACGTTCCTTTGATAAATCGTAGGGTAAACAAGGTAATGGGTAATGGGGTAATGGGTAATGGGTAATGGGTAATAGTTTTTCTATTCACCAATCACCTTTTCCCCATATGCCTATAGCTTGCGTGACGACGTAGGAGTCATACGGCAAGCTACCGCCAACACCAATCACCAAGAATCAGCCACCTGCGGCAAAAGTAGCCATGATGATAACTGAAAGTAAGATGCCGGGAGTAAGTAGTGTTGCTAATACAAGTAGGTCGTGAGCGGTCATAATTATTACTTTTCTCAGGTTTTTAATTTTGAAGTAATCACTGTTATGCTAGTCGAAAAAAGACTGATACAGGATTCTGGAATAGAGTTTTAACCTTTGAATTTTACCTTTACCTCTACTCTGGTATGGTTAATCCTTGAAGCGATTGGCTCTTCGCCAGCGCCTGGGGCGATCGCAAAGTTTCTGTTTCTGTTAGCCCCTTACTTTGTACTAGAACCCCAAAGTTACCCATTCCTGTCGGCTCAATAAGTTGGTGTAATGCCTCTCGGCGGTTTAGCATTTCTGATATTGGTTGCTTTTGATAGGAAAGGGCTGCAATTCTTTCCCCTAAACCTAATGCCATCAAAAATAAACCTTGCTGTGTCCAACCAACTAGATTTAAACCGCACTTGTTGCCCCAAGATTCCAAAGCTGTAAAATCGACATGAGCGGTGATATCTTGTCGCCCAACATTGATGTAAGGGTTATCATGATGACGATGATGGTAGTAGCACTGTAGAGTTCCTTGCGATCGCCTGGGGTTATAGTAACGGTTGGCAGGATAGCCATAATCAATAGTTAGCACATACCCTCGCTGCAAGCAGTCTGCCACTATACTCAACCAATCAAGAGCAGCTAAATTAATTTCACTCCGATAGCCATCTGCATAAATATTGGCATTTAACTCAATTCCCACCAATTCCAAATATGCTGCTAACTGCGGTGTAGATAATTCCCCTAATACCTCAATAAATCCAGGCAAATCAGGCGTATTCTCCCCATTATCCTCAACAGTTACATAAATCTCCCGCAATTCCCCTGCTTCTATAGTGAACTGATGCACGGGAAAAGCATCCACTAATTCATTAGAAAAAAAGCAGCCTGTAATAGAATTAGCAGCTATTTCTTCCAAATTGAACCATTGCACAGAGAACTCCTGTAACCTTTGCTGCTGTTCTTGCCTTAAACTTGGGGACTTTTCCACAATGATGTATTTCAGCGCCGCAAACAAATCTGGATAGTTTAATTGTATGTAATTCAGAATATGGGATGCTAAAACACCTTTACCTGCTCCCATTTCTACCAAATGAAAAGGCATCGGTTGCCCTAAAATTTCCCACATTTGGCAAAACTGTACAGCCAGTAATTCGCCAAAATCACTCCCTAAACTAGAAGACGTGAAAAAATCACCGCCCCGAAACCCAATATTAACTGCATCACTGGCATAGTAGCCATGTTCTGGGTGATACAGCGCCATATCCATATAGTCTGCAAAAGTAATGCGCCGTTGAGGACTAGTTTGAATGCGTTTAGCTATAGCTGTACACAGTGCGGGATGGGAATCCATAGAATTTGAGATTTAGAGATTGGGTGTAAAAAATTAAGCGTCGATATTCTTCAGGAATGCTGAGTACGATTGTTACTTTTTTACTCAGCACTCGTTACTCACTACTCAGTACTGTTTCTGTAATTAGACGTTTCTTACCATCAAGTAGACAGCTAACAGTCATATCGCCCATGACATTTATAGCAGTGCGACAGCGATCTAAAAACCAATCCACCGTCACCAGCAAAGCTATATATTCAGTAGGCAGACCAACGGAAGTAAATACAAGAGTCATTGTCACTAAACCAGCCTCTGGTATACCCGCTGCACCAACAGAAGCAAAAATAGCTGTGACGACAACTATCAACTGCTGTGGTAGAGAAAGGTGTAAACCCAATACTTGAGCAATAAATAATGCTGACATTGCTTCATAGAGAGCAGTTCCATCATTATTAAAGTTACTGCCAACTAGCGCCCCTAAAGAAGCCGAGGATTCCCGTAAACCAATTTTGTGTAGCAACGCCTCAAAAGTGATTGGTGTGGTTGCTGTTGAGGAAGCAGTGGAAAAGGCTGTTAACAAAGCTTCTGAACCCCCAGCTAAGAAATTTTTAGGAGTTACCCAAGAACCAAATTTCACCCGCAGTAAGTAATAACAGGCTTGTATACTCAAAGCCACTAGCACCGCGATAATGAATGCACCCAGGGATTTAAACGGAGCAAAGCCTTGAAGGGCAACAGTTTTGGCAACGATACCAAAAACGGCTAATGGCACTAAAGTGATAATCCAGTGCAGGATGCGAATAACTGCCTCAAATAATATTGTAATTACTCCCTCTATTGCCTGGTAATATGTTTTGTTTTCCTCTATTTGTTGTGCTTTCAAGGCACGTAGAACTACACCAAAAGCTAAAGAAATAAAAATTAGTTGAATGACATTATTATCAACCAGAGGTCTGAGGATAGAATCTGGAACGATGTCTTGGATTAATCCCCAAGGATCGAGGGTTTTACCAACTACTTCCGTACCAGATGGAGGAGAAATACGACCCCATGAGCCTGGTTGCAGAATGTTGGCGACAAGAAGACCAATGACAATGGCTACAGTTGTATTGGTCAGCAACAGCACTGTCAGACGACGACCGGATCTACCTGGGATATCAGCAGTGAGAAAGGCGTGGAGTACGGCTAACATAATTAGTGGTGTTGCTAAAGCCCGCAGCGCCTTGAGTATTAAGTTACAGGGAATTGCTAAGTTGCTGATGAGAGCAGTATTACTTGCTGCTTGACTACTGAGTAAATTTCCTACAAGTACTGCCAAGACAATTGCCAGAGCAATCTGCAATGCTAACGGAATACGCTTCCACGAAAAAAGGTATTTTTTCTGTATTACTTGACCCATGCTTAGTTTCCCGCAGATAAAGTTTTTGGATTTGACAGAAAAAGTGTTTTTACGCACATCCTTCATTTGTTTCTCTGTTCAAATGCCAACAGTTATCTGATGGCTTACAAATGTTTACACTACACTCCAACCTTTAATTTTTCCTTTACATGGCTTACAGCATTGATTTGATTGCAAATTTACTAGGTTACGGTGTATTATTTAATAACGAAGTTAGTAAAAAGCATTTATCTAAATTCAATACCTTGTCCAAATTAGAAAAAGCCTTGATTTGTTAGGTTGGGTTGTGGAATGTGAACGTTCGCAGAGCGTGGCGTAAGCCATAACCCAACAAATGCGTTGGGTTGCGCTGTCGCTTAACCCAACCTACAGAAAATGGACAAGGTATTGTAAATCATAATCAACTTATCAAAGATACAAATAAATATACTTACCCAAGCAAAAACTGACTAGTTTTATGTTATTTAACTCTTCAATCTTTATTTTCTTATTTCTCCCCATCACACTCTTAATTTTTGCAGGTTTCAGTAGACTAAAATGGCATACAATTTCCAAAGCTTGGTTAGTCTTAACATCATTAGTATTTTATGGATATTGGAATGTATCCTACTTAAAGTTGATTATTTTTTCCATGCTTTTTAATTATACAATAGGTGTTTTAATAGGTAGACAACATCAGACTAATCCAGAAATTTCAGGACAATCATGGAAATCTCCAGCATTGCTTTTATTAGGTATATCTGTAAACTTATTAGGATTAGGATACTACAAATATTCAAGCTTTATTCTTGACAATATAAATGCTTTGATGGGAAGTAAGTTTAGTTTAGGAAATATCTTACTCCCCTTAGCTATATCATTCTTTACTTTTCAGCAGATTGCATATTTAGTTGACTCATATCGTGGTAATACACAAAATTATAATTTATTAGATTATTCATTATTTGTTATCTTTTTTCCTCAACTAATCGCTGGGCCTATTGTTCATCATGGTGATATTGTTCCTCAATTTATCGAGAAAAAAGTTGATAAATTTAATTGGGAAAATATGTCTATCGGGATAACAATTTTTGCATTAGGTTTATTTAAAAAAGTCATTTTCGCAGATACTATATCGGCTTATTCAACACCACTATTTAATGCTGCTGAAGCTGGAACTATACTTTCATTTTATGAGGTTTGGTGTGGATTATTAGCTTATACTTTGCAATTATACTTTGATTTTTCTGGATATTCTGACATGGCAGTTGGTATTGCTAGAATGTTTGGAATTATCTTACCTATTAACTTTAATTCTCCATATCAAGCTGATAGTATTATTGATTTTTGGAGACGTTGGCATATTACTTTATCTAACTTCCTGAGAGATTATCTCTATATACCTCTAGGTGGAAATCGCAAGGGTAATTTGAGAAGGTATTTTAACCTCATGATAACAATGTTGCTGGGAGGTTTATGGCATGGTGCAAACTGGACATTTGTCATCTGGGGAGGTCTACATGGATTTTATCTAGTTATTAATAATGTCTATGTTTCGAGTACAAAATCATTTTTTACACAAGAAAATCAACAAAACAATATAGTACATAAATTATTTAATCGCAGCATTACTTTTTTGGCTGTAATTGTTTCTTGGATATTTTTTCGTTCCGAGTCAATAAATGGAGCAATGAGTATTGTGAAATCAATGTTAGGATTAAATGGTATTTCTGTAAAACTTTCATTTAGCAATATATCTCCTAATAATTTGATAGATTTATCTGGAATTATTTGGTTAATATTGTTGCTATCAATAGTCTGGTTTAGCCCTAATACTCAGCAAATAATGTCAAAATATAAACCTGTTTTAAATATGGATAAATATTCTGAGAAAATTAATTCCATATTTTCATGGAAACCTAATTTGTTTTGGGCTGTTAGCTTAGGATTAATATTGTTTATGTCTCTATCAAAAGTTTTAGAAGCTAATCAATCTGAGTTTTTGTATTTTCAATTTTAATAGTTTTTTATGTATCAACCAAAATTCAAATTATACATCTTGATTTTATTTTTTTGTGTATTGCTAGGTTTATCTCTGCATATAGTATCTGGATTTTATTTAATTGGTAGAAATATTGTTGATGCAGAAAATTGGATTGCAGTTGCACAGAAGCATAAAAAGAATAAGGCTTTATCAATTTCTGGGCAGAAAATAATTATAGTGAGTGGTAGCAATTCACTTTTTGGTATCAGTGCCGAAAAAATTTCTCAATCAACAGGAATACCTACAGTAAATTTAGCAATTCATGCTGGACTTGGGGTTGAATATATTCTCAATGATGTGAAAAAAATCCTTAATAAAAGAGATATTGTTTTACTACCTTTAGAATATAATTTTTATGTGGATAAAAAACAAATAACAAGAATGTATCTTAAACATATTCTATCAAATGATACTGAATATTTCTGGAATAATCTCAATCATTTTCAACAAATCCAACATTTACTACAATTATCAAATTCAGATATATTCAACAGTTTTTTAAGTAAAAATAGTAAGAAAGAAATTTGGGCTAATTTAAAAATTAGGGCATCACAAAAAAAGTGTTACTCAGGATTTCTATTGAATGATTATGGAGATGAATTATGTAATATTAATGTCAAACCATTAAAAAATTTGAAGAATAAATTCGATTTACCTACAGATGATAAATATCAAATTGATCAAATGGGAAGTGTGAGAGATTTTATTATTTGGTGTAAAGATAGACAAATTAAGGTATTACCCTTGTATCCAGTTATGCTAGAAGATGATAAATTTTATCAATCAAAATATAGATCATTTTTCCAAAAAATTCAAAATTTTTATGAAAAAAATGGAGTTTCTATACTCGGAGATCCATATCAAGCTGCTTTATCATATAATCTCATGTTTAATACTACTTATCATCCTAATGATCAAGGTAGAAATGTCAGAACTCAACAGGTTTTATCCCTGATTAAGCCTTATATTCAGAAATCCAATTAAATTGTCTTTTATTAAGAAATCCGTATAGTTACACTTTTTTTATGGTCTATTCCCTATTCTAAAAGAAGTAGAGAATGGAAAACTTGGGTTAAAACCATATATAAATTAGACTTGTAGTTATGAATAAAGCAAAGATGTTTAAGGATAGACGCAAATCACCAATTATTTTTCTTAAAAACCTGCTGTTTTCCCATTGGCGTTCTTTGTTGCTGATGTTGATAGGTGTGTATTTACCTTTGCAGGTTGTGGAAATATTAGCAGTGAAGATTTGGCAAAATGAAAGTGGTTTTCCTTGGGATGTGCCAATTTTGATGGCAATTCATTCTACAGCTAATTCGCGACTAGATATTTTTGCAGTCGTGCTGACGAAATGGGGATCATTCTGGACTGCTTTACCTGTGTTGAGTGCGATCGCACTCCTCTTATTACGCGATCGTAGATGGAGAACCTTTGCTTACTTACTCACTACAGCTTTAGGAAGCCTCCTCATCAACCGCACAGCTAAAGAATTTATGCACCGAGTACGTCCCCAGTTATGGATATCAAAAGCACCTGAATTTGACTATGCCTTTCCCAGTGGTCATGCAATGACAAGTATGACATTGGTAGCAATTTTAGTTATTTTAACTTGGCATCGTCCTTGGCGCTGGCTGGTTCTGACTTTTGGTAGTTTGTACCTCCTAACCATTGCTTGGACGCGTCTTTATCTTGGAGTTCACTTCCCCAGCGATATTCTCGCCGGTTGGATGGTTGCGTTAGCCTGGGCTATTGGTGTCAGTCTCATTATCAAACCGAATTTGCATAAAGTCACTACTATCAATAGCAGCATACAGGTTGAAACTACCTTGCTACCTGAAGAAAAACAGTTAATCGACTCAAAAAAAGAAGAGTAATAACAGCCAGAAAATATTTAACTCAAGTTGCTAGTTATCTAGTTGAGAACGGTAATGGGTCATTGGTCATTGGTCATTAGTGAATAATTTTCTGTTTTAATCCTGTAAATCCTTAAATCCTGGATATCCTGTTCGCGTTCACGTAGTGTGACGTAGGCATAGCGTGGCGTATGACTCCTACGTCGTCACGCAAGCTAGAGCCATATCAGACATTTTCCCTAACTAGCAACTTACGTTATTTACTGTCCGTTCGCTGATTTTGAATGGACAAGCGTGTAGGGGCGGGGATGGGATGCTCCCGTTTGCTATGTCTGGATGTAAAATAATTGCCTATATAATTCACAGCTTGGTATTACTTTATTTTTTAACTGTTTGATCAGTCCCATACTACTTAATTTATAAGTCATGAGCGAATCTAATGATATTGGTTCGTGAGAATTAATAACACTATCTAATGCTTTTGCTAATTCAGGTTGTTCTTGCAATGTTGCTTGATGACGCTGCAAATGAGAGGAATAAATTCCTTTTGATGTAGCTGCTGTATCCAGGAATTGAGTAAAGCTAATGTCCCCTCGACTAAGATGATAAATAGCTATATGTACCAATGCTGGATGTCCTTCCACCATTGCCATCAGTTCTCTAGCTTCCTGGTAGTCAGTCCAGTTGAGTCCGTAAAGTTGAGCTAACTGCTGTACTTGCTCTAGATTGAAACTACTTAACTCTATTGGTAATCCTACATTAAATGGTGATTGCTTTAACTGAAGAGGGACATAAATTTCAGTTGAATGAACAATAATTAACCGTAGCTTTTGCCAAATTGGTTGTCTCTTCGCTTCTTCATACCATGAACGAAAGAGAGGTAAAACATCTTTTGCTACTTGAGGATGTTCAAAAATATAGTTGACTTCATCCACTGCTAAAACGAGAGGAGTATCTATTTGCTTTAAAAGATGATTACGAAAATAAAGGGAGCAACTAATTTTGCTACCGATATCTTCATCCCAATAGTCCTCTAACTTTTGCTCTAACTGAAGTTGACGAGTAACATTGGCGCATAACCAGCGCAAAAAACGATTCAAATCGTTCAAAATTACATCATCAATTTGTTCTAGATTTAAACTCACAGTGCGGTAGCCTTGTTGAGTGGCATAATCCAAAGTTCTCAGTAGTAAAGATGTTTTTCCCATCTCTCTAGGTGCTTTAATTCTGACTAAAGCCCCAGGTTTTCTAATTTCCTCATAAATTTGCGTTTCTACCGCATTTCGTTCTATATAAAAAGGAGAATTAAGGGGAACTGCACCATTTGGATAACAGCGAGAATTGAGAGAGTTATCTAGTTTTCCTATAGACATAGGATTATAGGGGCTAATATCGGAGACAAAGACGGTTGCAGAGATGTCTTTGAGCCTGTTCAACTCTGAATTAGAGGTTTGTATTGTCAGATTTTGATTTACCCAATCCAAGTTAAAGACTTTTGCATAGATTGGGTTCTTAACTGTTAAACTTCCTCTATATTGGGTAACAAGTCCCGACAATCGCAATTCTAGATACTCAGGGGAGTTGTAAGCAGGTATTTTTCCCTCTAGTATAATCTGCTGATATAGCTGTAATAATTGTTGGCTTCTGGGAGTGTTGCGAAGTAAGCGATCGCGAATTGTCCTTAAATGCTCTGGTTCGTCCTGACTTTCCCAATTTTTAATAATTTGATTCTCTACAATTTTCTCCACCCACTGCGATTCTTCGCCCTCTGGAGAAGAATAAAATTCTGTGCTGTTATTGCAGCAATTTACAATTAACCAACACAGTTTTTGAGTTAAAAAAGGTTGTCCGTTAGTCCAAGATAGAACCTCTTTTAAAACTGCTTCTGGGTTGCTGATTTTTCCTATCAATCCCTTGAGTAAAGGCTGACTATCCTGGAGTTTAAATCCTCGAAGTTCAATAGCTCTACCGATATTAAAAGGTGTGGAATAGTGTTTATCTTGAATCAATTCTGAAGGCGTAGCTACTCCCAATAAAGCAAAAGATAATCGCCTATAAGCTGGCTTGACAGATCGACTTTCATAGCAGTGGCGAATCAGGGCGAAAAATTCGTCAGTGGAAAACTTTAAACCCAGGACATTATCAATTTCATCAATAAAAATAACAACTTTTTCTTGAATCTGCGTTAGTAATACCGTTTCGATAAATTCATTTAAGCATTGGATGGGAGATAGATCATCCCGTTCTTTTAACCAACTACGCCGATTTATTTGGAGCTTAAAACCGCTTACCAGTTCTTGAATAATTCCCCCATACCATTGGGAAGCCGTAATTTGTTGGCTACCAATACCGCTTAATTCAATTTCTGTACAAGCAAATCCTTGATTTTGCAATTTATCCATTATCCGCACTCTTAAGCTAGATTTCCCCATCTGTCTAGCGTTGAGGACATAGCAGTACTCAAGTGCTAATAACCCTTCGTAAAGTTCTGTGTCAGCCTGTCGCACCACATAAGTAGGGTCATCAGGTAGCAGACTACCACCTGCTTGATAGGTAGCGTTGAGTTTGGTAAACATTGGGATTTTCAGAGGCTTAAAACCTGGATATGGATTAATTATCACATGGTTTGAGGTTTTTGAATGACTGAATTTAACTGAATTGGCTGAATTTAACCGATTTTTAAGATTCCTGAATTTAACTGAAATACTAATTTGAGAAACCAAGCATTATATGAATCAGATAATACTTACCTCCAAACTGGTCAGTCATGAACTCATCTCCAAGTAGGTGAAAGAGTGATTCTGAGACTGTTTTGTATTAAATTCATCAATTTATGAGTGCATTTTTAAGATGACTATTATTTTTGATTATCAAATAGATTCTGGCGATCGCACGGAAAACACAAGTGTATTTTTCTGGCAGCAATGGCAACTTTATCGAGATAATCTTTATCGTTGCTGCGTCAAATGGATGGGTGGAAACCCAATTGATGCTGAAGATGCGCTCAGTCGGGCGATGCTGAAAGCTTGGGAGAAAGCGCAAAAGTATGAGGGAGAAATTACTAATTTTAAGGCTTGGCTGATGACGCTGACTCATAATCTTTGCGTGGATATTCATCGAGAACGCAGTCGGGGCGCGAATCGAGTTGAGGATATAGAAGGTTACGCATCTAGTGAGGAGCAAGAACTGGTTGCTTTTGAGGATACACCAGAAAGTGCAATGGAGACTGACGAGAAAAAGATTGTGATTCGTCGTGCTATTGATAACTTACCGACAAGGTTGCGCGAGACGTTTATTCTGCACTTTTATCAAGAACTTTCTTATCAAGAAATTGCCCAACTGCAAGATATTTCCTATCAGAATGTCTGCAAGCGGATTTCCCAGGCGCGGAAGATTTTGCAAGAGGAGTTAAAGGGATATTTTATCGGAGAGGAGGAAACGGATAGGTATAAATTTGTTCCAGCGACGGCAACGGAGTCGGAAATAGGGGAAATGTCCGAGGGAAATGGGGGAGTTGAAGAGGAAGCAGGGAATACGGTACTTGCAGTTGCGGTGGAGGAAGTGGAGATTGTTGTGGATGAGGAAGCGCGTGATGTGCAGCAGTCTGAGTGGGTGATGATTGCGGTGACTTCTGAGGGGAAGTTAGAGGTAAAGAGCGATGATGGTTGGTGTGTTGAGGCGGTGTTGTGTAAAAGTCTGATTACAAAAGTTTCAGCTAATACACAATTAGATGAAGAGACTAAATGTCGGATGAATTTATTTCTTATGATAACGCTTTCAAGCGCATCTCCCAAGGACGGAAAATTTTGCGCGAAGACTTGAAAGGGCATTTTTTGGGGGAGGATGGGACTGATACAAACTTATCGGTTACATCAACTTTGCCTGCTAATACAGTGCATTCAGGAGTTAGGAAAAAAATTAACTCAAAAAATTCAAGAATTGGCGATGCTAATCGTCTTAAAGATGGAAAGACGAAAAAGAAAAAGACATCTAATCTCGTCTAACCGCTAAATTACAACTTGACGATTTTATTACATCAGAATCAGGTAAATTATGTCTGAATAAATTATCAAGAATTAGCGACTGGAATCGTCAATAGACTGTAACAAACATCATAATATACCAAGGAGAAAGATATAATGAACACAAAAAAAATAACACAAGAAGAGTTCGAGAAAATTTTGGACACGATGGAAACTTATGCTATTTCCTGTGCTCAAACATGGGGACACCGAAATTTAAAGAATCGTAATCGCTATCAATATATTTTGCCTTCAGATATCAAAGAAAATGCAAAAAATGAAGAAGTTCCTCAAATGGTGAAAGATATTTTTGATGTAGAAGAGTCACAAATGAATGCCGATGATTCTGAAGAAGAAGCAATGTTAACGAAGGTGAGTTATGATTTCATTGAAAGTCCCGCCCCAGATATTGCTAAGTTCAATTGTGAACTTGATGCGGCTGATGAAAAGGCAATAGCAAATTACTCTCAACGTAGAAAACAACGAACAGAAAGGCTTAAGGAAGCAGGTAGAGAGCATCCTCATGCTCGTCATGCAATTGTAGAAGCTAATCGTAAGGTAGACTCTTTCGTGGACAAAATTTCGCACTATCTCGATAATTTTGTAAATACTCTTGCAAATTCTATTACCACATGGGTTTCCTCGGCATTCTTAAAAATTGCTAATACATTTAAGGATGCAGCAAATCAAGTGGTTAACTTCTTCGGGGGTCTTTTTTCTACTACTAGTCTAGTCCTAAAAAATGAGAAAAAGATCCTTTTTGAAAATCCAAATGAGAATTGCTGGGTTTCTCTCTTAGGGATGAGCTTCAATAACTTTACCCTTCAACCAGAGTCTGCTACAAGCAGAAAAGTAAGTTATGTAGCCAATACAGCCACTTGTCTACAAGCAACCTTTGATTATCAAGAACAATGCTATTTGGCTATCAACAGCATTAGTGATTTGAGTAATATAACAAAAATTACTCTCACGGATGTTAAAATAGTCTATTCTTGATCTATATCGGTGTTGCCTGAATGCAGGATGAATTAGCTACTGAAACTATTAATATTTGATTCAAAATCAAGCAAAATCATCCTTAAAAGTCAAGCGATCGCTTTCCTGGTTGCACCCAATAGCCACGCGATCGCATTTCTTCATAGCGACTGTCTTAATTGTCAAGCGATCTCATCATTGTAGGGAGAAGTGCGTAGGCGTAGCCCGTCGTAGACATCACTTTGGGGGTGTAGGAAGTGCGATCGCGAAGCGTGTGCCTTGCACTCAGCGCTCCGTAGGAATCGCTTTTCTTTTTTGGGGATGCGATCGCTTTTTAGTTGAACTTGAGTTGGAGAGGAAAAGGTGCGATCGCCTGATCTTGTAGCGACTGTCTTAATTGTCAAGCGATCGCTTTCCTGGTTGCACATAAAGCCACGCGATCGCTTTTTGGTTGAGATGGAGATGAAGGGGTGCGATCGCCCTACTTATCCCAAAGTGCGATCGCTTTTCTGATTTGTGGAAGGCGATAGCGAAGCGCTCCGTAGGAATCGCTTTTTAGCAGACAAAATAAACTACCATTCAACTTGAACTGAGTAATTAGCAAAAACAGAATCACAACTGATCAGCACAGCATTTTCTCTATTAGCTTGAGCAATCAATAACCGATCAAAAGGATCTTTATGATACAGGGGTAAACTATCTAAAGCTAAAATATGAGCAACAGTAACTGGTAATATTTCGATGTAATTATTTTGTTGAAATAAGAATAATTTCTTCTAAAGTTTTATTTAATGTTAGTTTACCTAACTGCTGTTTAATTTGTATTTCCCAGAGACTAACAACACTCAATAATCTAAGATTATCTTTATTCGTCAATAGCTCTAAGGCTCTTTGAGACAGTTTTGATGGCTGACTATCCCAAAAAATAAAAGTATGTGTATCTAACAGTAATTTCATGGATTTTGCAACCAAAATTCATCGGATAAAGGTTGATCAAAATCATCACTCATGACCATTGCACCTAAATTTAATCCTGGACGTGGAGTCTTTTCCGATTCCCAAACATTTGGCTCAATAGAATTAAGTAGAGTTAATCTAGCAATGGGAGTATTCCCATTAGTAATTACTATTTCTTGGTCATTTTTAATCAAGGAGAGTAATTGACTAACGCTGATTTGTAATTGTTGAATATCCAGTGTTTTGGTTGACATAGTTGTTACTTTGAACATTATATTTGTCTATTATAGCTTCATCTTTCCAAAGCGTAACTTACTTTTCAGATTAAAAGTAGCTTGCTTCCCTGTAGGGATACGGCGATCGCCCTACTTATCCCCAAGAGCGATCGCTTATCTTTCATCAAAGTCATTTTACCGGAATGGGATCGCTTTTCTGATTTGCGGAAGGCGATTCCTGCGGAGCGCTTCGCTATCGCCCCACTTATCCATCAAGCGGTATTTTACCGGAAAGCGATCGCTACTTCCTAACCCAACAACCCCAACGCCTACCTCAGCCATTCTGGGACATCCAAATCAGAAAGCTCAAAATTTGATCAACTGGTGGTACTGGATAATCATTCAAGTCAATGGTTACTGTTTGTCCTTCTAGTTGGAGAAACCGCCAAACCGTACCACTTGTCACCGTTCCGTAAATTGTGGAAATCGGCTGCTGCTTCTGTTGATTAAAGCGTTGTGCTGCTACCATTTCGGCTAAACATTGTCCCAGTCCTGGTTTTAGGTCTTCTTTCTTCGCTTCCACCAAAACCACTGCCGGGGCTTTAATATACAATTGCTCTGGAGAGCGACTAATCAGAAAATCAACATAACCCGTCAAATCAACTTCTGGCTGCACGTTGAACTCTTCGCCGGAAAAGACACTAATTTGTCCATGAAGCTGACGTTTGACTTCTAGTAAAACGGGATTGATAATGCCTTCAGAACGCGCTTTTTCACTACCTACTGCAACTGCCCAAGGTATCGTTTCTTTCAATGTATCTTTGAGCAAAGAACTCGGATTAAATGGGGAAATCTCTGGTAGAAAGCGATCACCTTCAACAATTGTCAGTTGAAAATCATCTACAGCTTTACTCAACGTAAATTTACTATAAGGCATAAAAGTTTTCTCTATAATTGGCAATATTTTGATGTAATTATTTTGTTGAATAAGAATTCAAACAACTAGACTATGATTACGGAAGAAAAAAGTAACCGCTCAATAATCCGGGGTAAATCCTTCGATGACAAGCTTCAAATGGCGTAAGATCGTTCCCCAACAGGTAGTCCGCTCCCATTTATTGAGCGGATACAGAAAAAAGATAAAATATTTGTGTCAATCAACGCTGGCTTCATCACTTCTTCTTCCTAAAAATGCTTGCTGGCGACGGGCGATTATTTCTTCATTGAAGTTAGCAAATCCTTCATCTGACATATCATTCCAACATCCAGCAAACTGCATATTTTTATTAAATGAAGGTTGAGATACTTCTATACCTAAGCGAAAATAATGAATAAAATTATATAATTCTTCTAATTTCTCTGGGGGAACAAGATTTATTTCTGTAATAACTTTTGTGCGTAGGTTTAAAGCATCCATAACAAGTTAATATAGATTGATTGAGTGACAAATAAATTATATCTCACATTCCATTTATTTACAGGATGGCAACGGTCAAATGAACACTTTGTTGCGATCGCTGATCTTTCATCAAAGCCATTTTACCGGAATGCGATAGCGCAAGCGCTGACTTGTCAGTTCTCTTTTTTATGAGGAGAAGTGCAATCGCTTTTTAGTTGAACTTGAGATGAAGGAGTGCGATCGCGGTTGGTAGAGTTTGGGGATGAAGGAGCGATCGCTTTTTTATGAGGAAAAGGTGCGATCGCAAGAGGTTTACTAAATATTTTCCCGATTTAACCAAGCTTGTAAATCAACCAGGCTGCTAAAATCAAGTAATGCTTCACCAAGATTTTCCAACTGTTCCAAAGGCAAAGCTTCAACCTGTTGACGAATATCCTGTGGTAATTCCCCCACCCGTCGATTTAGCAGACGAAGAATAAGAGATTTTTCTCCTTCCTCACGTCCTCGTTGTTCTCCCTCTTGTATCCCCTCTTCCTTAATTTCCCGATAAACCCGCGTTTCTTGAAGTGTAATTCCTAACATCTCTTCTACCTCTATACGAGTTTTATTTTCAAACTTGTACACCATTATCGTTGTGATTAACTCTATTATGGCGCTATTTCCTGCTTGAGATTCTTCTTGTTGATTCGTCGCTAACAAATACCTTGCTTCCTGGGTTGCTTGTTCATCCTCTAGGGTAGTTAACACCATCAAGCCTACCCATACAGGTAATTGGCGAATATTACCCAACTCATCCAAATATATGCGATTTACCTGGGAACTATTGAGTAGATTTTCATAAGGAAGAGTATCACTTTGCTCAATCTTACGGGATGGGTAAATTATCACTAAGTAGGTGGGCATAAATATTTATCGTTGAGACAAGGCAGGAGGCAGAAGGCAGAAGGCAGGAGGGAAGAGGTTTTGAGGCAACTTTACGTTTCGTTACATACTTCTGTTTTTTTTCGCCTACCTACTTAATTGCAAATTACTAAATCTGGCACGATTCCGGTAAAAATATAAGTAAGATTCTGCAAATACCCTTTCATAAAGTAGCTCGTCTTTCTGGAACTGCACTTCACAGAAATAAACAACCCCAGGATTTTTAGTTGTGGGTGGCAGAAATACCCCGTCAATTTCAAATTTTGGTTCTTTCACAGCTACCGAATCAAATCGATATGCATCTGCATTTTCTGGTGGGTTTGTCAACAATTCAAACAATAAATTTGGATATTGTTGAAATAGTTTATAAAAAATCGAATCTCGACGCATGGACGTTTTTACTTGAGGGTTGATTGCACCTCATCAATTTTAAGCTTTTACTGTCTTGATGATCGCGCGATCGCTTGGTTGCACCCAAAGCCACGCGATCGTATCATTGTAGGGAGAAGTGCGTAGGCGTAGCCCGTCGTAGACATCACTTTGGGGATGTAGGAAGTGCGATAGCCGAAGGCTCAAGCTTTGCTTATCGCATTTTTGTGGGGAGAAGGGCGATCGCGCAAAAGCCTGGCAAGTTTCTATTCTTGATTCAGAACTCTGATATCAATTCTGTGTAAAGTTGCGCCAAATAAATACCGTAGAGCGGTTTCATGTCAATCTATACCTGAATTTAACTAAATTAGCTCATTTTAAATGAGTATTATTAATACTGAATTAAACTGAAATACTGATTTTAAAGACAAAGTAGAATATGAATTATGTGAACTTGATATCCAGAAAAGTAAATCATTAACTAATATTCAATTAGTTGAGAAATGATTTTTCATACTGTTTGAGAGAGGGTAGCTTTTATTAGATTTATCAATTTTAAAATGTTTTATCAAGATAAAAGTTATGTTTAATTATCCAGTAGATACTAGATTATTTTTTGGCGATCGTACTGAAAATATAAGTGCATTTTTTTGGTATTTATGGCGACAGAATCAAGATTATCTATATCGTTGCTGTCTCAGGTGGATGAATGGCAATCCTAGTGATGCTGAGGAAGCTTTGAACCGGGCGATGTTCAGAGCGTGGGAAAAGTTACAAAAATACGCAGGGGAAATTACTAATTTTAAGGCTTGGTTGACGCGACTGACTCATAATCTATGTGTAGACATTCATCGAGAGCGAAATCGCGACGTTAATAGAGTTGAGAATATAGAAATTTACGCTGCACTAGAAGAAAAAAATCAGGTTTTTTATTTCAATATATCAGAAAGTGCTTTGGAGACAGAGGAGAAAATGGTTGTAATTCGTGAAGCTATTTATAACTTACCAATCAGATTACGGGAGACTTTTATCCTGCATTTTTATCAGGAATTATCCTATCAAGAGATTGCCCAACAGCAAAATATATCCTATCAAAATGTCTGCAAGCGTATTTCGCAAGCAAGAGCAATTTTACGAGACGAACTGAAGGAATATTTTATTGAGGACACTTTGAACTAAACAGAAGAGATTATCTGTGTGTTGAAGCGCAAATTATGAAAGGCAATCTGCACCGATTTATTTGGAATCGACTTATAATTTATCATTTACCTGATTCCTCATCACATCACTAAAATAACGCCGATATAATTGGCAACGCGGCTCTACTTCGTTGCCAGCAAACTTCACCAAACCCATACTCTGTAACTGATAAGCTGATATCGTTTCTAATCTCGCTGGCTCAGTAGAAGAAATCACTGCTTGAAATGCTGCCATTAATTTTGTTTCCTGTTGCAAACTCAACCAATATTCCCTTAAATGATGACGATAGATACCTGCATCTGTTATGGCTTCTGCTAACAACTGATCAAGGGTAACATTGGGATAACTTTTGATATGAGAAAATGCCTGTTCCAACAGATAAGGATGACCACCTACTAATTGCATTAAAGGGTCTATTAAGAATTCGTCTCCAGCTAATCCATATTGTCGAGCAAATTCCTGTACCTGCTCTCTTGTTAATTCTGGCAGTTCAATGGGCAATCCCACGTTAAAAGGAGATTGATTAATATTCAGGCGGATATAAACATCGGTAGAATGTGCGATCGCTAATCGCAACTTTTTCCAATTGACACGGCTTCTGGCTTTCTCATACCAAGAGCGCAACAACCCAAAAAAGTCTTCGTAAACTTCAGGATAGGGGAAAAGTGCATCCACATCGTCTAAGTAGAGAACGAGAGGATTGTCATTAGCAGCCAAGAGGTACTCTTCTAAATAAGTTGTGCAACTTACCTTCGCACCCATGCCTTCTTCATCCCAACATTCATCTAACTGATTAGGTAGCTTGAGTTCTCGGCTAAGATTGAGGCAGAACCAGCGTAAAAATTTATTTAGATTGGTGAGATGAGTTTTTCGATCCGCCATCTTTAAACTTAAACTAACTGTACGATAGCCCTGCCTTGTCACTTTAGCCAATACCCGTTCCATGAGTGAGGTTTTACCCATTAACTTAGGTGCTTTAATCCGAATCAGGGAACCTGGTTGCAACAGAGTTTCATGGCAAAGAAATTCAATTGAAGATCGCTCCACATACAATTCAGAAGGCGGAAAATCTTGTTTAACTTGATAGGTCGGAGATGGTAATTCTTTTAGTCTACTATTGTGATGTTTACCGTTAGTAGCCATTAATTCGGGTTTTGATAAAAAAGATTCAGATGCAAATTGTTTATTCCAACATTGCTTTTCCCAATGTCGTTTTAATGCTTCTTTAAAATTACTTTTTCTGACTTTTTCGCCTAAGGCATCTGTGAGCAGTTTCCAAAGCTTGGGAGCAATATCTTGACTAATATAACTGGTTGCATACTGGTTTTTGGCTGCAATTTGATCATATTCTTCTCGTTCCCAAGCTCCTTTAATGACAATTATTTCAACATCAGTTAAGTTTCTATAAAATGTTTTTAAAACAGCTTGATTAGCGATTTTTATGGCATCATCTAAATTAAAATTCATAACAATATGGCGTAAAAGCTTTTATTTATGCATATTTATTCGATTAAATTTTATCCTGATCCAATACTTGTCGGTTAAGCTCAAAAAAATGAAATTACATAGGTTGGGTTGTTTGCGTTAGCGTTGCATATTCGCAAAGCTTGCTGCAAGCATACACATAGTGTGCCAGAGTCATAACCCAACATTTACAAGCATTTGTTGGGTTGAGGAACGAAACCTCACCTCACCTACAAAAATTCTTAACCCAATATTGTATCCTGATCCGACTTGCAGAGAGATTTCTCCAAACAAGGTTGAGTTTGTATTAGACCTCTTGTCAAGTTAGATTATTTATTACTACGCCCTTGCTCTTAGAGAATATCATGATATGACGAATATTTAGGTGAATTACCTATACTGACTTGGAGTACCAAGTTCAATATCAGCTTCTGTACTCACAGGCAAATGCCGCAGCGTAATAGTTAAATAAAGTAAATTTTGTCTATACTAAGCAAGATGTCAATAAATCTTATTGATAATATTTTTGTGAATAGCTTGAATTTTTGGACAGCGAATATTTCCACCCTACTACTCATTGAATAAATGGGGTGAGTGACGCTTCAAAAAGCGACTAATGTATTCACAAACTAAATCAAGTTTAATTTAATTTAATTTAAAAAGCTTTGTACTAAAACAAAAGCTACTATAAATGCTGAAAAGCAACCTATTTAAATCAAAAACCTATCATATATTTTGTAAAATCCAACTATTATCAAAAACAACTTCATAAATCCGGTTATGGATTTTTAGATAACTCTCTTCTTTAACTAATAACCCTGATAATATCAATTCTCGCTCAATTGGACTATCCGCTGCTTTCACCTTTCCATGTTCTAAAACTTGTCGATAGAGTTCTAGCATTGAAGTAGCTGGTTGTTCACCTTTGAGGATGCGATCGCGAATCGTCCTTAAATGCTCTGGTTCGTCTTGAGCTTCCCAATCGTCTATAATACTAGTGCGGATTAAATTCTCAACCCAGGCTTTTTCACTTTTTTCAGATATAGAAGATGAGGAATTGCGAACCATCTGGCAAATCTTTTGGGTTAAAAAAGGCTGGCCGTTAGTCCAGAACAATACTTCTCTAAGTACCGCTTGCGGGTTGCTAACCTTGTCTGAAAACCCATGTAGTAGAGGTTGAGCTTCGTGTAATTGGAAGCCTTGCAGTTGAATAGCCTGACCAATATTAAAAGGCGTTCGGCGATAATCTGTAATTAAATCACTAGGTGTAGCAACTCCCAATAAAACAAAGCACAATCGCTTATACTCTGGATTAATACCTCGCTGATTATAGCAAGAGCGAACTAAAGTAAAGAAGTCATTGACTGAAAATTCCAAACCTAAAATACAATCAATTTCATCTAAAAAGATAACTATTTTTGGTGCAGGAGTACCATCTGATAATTTAACTTCATTTAACAAAACTTCTTCAAAAAATCTACTCAATCTCTGCACAGGAGAAAGTTCGATATTTTCTTGCCACCAAGCTTTTAAATTCACCTTTCCGAACAGGTCAAAACCCTGCCATAACTCTACAGCTAATCCTTTGTACCATTGATCTGGGGTAATGTTTTCACTACCAATTCGAGTCATATCAATAGCAGCACAGCAAAAACCTTCTTGTTGTAAATAGTGCATCATCCGCACCATCAAACTTGATTTACCCATTTGTCGGGTATTGAGAATATAACAAAATTCTCCACTTCTTAATGCTTTATAGAGATAACGATCAGCAGAACGCACTACATAAGTAGGAGCATCAATTGGCAAACTACCGCCAACTTGATAATTATAACTTGAAGCTTCTTCGTCACTTTTTAATAGGGCATTTTCAAATTCTAATTTAGCTTGAGTAGCTTTGAGAATATCTAGAGTTTGTGATAGTTCTTGAGTACGTTCTTCTACTTTTTGCTCTAAGGTTGTGTAGAGGCGAGAATTTTCAATTGAGATAGCAGCTTGACTAGAAAGAATATTTAAAACTTCAACTCGCTCTGGTGTAAATGCTCCCGTTGTGAGATTATTTTCTAAATATAAAATACCGCTCAATTTCCTTTGATTGAGTAAGGGAGTGCAGAGAATTGATTTCGGTAGAGTAGCGATAATATAAGAATCACGGGTAAATTGTCCCTCATTAGCGGCATCATTGAGAACTACATTTTCCTGGGTGCGAGCGACATAATTGATGATAGCAGATGAGAGTAACGGGTCATGGGTGGAGGCATCTGGTGAGTCTACTGGGATAGATTGTAGTATGTTAACGTCATCAGAATCTATTGATCCCACAGCTTCAATCACCCAGTTATCATCAGAATCTAGAAGCAAAAAACCTTTTTGAGCGCCTGCATTCTCAATCACAATTTTCATTAATTTTGCCAACAAATTACCCAGAACGATTTCCCCTGCTAGGACTTGAGATGCTTTAATAACTGTTGTTAAATCGAGGAATGTTCCATCATTACCACTAGTAGAAATAGTGGGACTGAGGCTTTTAGCCTTGCCTTTGTTTGTAGTTCCTATAAAATATTGTGGATATTCATGTTCTAATTGTTTGACTTTGGCTTTAGCTCCCCAATGTGTATAACAATGGTGGGCATTTCTCAGATATAACTGACCAATTTCTTCCCTACCTAGTTGCAGATAAAATTCTGCTGCTCGTTCATAAGCTAAAGCTTCTTCATGGATAAATTCATATTTCTTAGCACCTTGAATAGCTTTTTCATATAATTCTTCTGCTTGCCAATTTTGTCCTAAAACTCTTGCTTTTTCAGCAGCAACTAAATCATATTTATTTTGATAATTGACTAAGGCATTTTCTGCCCATTTTTTCATTTGCTTTTGATTTAATGAGACTTTTTTGAGAAACTGTTCACGCTGATTATTATCACTATTTTGAGCTAAAGCTAACATAGTTAAAGATTGATAAAAATTGTGTTGAGCGGTTAACTGACTTCCCACACCACAATTTTTGTATTTTTCACATAAATTACTTTTTTCCAAAGCTGAAGCATAATCTTTTAAGAAATACAAGTACATATATTTAAAAAATATTCCAAAAAATACTAAAACATAGGCACTATTTTCTATATAAAAATTGACTTCATTATCATCATTGTCTATATATGTATTTACAATTATTTTATTGGCTTCAGTTTTGATTAAATTTGAGCAAAATTTTCCACAAAAATCTAAAAGCTCATATCCATATTTATCATTATACTTAGCAAATAAATCTATATATTTATTAACTTCTTGTTCAATATATGGCAAAGTTTTGCCAGTAAAAAACAATAGATTATAACAATAGCTTGCAGATGCATAGCTACTATATACTATCTCTCCATATTCAATTCCAATTTGAATAGCCTCAACTAATGATTCGAGTTCTTTATTGGCATCATCCTTCCAGTGCTTAATAAAACTGTGAAAGGAGTGTAAAATTATTGATCTCAATCCTTGGACATTAAATTTATCCAATATCTGCAAAGATAATTGACCAAATCTATAGCCAGAATCAACATCTCCCAATATTCCCGATAAATAAGAACCATAATAAACATAAGCAATAGAAGCTAGAGCAGAATTTCCATATTCAATACAGATATGGTTCATGCTCAGAATTACGAAATAATATAATTGTGGATTAGTTGAAAATGCAGGAGATATAATAGTTGATAGAATATTTATAGTTGCAAGTTGATATGAGTCAGTCATTGGTGGTAGGTTAACTAAATCTTCAACCTCATTTTTTTTCAGGAGATATTTGATCTGAAGATGTTTAGTTAAAATTATCTGCCTGCTTGGTTGTTTGGGTAAGACTAACCCCAATAAATTGAGAATTTCCAGTCCGGTATCTATTGCTAACTCCAACTGAAGTTGCGCTCTATATGACTGGATTCTTAACTCATACACTTTGACTTTATCGAGGGTTATTCTAGCGTTCTGCAAAACAAAATCAGCCAATTTTTCAGCTTGCTCAAATTTGCTATTTAAGTAGAGAAATTCCAATATTTCGATATGAATTTCTAGCGTCAATTCATAGAAACTCTCCCAGCTATTTACTGCTAATAATTCTAGACCAGATTCTAAATATCTCAAAGCAGGTTCATAGGCTGTTGATGCTTTTGCTTTTTTAGCTGCTTGCAAATTTAATTTAGCTAATTCATCTTTTTCGGATTGTACTGTAATTAATTTAGATCCTTTATTTAGTTGGTTGACAATTTCAAAAATATTTTTTTCCAATTCATCTACTTGAATATTTTTTAGCATCAGCCTACCTACTTGCAGATGAACTGCCTGTTTTTCCTCTTCTGGAATCAAAATATATGCTGCTTGTTGAACTCGGTCATGCAAAAATTTGTATTGTATAGAATTGGAAACCTGGAGAAGAAAATCATCAGATATTTCAGAATTATTAATATATATTTCTTCCTGACTCGAAAGCATGGGAATTTTGTATTCTGCGCTGAGAGATAGGATTAATCCTTCCCTAATTGCTATCTGTAGTATATGTGCTGTAGCTGTTGGAGACTTACCAGTAACGACAGAGAGAATATCTAAATTAAATTGATTGCCAATACAGGCGGCTAATTTAAGAACATTCTGAGTGTCATGATTCAGGTTCTCAATTTTTTTCACCATTAAGTCAACTACATTATCAGTAATTCCTACTTTTTTAATGTAATCAATTTCCCAATACCAACATTTTTTATTATTGTCAAATAATAAAAATTTTTCTCTATAAAGAGATTGGAGTAATTGATTTAAAAAGAAAGGATTGCCATTAGTTTTACTGGTGATTAATTCTGCTAGAGGTTGTGATTTTTCGGTTGTGCATCTGAGAGTTTCAGAAAGTAATTGTTTTACATAGTTTATTGCTAATGGTTTAAGAATAATGTGAGTTATCGTTGTTTTTACCTGATTAATTTTTTCTAATGTGAACATTAAAGGATGAGTAGGACTGACTTCATTATCTCGATAAGCCCCAATGATCAATAAATATTGACTTTCAGTATCCTTCATTAATAATTCAATTAGATTCAGAGACGGTAAATCTGCCCACTGTAAATCATCGAGAAAAATAACTAGAGGGTGTTCTTTTTTTCTGAAAACTCCAATAAATCTTTGGAAAAATAATTTAAATCTGTTTTGAGCCTCAGCAGATCCTAGTGGTTCAACAGATGACTGTTTACCAATAATATTTTCAAGTTCAGGAATGACATCAATGATGATTTGACCATTGCTTCCCAAAGCTTCTAAAATTTTTTCTTTCCAGGTTTTTAGTGTTGTTTCAGGTTCACTTAAGAGTTGACGTATTAGGTTTTGAAAAGCCTGAGTGATTGCTGCGTAGGGAATATCCCTCTGCAACTGGTCAAATTTGCCACTAATAAAGTATCCCCTTTCGCGTGTAATAGGTTTGTAAATTTCATTGACTAAAGCAGATTTACCGATGCCTGAATAACCATAAACCAAAATCATCTCTGTATGACCTTGAGTCACTCTTTCAAAAGTAGTTAATAGTTGAGTTATTTCCTGTTCTCGACCGTAGAGTTTCTGAGGAATATAAAACTTATCAATAATATCCTGACTCGCTAAAGGGAACTGAGAAATTTGTCCCAAAGTCTTCAATTGTTGAAGACAGCTTTCTAAATCAGCTTTAATTCCCCAAGCACTTTGATACCTTTCTTCTGGGGTTTTAGCTAATAATTTTATGACTATATTTGATACTGTTAAAGGAAGAGAGGAAATTAGTTCATCAGGTCTTTTGGGATTTTGAGCGAGATGACAATGTACTAGTTCTACTGGGTCATTCGTTTCAAAGGGGAGTTGATAGGTCAACATTTCATATAAGGTTACACCAAGAGAATAAAAATCACTGCGGTAATCTATCCCCCGATTCATTCTACCGCTTTGTTCTGGGGCAATATACGCTAATGTTCCTTCTAATTTATTAATATTAAAGATTGTCTGATTTTCTTGAGATAGACGGCTAGAAATTCCAAAGTCAATTATTTTCAGTTGTTTGGTTTCAGGATTATAGACAATATTGGCAGGGTTAATATCTTTGTGAATAATATTAGCATTATGAATATCTCCTAAACTCTCAGTAATTTTAATAGCAATTGTCAGAGATTCTTCTAAGCTCAATTGGTGCTTGGACATTAACAATTTTAAAGATTGTCCACCAAAATCTTCTAAAAGTATGACTAAACTATTTTTATATCTTTGTAGATTATATGCTTTAATAACTCCCTGAACATTTAGGGAATGAATAATTTCATATTCTTGCTTATATCTGAACAGTTCATCAGCATCAGGATAGTCATCTTTGAGAATTTTGAGAATAACAGGTTGATGATCTGGTTGGATGGTAGCTTTATAGACTAATGAGTTATCACTTTCATAAATTTTGACTAAAATTTCGTATTCAGTATTAGAACTCATAATTAATTGGCTGATATGTAGATAAAGTTAATAAAATGTAGATTAGCTCTCTTCTATGAGTCTAGGTAATGTAAAATCTAAAACCTTTATTGGATAAATTTTTTATTGCTTTATTACTAACAAGTTATTTCAAAATATTTTATTAGTAATAAAATGTTGAAATTCTTAGTTTAGTAATGTATTTAGAAATTAGGAAATTAATTTTTGATTCCCAGTTTCACCGAAGAGGGATATGAGGCTTATAAAGTAGTATATCTTTTAGCTAATGTCGTCGCTTTTTCAGAAATTATCAAGTTAAGAGTAAAGATAAATACAGCTTAATTCATGATTCTATTCCGTAAAAGCGAACAGAATTATCCCAAAGGATTTTTTTCACAACTTCTGTAGATAGCTGTTCCTCTAATGCCACTGCTTTTTTAACAACATCGGGATCATAATCCAAATGGGGATAGTCAGAACCAAAAATTAAGTTATCTTCACCAATGCAAGAAATAACTTGAGAAATATTAGGTTCAGAAGGTTCTATTTCAATAAAACACTGGCGACGAAAATATTCAGAAGGTTTCATTTTCACATTATCTTTAACCTCCCAGTACAGTTCTTCGTACTCTTGATCTAACCGCCATAACCAATAGGGTAGCCAACCACAACCAGACTCTAGAAAAGCTACCCTGAGTTTGGGATGTCGCTCTAATACTCCACCTTCAATTAATGCTAAGAGTGCCATCATTTGTTCCATAGGATGCGAACAGGCGTGGATAGAAAAATGGGTATCAAACCGATCTGCTCCAGTTGTTGGTAAGCGGCTATGAGCTAAGGTATGCAGACCAATGGCTATTCCTAAGTTCTCGCACTCTGTCCAAAATGGTTCGTAGGCTGGGTTACTCAGTATTCGTCCTTTAACTGGGTTAGGTAGTAAACATACAGCTTTCCAACCAAACTTCGCTATCCGCTTTAACTCGGACACCATATCATCAGGATGATGAAGATTAATTACTCCTACTCCTCTAAGTATTTGTGGATTATAGCTACAAAAATCGTGCAGCCAATTATTATAAGCCAGAACAAATTCCTGTACAAGTCTGGGTTTCATCGTATCAATTGCCAAAAGCCATAATCCATAACTTGGGTAAATGAATGATAAATCAATACCCATTTTCTGCATTGCTCTGATTTGAGACTCTGAATCAAAGTTATTAGCTAAAGATACTTTTCTACTAACTCGATTAGGAATTTTATGATAAATATTCTCACCTTTAATTTTTAAGTCCGGTGAAGGTGCAAATTCTTGAAAGGCTGGATTTAGATATTGTTTCCAGATGTCAACTGGTTCAATAGTATGGGCATCTGCATCAAGAATTTTATATCCATTTAGCATAGAAAAACTCTGTTATATTTATGTATTTTACTTTACTATTCATACCTTAATACACAATTAAAATTAAAAACTACTTACTCAAAAGCAGGTAATTAATTTGGTGGCGTAAATTGTCAAGATTGATTTTAGCTTTAAAATAACTGAAGGAGTGACAATTTAGACTTAACAAGTTGACAGTATTAGAATTTTAAACAAATGACTACAGTTCATTGTATTGAGCTTGTTGATAATTTTATTAATTAACTCAGACATTGATCTGTACTATTGAATGTTTTTCTAAATAAAGCTTGCATTGTCTAGTTTTGTTATTATTTTTATCACTCCGTCAGCATGATTTAACTATGTTTTGAGCTTAGAAAGTAGCGGGAATATATGGAGCAGTAGGAGTAATATGTTCATCATCATGATCATCAACCCATGCCTGAATTTGCTCATCTTTGAGGTTAAAATCTGAGGGACGTGGAGGATATGCTACTACTAAATTCAAACTACCACTGGTTGTTTCTTGTAACTTGCCAACAAAGTCATTCCACACAACCACAATATTCACTTTTCCTATAGTTTCGGAGATAGCCACACCGTTCTCTTCAAAAAGTTGGTTTATCTGCTCAGAATTTCCATGTAGTAATACTTGTCTAATCTCTTCTCCTCCGGGAAGCCATGATTTGGCAATTATCTGAGACATTTTTTTATTTAATTTCTGTAACTCAGTTATGCTGGTTTCAGAGTTATATTGTACTGCGTTAGATTTTGCTGTACCTAATAATAAGTTACTGGCTTCTAGCAGTCGCTCATGTATGCGATCGTGTAATACACTCAACATAAATTGTTCTCCCGATTCATCAAAAATACTGAACTTTATGTACTCTATCATGCCTTAAGACTTCAAACAAGTGATACTGAAAACAAAATTAAAAATTATTATTTATTTAAGTAGGGTTTGTTGAAAAGTTAATTCTAGCCTTTTTACAAATTCCTATTTTGAGGTAAATGGGTGTAAATAATAATTGCAGATTGTTATTGCGAGGAATAAGAAAATATTAGTCCTGCAATAACATCTTAATGTTGATTTTTACCTACTTATCCCCAATTTTTCTAAGTAGAAGTTAGAGGCAGATAGGGATATGGAGGCGTGACATAATTTACATCTATTGAATATTTTCCATCTTCTGTTTTGGAATAAAATGGAAAATCTTCTCCTTCATCGTCAGCTTCAGCCCATTTTTTAATATGTTCGGGAGGGAGGTTGATTTCGGAAGGTATAGGAGGATAAGGAATAATAGCTTGGAAAGCAGTAGAAGAACCTCCTGGAGTTATACGCAATTCTTTGATCTTGCCTTCATAGCCATGCCACTCTACTACTATTCCATACCTATTCACTATTTCACCTGTACTTAAAATGGGTTGAGAAATTTGGTGATAGTATGTTTTGTCACTTTTTTTAATCTCTCGATATGCCTGTCCTGCCATTAAAAGACTTAAAGCAATTCCCTGCCACGCGTTACTATTGGGCAAAATCATAAATTTTGGTTCTGCACTAGCTTTATCTATATCCTTTAGTGGATAATAGATATCAACATTTTCTGGGTCAATATCGGATGGTAAACTGCTTTGATCAGCAAGGAAAATCTCTCTAGCTATGAGTGCATTTAACATTTCAGCATCAATTTCATCCCATTTACCATACACAAAATTATTCCAAACATTTGTTTTTCTTGCCTCTATATAAGAGTACCATGTTGTAGCAATTAGCTGGGATATTTTGCGGCTTTGAAGTAGATTCCGGGTTGATTCATAAAAATTGTTGATCTCCCCAATGCGTTGATTTTGTGAAGAATTGCTTGGGAATACCGCATCCACAAAACCTTCTGCTAAAACTACTCCAGGTGAGGGTAAATAAGAGCCTATACTATTACCAATATCCTCCGGGCTTTCACAATAGGGTTTGAGCCTTTCTTGAGTTGCTGGATCAATTAAATATTGGTCGAATTCTCCCTTGGGTTTAGCTACTATTGTAGTTTTTATATATTTCCCTTCTGTTCTCTTTTCAGAGGGGGTAACTGAGAGGATTTGATAATATGTTTGAGGACTATACCACTGTCCTGAACCCATTTTATCTTGTTTGATTAATGGAGTCTTGGAGGCTAATTCTTTTTGATTTATGATCATAGTGCATCCTTAATTTAATGTTCAATGTTCAAGCCAAACTGTAAAAACGACTGGGATTATCCCAAACAATCTTTTGTACCATTTCTTGAGATAACTGTGTCTCAAGCTCTATAACTGTGTTCACGATGTTTTGTTTATGATCCATGTGAGGGTAATCAGAGCCGAAGATTAAGTTATCAGAACCGATATATTCAATAATTTGAGGTAAATAAGGTTCGGACGGTTCGATACCTACAAAGCACTGACGATGGAAGTACTCTGATGGCTTCATTTTGACATGATCTTTGACCTCCCAATGTAAATTATCATACTCTTCGTCCATGCGCCAGAGCCAATAGGGAAGCCAACCACAACCAGACTCTAGAAAGCCCACTTTTAAGAGGGGGTGACGTTCTAATACTCCTCCTTCAATCAATGCCAACAAGGCCATCATCTGTTCCATTGGGTGGGAACAAGCGTGGAGGGCAAAACGAGTATTAAACCGATCTGCGCCTGTGGTTGGTAAGCGGCTATGGGTTCCTTCATGTATTGCTACTGCAATGTCTAACTCTTCGCAGGCTGTCCAAAATGGCTCATAAGTGCGATCGCTCAAAATTCGACCTTTGACCGGATTAGGACGTAAAACAACAGCCCTCCAGCCAAAATCGGCTATGCGATGTAATTCTGATACCATTTGCTCTGGGGCATGAAGATTTATAGCTCCTACCCCTTTTAATCTATCTGGAGCATAGCTACAAAATTCTTCATATAACCACGTATTGTAAGCATGGGTAAAAGCTCCTACTACTTCAGCGGGCATAGTATCGATGGCAAAGAGCCACAATCCATAAGTTGGATAAATAAACGCTATATCAACTCCCATTTGCACCATTGCTTGGACGTGAGATTCTGGATTATAGCGATGCAGATAAGCATGGGGATGAGCCTGCATCATCTCCTGATTGCCCATTTCTCGCATTTGTGGGGATATCTTTTCCACAATTTCTTCCCCTTTAATTTTCATGTCTGGAGAAGGTGCAAAATCCTTAAATTCCGGGGCTAGGTACTTAGACCATATCTGCGGAGGCTCAATCACATGGGAATCAGCATCAATAATTTTATATCCGTTCTGCATAAAACTAGGGAAATTACATACAACTATCAGTATAAATTATCTTGTGTAAAATTTGAAGCAAACATCATTCATCTGACTAGGGACTTCCAAGAAATCAATGTATCCAATCCTGTGGGATGAGCTTCTAGCCTCTCTGGGTTTAAGGGCTGGCAAGATGCCTATTCCACAAAAATTAATTGAATATTTTTTATTTGGAAGTCCCCTACCTGTCTAACCTCTCTACGGCATACTACGTAAAGATGATAGCCAAAATTTAGTATAAATATAAGTAAGTGGAAAGAATTAATTACATAGGATCTGAATATGCAATCTTTGAATGATAAAGAATTGACAAAAAAATCAATATGTAATTAATTCTATCCTAGTACTAGTACAGCAATCCTAAATGAAATGTGAACAAACTTTAGGAATAGTTTCCATTAGTTAATTCAGAAGTCAAATCCGGACTTGCTATAGTATCTTTGGTTTTTCATCTCAAGAGTTGAGTTAAATTCAGGAATATTACAGATTAGTGAAATTCAGTTAAATTCAGTTAAATTCAGGTATGGCAGATTAATGAGGTACAGAATCAAAATTGAAACCTAGACCCCAAGCCAGTTTTACTCCTGACTCCTGCTGTAAATTACATCCACATCGGATAGGGGTTTAATTGGTCTTCTGTTAAAGACTGTTTCAACCAACCCATTGTAATAGGAATTTCATAAAGTCGTCCTGTGCCTAAGCGTTTCCACATATGTCTCATTCCTGGCACAATTACCTTAGCTACTCTCAGACCAATATCGGCACGAGTTTGATCTAGAACTAGCATTTCCAGACCATTTTTTTCCACGATTTGTTGACAAAGCCTAATATCTTCTAGAAGATCATCACTGGCTAGTTGGGGATAATCTGCAAAAATTTTCGGGAGACTCTGATGATCTGGAAGCAAATAAGGTTGATTTGCTACAGTTGCAGATTTCCACCATTCTATTGCCAGGGGATCTGCTGATGGGGGATATTGGGTAGTGCCATCTGCTTGAGACGATAAAACATTAGGTAGTATTTGGTTAACTTCAGTTAAAGCTCGACTAATGGCAATCTGAGGGTCAAAATGGGTTCCATACCCTAAGATAATATCTTCTACTTCTTGATCTGTGCGGCGGCTAATAGCAGCGAAAGCAGGAATATTGAGATCACTAGTAATATCTAAAACCCAAATTTCTCTGTTGATAGCTTGATAATATTTCTTTAGTTCTTGGAAATAAGGCTGATCGAAACTATCTAAATCTACTTGAGGTTTTTGGAGACGGTTATACCACCACAACGCTACACTATCACGTTCAACTAATTCCATAAATCCTTGGAGAATAGCTTCTTCGAGTGTATTACCTGCCGCACATCCATTGGAATCTGACCAACAGTCAGGTTTATGGGATTGGGAATAACCATAATAGCAATAAGCTGTTGGTAAATATTTGAATTCTTGGTTAGTTAAAGACCAAACTGGTGTCCAATCAATTTCTTTTTCTGTATCAAAGGGTTCAGGAACTTTTTGAAACCAACCTTTATTTTTAGTATTCAATTGTTCCCGATGCTGATATTGCTGTTCACTGAAATTCATGCAGATATTGGGATGAATAGCTTTGTTTCCCATTTGTTGGTAACTGCCTTTGTGTCTGATTTCATCTCCCTGAAATACTCCAGAATACCTTTCAATAGCTTCACAAAAACCGCTTACCCTGGCTTGAATGTCAGTTCTACCTTTTCCTGCACTTCTACCTCCAATATTTTGGCGTAAGCTGTCTACATCATCAAAGACGCTGAGAAAATGATGCTTTGCTATATATGTATGGTTTAACACATGACCTGGTATCTTTTGCAGTTCTCGAACAACCCCTGTAATAGGACTAATATGATGTTGATATTTTCTGAAAGTTTCTTGTGGTGAACAATAACGATGTCCTCCATCTTTAGTAAAGTTTTTCTGACGGTGTCCTAAAATAATGGGTAGGGGTTGGTTGTTTTGTTCATTGGCTATTTCTCCACAATCAGAACATTGAGGACGCTTAACGAAGATATGTTTTTGAGTTTGGAGAGTAAGGGTATCGTAGGTTAATAAAGTCCCTTCTAATTGTTGATTTCCGCCTTGGATTATCCACTTAAAAACTTCTGTTGCTGCCATTCCTAATGCTGTTTGCACTGTAGAAGCTAGGAATCCTAGTGGAGGAGATAAGGAAATTTGTTTATGTTTTTGGATAAAGTTTGCAACTGGTCTATTATCCCTTAATCTCTGGGCTAGACATTCCCAACATCCGGTTGTGTGGTGATTAAATATAGGACCTATCCAGAGGGTTGTTCCTAAGGGATTGACTAGCATCCAGGGTGATTGAGAATTTAAGGCTTGTTGATTAAATTCTGTTAGTTGAGGGTGTAGGTAGTCATCAGTCAAGACTACTGTGAAATCTCCAGCATCAGCTACTTGAATATGCAGAGATTTCAAGATGGTTATCAAGTCTTCGCTAGGCAAAGAACCAAAGGTTTTGACTGCTATTTTCGCTGATTGTAGTCGTTGAGCAGCGACTATGGGAGTAATATTGAGATGATGACAGAAGATGGCTAAGTGAGAGGGGAGTGAGTCATCTTGTTCTACCAAATAGCCGTTTTGTTCCATTTGGAATAGGGCGTATTGGGTTTTAATACTGATATTGAGAATACTTTGAAAAAAGTCGTTAGTTTCTTGAGTAGGTTTCTGTTCTGGCAGTAGTTCTAGTTGAATGATATCAAGAATTTCATCAACGCTATAATCGTGTTCTTGTAGTAAAGAAGCTATGCGATAGGAAAGGCGATCGCTCAAACAGACTGTCTCTCTGTCGGATAAGAGAAATACTTGGTCTGGTTCTACGGTTTCAACGGAGTAACAATCTTTGAAATGAGGTTTGTTGATCATTGTTTGTATTTGTATTAATTAAAGTGTAAGTTATTTGGTTCACTAAAATTGAACTGTACAGGACGGGTTAAATAACTATAAAATGTAGAGGTTTTAATTGGTATCTACATCTATGACTTCAGTCTGATTCTGTGCGATGAATAAGACGAAGAATATCAATAGTGTTAAGTCAGATGCAATATAATCGAGGGCGGGGAAACCCCACCCCTACAGGTTTTGTGATTTACTGACTGTATATCAGGGACTAGCTCTCTAAGATATTGGGATCTGTTTCTAGAGTATGGGCTGCTGTTTGCATAAGTTCAATATCTGCCGGCAACCAATAACGAAGTGCTTGACAATGGTGTGCGGCTAATAGACCCCATAAACCTTTTGGTGTCACAATCGGTACTACTAGGTTAGAACGAACTTGGATGCTGCGAAGAAAATCTCGGTGACAAGTTTCGATAGGTTCTGTTTCTATATTAGCGATCGCTCTTACTCTTCCTCCTAAGTACAAAGCAGCATACTCATTGGTAAAACAATCATCTGCTCCAGTTGAACCCAAAATCGAGAATTCATCAGCACTTAAAGATTCAAATGTTACCTGTCCTTGCCATTGCTCATAAAAGTAATACAAAACTACACGATCAACCTGGAGTGATTCTCTAAGTTGATTCATGGTTTGTCGGACTAACTCATCCCGCTGCATTTTGTTGACAAGGCGCTTGAGCAATCTTCGCAAACCCTGTTCAATATGCCGATTTGGGATATATTCAAATTCTGAGTGAGAATGAATTTGCACAGGTTTAAAATAACGACTGAGTAAATTGCTTTGGTTTCATATAATAACTGATTAGACCGATAAGAGACTTGCAACTAAAAAAATATCCCGTCGTTGTGACGGCAGAGGGGCAGGGGGCAGGGAGCAGGGGGAAGAAAAGTCGCTTTGATTTGGTGAAATTGGATAGCGTATCCTACGGAAAGCAAGCTACGCGGAGCGTCCCGGAGGGAACTGGCGCTGCTGCAAGCAGTACATCTTTTTTGTGGAGTTCTCTAAGCAGAGGATTTTAATGTCTCTTCCCTGCACCCAAATACAATTCTCCTACTTTGGGATCGTGTAACAATTCTAATCCTGGCCCAGTAATAGCATCCCGTCCCGATTCTAATACACAACCACGATCTGCCATTTCTAAAGCTTTACGAGCATTTTGTTCTACTAAGACGATGGCTGTACCTGATTGGTTGATTTGTTTAATCTGCTCAAATACTTGCGTTACTAAGATGGGAGATAAAGCCGCAGAAGGTTCATCTAACAACAGTAAACTGGGTTCTAACATTAAAGCTTTTCCCATTGCTAACATCTGCCTTTCCCCACCGGAGAGAGTTCCTGCACGTTGACGACGGCGATCGCTCAATCTTGGGAACATGGTAAATATTTTATCCTTCAAAGGTTTCAGGGGAATATTCCGTACAAACGCCCCCATTTCTAGATTTTCTTCAATCGTCAAGGAAGGGAAAACGTTGGCTATTTGAGGAACGTAGCACATCCCCCGTTGCACGATTTGATTGGATTTCAAACCAGTAATATTTTCTCCTTTGAAGGTAATTGTGCCTGTATGGGGTGTCAAAAGTCCAAAAATTGTTTTGGCTAAAGTGGATTTACCAGCACCGTTGGGACCAATTACTGTGACTAATTCTCCTGCTTCAACGCGGAAATTTATACCTTGCAAGATATCTACATCTTTAATATATCCAGCATGGACATTTTCAACTTCTAATAAATAATTAATTGTCATAAATTATAAGGAGGCAGGAGGCAGGAGGCAGGAGGCAGGAGGCAGGAGGCAGGAGGCAGGAGGCAGAAGGCAGAAGGCAGAAGGCAGGAGGCAGAAGGCAGAAGGCAGAAGGCAGAAAAAAGATAAACATTTTCCCAGTCCCCAGTCCCCAGTCCCCAGTCCCCAGTCCCCAGTCCCCAGTCCCCAGTCGCCTAATCCGCTATTTTTTGCAATTCTGGTCTTTCTTCTGCCAAAATTGCTTCTTCCACTGGGCAAACTTGTAAACAGATGCCACAGTCGATGCAGGTTGCAAAGTCAATCCAGTACCAAGCGGTGCCTTTGACGTTTTTATCTGGGCCTTCATGAATGCAAGCTACAGGACAGGCTGCTACACAATCAGCTACACCTTCACAAACGTCAGTCACAATTGTATGTGGCATTTTCTCGATTCCCTCTCTTTAATGAATCAGCAGTTTCTAGGGTAACAATTTGTAAATCTGTTAACTTACTGCTTCAATTGTGGGTGAACCATCGGCTTTAATCCAGGCGATTTGAGCGATCGCTCTTTCTTTGGCATATTGACGAATGGCCTCTGTATCCCTTCCCCCCAAGTCCATTTCTACCCGCACTAAGTCACTAGATTCTCGCAGTTTTTGGGCATAGGCAAAGGCCGCAGCATCAGCACTCTTGCTTTCTGGAACTACTAACCAGTTACTCGCTGGGGTACTTTGTGGTAATTGCTGAGTAGATGATAGAACTTGGTATAAAATATCAATGTTTAGTTCAAACCCAATTCCGGGTATATTTTCGCCTTGCGGATGATACAGCCCTAACAACTGATCATAACGACCACCACGCCCTAAAACTTGAGCTTGTCCATCGGTATCACTGACTACTTCAAACACAATTCCTGTGTAATAGTCAATAGTTTGAATTAGGCTCAAGTCGAGAATTAAAGGGAAGTTGCTTTCTGATTCTAGTAGTTCTACCAAGGATTTGAGGTTATTTACTGCCTCTTGTTGGTCTGGATCTAGATGTAAACTACTGACTTTTTGCAAGACATCTGCACTATTACCGCGTAAATCGAGCATGATTTTAGCGCGTTCATGCAGTTCATCTCCAAGGGGCAAGGTATCTAGAGTTACACGATCAAGATGAGCGATCGCACTCCGCACTTTACTTTTCAGATGAGTGGGAAAAGCATCAAGGAGGGATTTGGTAATTCCCGCTTCACCTAAGATTAAATGCCATCCCTGCAAATCCAAAGCTTCTAAACAATTGGCTACTAACAGCAGCACTTCTGCATTTGCCAGCAACCCACCTGATCCTAGTAACTCTACCCCAGCTTGATAATACTCTTGCTGACGATTATGCCGCTTTTCCCAGTTACGGCGAAATACATTAGCATTGTAATAAAGCCTTTGGGGATAGGTAACATCTGCCATGCGAGTTACAACTGTCCGCGCAATGGAAGCTGTGAGTTCTGGACGTAAACCCAATTCTTCATCTTGTCCATTTTGCAATTGAATCACCATTTGGCGCTGAATTGCTTCACCAGCCATCAGGGTATCCATTCGTTCCAAGGTTGAGGTGATAATCCTGTGATATCCCCAACGATGAAAAACCTGTTGTAACCTATCTTCAATCCAGCGTTTTTGAGCCACATCTAAGGGCAATAAATCCCTAGCTCCCGCTGCTGGTTGATACACCATTATTTTTTCTTCCCACCAAACAAACCACCAAACATACCACCATTTCCAGACTTATCTGGTTGATTATCTCCTTTATTTGGAGATGACTCCACTTGATCAGTACCGGATTTTATCCCCATAGCTTGGTCTACTTTAGGTTTCCATTCCAAAGCAATTTTGTCTTGGGGATTTAATCTCAATGCGTTTCCAAAGTGAATTTTTGCCATTTTTAGCTGATTTTGCCGTAAATAGATGATTGCCATCAAGCTATGGCAGCGACTATTTTTTGGCTCCAGCTTCAAGGCATCCTGTAATTCTACTTTGGCTTGGGTAAATTGGTTTTTCTCAATTAGAAGTTGAGCGCGACGGAGATATTGTTCTACGGGTGAGTCTTCTTTAGGTGGGGGAGGTGGAGGAGGTGGTGGTGTACTGGATTTACTTGTAGATTGGGGAGTTTGAGGAGTTGTCATTAACCGCCCGGCACGCCGCATTAGGTACACTAAGTTCAATTCACTAATTTGGCTAATAAATTGGGATACTTGTTGCAACTCATCAAATTGAGTTTCAGCAATTTTAGCAAGTTCACTTTTGTACAATAAGTCTATATTCGGTGCGATCGCTAATTGTTTAGCTATATCAGTAATGAGTTCGATAGATGTTGACTCTTGTGCTAAACGCTTGCCTATCTGCGACAAAACTAAATTATATTCGGCGCGATTGCGTTCCACAGATAGTTTTTCATAAGCCGGATTAACCAGCTTAGATAATAATTGATTCGCTATATCTTTATCAGAACTTTTGGTAACAATAGTACTATCTGGGTGCAAGCGACGGGCTATTTTGAGATAGCGTTTGCGAACTTCTTTAGCATCTGCATCAACTGGAACACACAGAATTGCGTGATAATCTATGAAATCATATTTAAATAGTCCACCATCTATTTTTAAGGACATAATATTTAAGCGTTGCACCCAAGCAGCAATTTTCTATAGTTTACCCTGCCTGTAATATTTAATGGTCAGTTGTCAGCAATTTTTCTGTCTCACCTATTAGGGAGAGGAGTGACTTGCATGAGTTCCTGACTGAGATTGTTGTGAATATAACCATTCGTAGCGAGAATTCTCGCAGATTCAATTTTAAAATTAGTACCATCATAGGCTGTGACTTTGCCACCAGCCTCTTGTAATAAAATTATACCAGCGGCAATATCCCAAGGTGCAATACCTCTTTCCCAGTAACCATCAACACGACCACAAGCAACATAAGCCAAATCTAGCGCAGCTGAACCACCACGCCTCACTCCCTGGGTAAGATGGGTGAGATGACAAAATTCTGCATAGTTGTTATCAGTCGTTTCCCGGCGATCATAAGCAAATCCCGTTGTCAACAAACTTTTATTCAGTTCAGCAGTTTGAGAAACTTTGATAGGACGACGGTTGCGTGTTGCACCCAAACCCGCAGCAGCCCGGAATAGTTCATCACGGAAAGGGTCATAAATGACACCAATTTGCGGTACCCCATGAATAAATAAGCCAATGGAAACGGCAAAACAGGGATATTGATGGGCGTAGTTGGTTGTACCATCTAAAGGATCAATTGCCCAAAGGTATTCATTATCCTGGTTTCCCAGTTTTCCTGATTCTTCGGCGAGGATGGAATGTTGAGGAAAGTGACGACGCAAAATTTCTAGAATGACTTTTTCTGAAGCTTTATCAGCTACGGTGACTAAATCACCAGGTCGTCCTTTTTCTGTAATTGCGTCTTCTACTTTACCTAAATAATCTTGCAAAATTACACCAGCGGCTAAAGCTGCTTCGGTAGCAATATCTAGAAAAATTTGTAAGTTGGTCATTGGTTAGAAGAAGGAGTTCAGGAGTTCAGGAGTTCAGGAGTCAGGAGTTTAGGAAAAAGATATAAATAATCATCCTCTCCAATCACCAATCCTCGTTTTAACGATATAAACGGCGAAATTCACCGGGAGTTAAACGCATGGGTTTTTCTGGGTTCCAAATTCCCTGTCCCATGAGTCTAGCCCATTGTTGGGCGCGTTCTAGGCGCTTGTCGTATTTGTGATTGGGCGATCGCGCTACAAATAGAGCATACCCTTGTTTGAGTACTTGTTCGTTCAACAAAACCTGATCTTTCCACGCATAAACCAAAGTTCTGTCAAATTTATCTTTGGCTTCTAAGTCAAGCTCTAACTTGATTGATTTTTCTGCATCACCAAGCAAGTTATTTAACAGTTCTTTAGCATCATCTCCCCAAGGAAGCTGGCCTAAATCTGGTGCATCTACACCAATTAAGCGCACTTGGGAAATTAAATTGGGTTGTTCTCCCATACCTAGCACTTCTAAGGTTTGTCCACTAACAACCCGCACTACTTTTATTTCTGAGGGAATATTCTGAGGCTGAATTTTGGCTTGACAACCCACTAAAAGTAACAAACAAAGGATGAAGCCTATTTTTCGACTCAAGAGCTTTAGTAGCTTCTCTAAAGCCCCTAGTTCCAAATTTAAATATCTGCACCCTGTCTTCAGCCTTGTACTAGTCTTCATCTAAAGGTAAACCTGCTTTAACTTTACCTTTACCAAAAAAGCGCCCAAACTGGAGTTCATAGACTTCATCTTCGTCTTGTGTTTCTACTTCCAAGTCGGAACGAGCATAACTTACACATAGTAAAGCGTAACCTTTGCGGCGTAAATCAGGAGATAGTCCAATAGCTTCTGGTTGATAAAGGTCTCCTGAGAGAACTCTAACAGCGCAAGTTGTACAAGCTCCATTGCGGCAAGAAAAGGGCAGTTCTATTCCTTGGTGTTCGGCTGTGTGTAGAATATAACGGTCTTCTGGCACTTGCAGGCTATATGATGTGCCGGTAGCGCGATCGTGAACTCTAATTGTGTGGGTCTGAACCATCTTGTTTTGCTTAAAAATGTGGAGTCTGAGATTTATTTTAGAAAAGTATTCTCTTAATATTGCATTTTTTGCATTTTTGTTTTAATATGATGATTCGTGACCCCTGGAGAGGTGGCCGAGTGGTTGAAGGCGCAGACCTGGAAAGTCTGTTATGCAGTAATGTATACGAGGGTTCGAATCCCTCCCTCTCCGTTTAGAATATTACATCATTGCTAATCATAATGCCTTAAGCTTTACAATCGTTTCCTGAAACGGAAGCAGTGCAGTTTTTGCTTGAGCGATCGCACCAACAATCGGAGTAAGTCTCACGTAAGGGAGGAGAGCGATCGCTAATATCGAGGTCTTATGAGTTAATATTAAGTAATTTCTAGGTAAAATACTTAGTACTCGAAATTAAATTTATACACTTACAGTCATGAAATCACTTTTATCAATTACTTTGAGTACAGCAATTTCTTTCGCTCCCACATTAGCGATCGCTCAATCTAATTTCCAATATCCTCAACCAAACAAACAAGGTGACTACACATCAATTTTGAGTAAGTTTCCGAATGGGAAACAATATCCACATTTGGTGTGGAGGGTTGTCAGTAACAAGGTTAATTGCCGCGCACAAGCTGGAGAAAATTATCGTGTAGTGCGATCGCTTTTAAAAGGCAACAATATCAATATTGTAGGAACGCCAAAAATTTATCGAGATAAACGAGGTAAACCGTGGTTATATGTTGCCAAGGAAGGTAGTGCAGAAGATATAAAAATTCGATGTTTTGTGCGTGCAAATACCCAGTTTATTAAACCAATTCCTTATTCGATTAGTTAGTCATTAAACTCTAAAATTTCTATCTCTGCGACTGGCAAGTTCCTTTTCTATTTCCTCTTCATTTAATACAGGCTTACCAGCAGCAACAATTCTAGTCCGAATTTGTCGCAAACGTTCCCCCAATGGAGGTTTATTTGCAGAGTTTTTGAAGTGAAGAAATTCCACAAACTCTATAACTTCCTCTTGTTTGTCTTGTGCTAGGGAACGCCACTTTGTTAATAACTCTTGTTCTAAACTCATTAGTATTTACCTGTTATTATCACTACTTGTATTTTATTTTATAAGCGATTTCAGTAGATTCAAAGAAGGACTAGAAAAAGCTCAAATATTAAGGGTAGAATAAACGACTGTGCAGAAAATTACACAGAACTTAGTCATTATCTTTTTAACAGCCCAAAATCCTGATTATTTCGTTGAATTTCCATGTATATTAGTAATCGTCAAGAGCAATTTAGTATAGCTTATATTCGTGCTGTAACGGCAGTTGCGGGATATGATCTTTCCGCACCGGGAGTAGATGATGATAGTATTGACTTAGTTATTTCAGCCAGAGGACCTATTGGAACTTATCGCTCTCCCCGTTTAGAATTACAGGTAAAAGCGCCTTTTCAAAGGAATGTAGTTAATGCTAAGAGTATGAGTTATTGCTTAAATAAAAAAACTATGATGATTTGAGATATACTGATGTTTATGTTCCGCGTATTTTAGTTGTTGTTATCTTGGCTGACGATATAAATAGCTGGTTATACCAATCCGAAGAAGAATTAGTTATGAAACATTGTGCTTACTGGATATCACTACGAGGAAAACAGGAATTACCTACTGGACAAGAAAGTAAGTCAGTGCGCTTATCAAGAGACAAAATATTCAATGTAGAAGCTCTAGAAAGTTTGATGAAAATAATCTCAAATGGGGGCGCTCCATGAAAGTAACTATACAAGATATTGATATTCTTAAATCTATAAATCCCTTGGAAGTTGCTGGCTATTTAAGAACTCAAGGTTGGCAACAGCAAAGCCAAATAAACAATATTGCATCAATTTGGAGATTAGAAGTAGGTGAGGGAGAAAGTGTTGAAATTTTCTTACCTCTAAATCCTGATTTTCGAGATTTTCCTGCTCGCATGAGTGAAGTTTTACAAAATCTGGAAATTGTAGAACATCGTTCTCAGTTAGAAATAATAAATAATCTTAAAAATCCATTATCCGAAATTATACAAATTTCAGTGAATCATGCAGAAATTATAAATGGTAGTATTCCTATATCTCAAGGAGTTCAATTATTTGAATCAGCGAGAAAGCTGATGTGGTCTGCTGCTTCATCTGCGGTAGAACCTAGGCCTTACTTTAAAGGTTCATTTAGTGAAGTAACTGACTATATGCAAAAATTGCGTCTGGGTCATACTAAAGAAGGAAGTTATGTTCTAACTATTATTTCTCCATTACAAGTAGAAAATTATCAATCCGAAGATTGCTTTGAAAGAAAAGTTACTAAAACTCTATTTCAAGCTTTGAATATTATTAGTTTAGCTCCCGAACAAAAACTTTCTGAAAGAGAAAATATTTTAGATGAAGCAATAGAAGAAGGAGTCAGTGCTAATTTATGTGATGCGTTATCACATATGATAAATACTGCGGCCGAACCAAATTTGAGTTTTAATTTAACAGGTTCTAAAATAATAGAAAGTACATCTAATTTCCCTTTAGAGATAAAATTAAATAAACACATTTTACCTGTTATTACAGAGGTTAAGAACAAACTGAAGTCTCGCACAGCTAATTTGAGTAGAAACAAAAAAATTATCCAACAAGATACGATTATATTACCTTTATCTTCTCAGAAATTACTATTCCGTTCAACAATTACAGGGCTAGTAATTAAGCTTGAATGGTTTGGTGGGGATGAAAAAGCAAAAGTTATTGTTATAACGATGATAGAAAATAAAGAAGAAGAGGTTATTATTGAAGTTAATCGTCAAGATTATCTAATAGCAATTCAAGCTAATTTAGATCAACTTCCAATAATATGTAATGGTAGTTTGATTGAAGAAAATGAACAATTAATTGTGAGGGAAGTACAGAAATTTTCTATATTAAGAAAATAAAGTATTTGAAACCCACGTAGGTAAGTTTTACCTGTGTAGCCGCGTTCGCGTAGCGTGCTGGAGGCATCTTTCTAATCGCTCGAATGATTCACTTTAATAACTAACTGTTCCTAAACAATCTTTGATAAAATCAATGATTATCTTAAAATCAACAAAATCCTCAGCCTGTCTTCTTTCTTCACAAATCCATTTACAAAATTTCATTTTTTGAAATTCTTGAATTTGGTTTTCTTCTCCATAATCACCATATTTAGTTTTTGGTAAATAAAATTCTTCTGTAAATAAATGATCAGGAAATAGATTTTCAATTCCTTTTTTGACTTTTCGATTCTTTTGTTGAGGTATTTTTCTGATTTTTAATTGTTCATGATTTTCGTCAGATTTATCAGTGTCACAGTCATAGAGCAGTAATACTTTTCTGTCACCTAAGAATTTAGGGTTAGAAATAAGAACATCTCTGGTATTTTTCAATCCACTATCACCAGTATTTATACTTTTTCCTTTACCTAGAGAAACTCCTACCCATTCAATATCAACTTGTGCTAAAATTTCCCCTTCTCCTAGTAATTCTAAAGCAGTTTTAATATAAATTGGGTCAGTTTCTCCTTCTGTTAAAACTAAAGGTTTAGTACCTTTTTCGACAGTAGCTTGGACTTCATCTTTGACTGCGTTAATTTTCTTGCAATAGTCGTAAAACATTATTTGTCCATATCCAGACATGAGATAACTACAATAATCTTCCCACACCTGAACTGACCAATGATCCAGTGTTTCTCGAAGATACTGATAATTAGGATTCTTTTGTCCATAACGATTATATAAAAACTGTTCAGGAGAACTAGCTCTTGTACAAGCAGGTATATTATAGAGTGCCATTTTTATTAATAAATTAATTATTGTATTATCCGGGATTCTCAGGTGTTCAATTATATAAGATAAATGAGCAGGATTAGAAGAATCTGCAACAACAATAATACAAAGTGCTAAGTATAAAGGGTTATTATGTTCTACATCAAGACAATCTCCAAAGGCATTGAAAATACTTTTTGCAAGAACTGTTGCTTGATTTTTTTCATGAGAACTATCAATCCACCAATCAGCAATTTCTATATTATCAAATCCCTCTCCACAAATAACCCAAAAGCTACCAACAATGTTTTGAGGATACTCTTCAAGTAATGACATTGATCTCAAGCAAGTAGTCGCACCAATATAAGGTAAAAGCACTGTCATTTTTAAAAGTTCTGGTAAAAAACGTGATTTTATTCCATTAAACAACAAAATCAAACAAATAATGCGCCATTTCCAACTTAGAACAAGCTGGAATTTCTAACTCTCTTCCTGACTTATCTAAAAACACCGCTTGATTATTATCAATAACCCAAAGTTTATGTTATAGTGTACTTAAGTGTACACAATTTGTCAATTCACTATTATGGACATCCAATCTGTAGGAATTAAAGAATTTCGTGCTAATTTACATAAGTACACACAACAAACATCTGAACCAATCGCAATTACTTCTCATGGAGTGCCAATAGGTTACTACATACCAACACAACCTACTCCTCAAAAACAAGATTTAATGGCTTTACAAGCAGCAGTCCAAAAAATCCAACAATTGCTGGAAACAAGAGGTATTAGTGAAGATGAATTATTTGCAGATTTCCAGAATGCTAAAGAAAGTACAATATAACGATGAGAAAGTTAATTGTTCTGGATACTAATATTCTGATTCGAGCAATATTAGCAGAACGTGTACCCAATTTATTAGACAAATACAATTATAACTGTAGTTTTGTTACTCCCGCTTCCTGCTATGATGAGTTAAATGAGCATTTACCTAAGATTTTACAAAAACGGAATCTTCCTTTAGATCCATTCTTGGATGCTATTGAGAAACTAACAAAGGTAGTCATACCCATAGCCGACGAAATTTATAGTGAATATGAGTATAATGCTAAACAACGAATACAAGAAAGAGATATAAAAGACTGGACAATAGTTGCTCTTTCTTTGTCTTTAAATTGTCCAATATGGACGGAAGATCAAGATTTTTTTGGAATTGGGATTGCTACATGGAATACTCGAAACGTAGAGATTTATCTAAGTAGTAATTAATTCTGTAGTGGTTGGCATAACGATAGAATTTCATCCCATTAAATAACAAAATCAAATAAATAATGCGCCATTTCCAACTTAGAACAAGCTGGAATTTCTACCTCTCTTCCTGACTTATCTAAGAACACTGCTTGATTATTATCACTCCCAAAACCACTATCAACTTTATCAATAGGATTTGCGACAATTGCATCTAATTTCTTTCTTTGCAATTTTTCCCGCGCTGGAGTAATAATATCCCCGGTTTGTGCTGCAAAACCAATTAAATATTGATGGGGTTGTTTGCGATTTCCTAATTCAGCGACAATATCCGGTACTGGTGCCAGAGGTAGATTTTCTGGAAGCGATCGCTTGGGCAATTTTTCGGTACTATATTCTTTAGGCTTTACATCGGCAACTGCGGCAGACATAATAATGATATCTGCATTGGCTAAACGCTCTAACATCACTTGCTGCATTTCGTCTGCACTCACAACCGCAATTGCTTCCACTCCCAAAGGTACATCCCAACTGGCTGGACAATGGACTAATGTTACCTTTGCGCCTCGGTGCAGTCCTGCCTGTGCCAATGCTAAACCCATTTTACCCGTTGAGGGATTACCAATAAATCGCACCGGATCTAAATATTCCCGCGTTCCCCCAGCACTGATTAAAACCTGTTTCCCGGCTAAATCTCTGGTTCCTTGGGTGTGTAATAACGACTGAATATAAACAAATATTTCTGCGGGTTCTGCCATTCTACCAGCACCAATGCGATCGCACGCCAATAACCCAGAGCCAGTTTGCATACCATAAAATCTAACGTCTGTCAATAGCTGTAGCCAATTCCTTTGCACTGCCACCTGTTCCCACATATCCGTATTCATCGCAGGTGCTAACAACACGGGACAAGTAGAAGCCAAAACAGTATTTGTTAGCAAATTATCCGCCATACCATAAGCTAACTTAGCCAAAGTATTAGCAGTTAAAGGCGCAATCACAATTAAATCAGCCCATTCACCTAACTCAATATGCAAAGGACGGGAATAAATTGGTTGCCAGAAATCATCATCAGTATAAGCGCGATGACGAGATAGAGTCGCTAAAGTCAAAGGTGTAATAAATTCTTGGGCAGATTTAGTGAGAATAACCCGCACTTCTACCCCAGATTTAAACAGAGTGGAAACCAATTCACAGACTTTATAGGCGGCTATACCGCCGCCTACAGCAATCAGAACCCGCTTAGTGGATGATTTTAGATTTTTAGATAATAGCATTTTGGCTATAACTTGCAATTATCTTTGATTTTAGCCACTCAAACCCAATCTAAAATCTAAAATCTCTAGGCTTCGTCGTAGGCTTCTAAATCTAAAAGATGGATAAAGGGTTCAACTAATTCTGGACGCTGGAACGCGATTGCTCGCAGTAGATGCCAATCATTTAAACCCTCAAAAGCATTGCTGTAATTATCCAATTCCAGACGCGTAGCCAAATCTTGTACTTCTGTTGCTGTCATAGCAGCAATATCTTTTCTGGAAATGCTTAGAGTTGTCATAATGCTTGCCCCTCCCTTTTGCAGCGTTCGCATTCAGCTTGAGGTGGATTTGCACTAAACGCTTCCACCCAATCTATATTACTCATTAGTGGGCAACAAAATTGTTAAAATTTGGCTGATTTCTCACCCAATTTGTAAAATATTTGTAACTTTAGCTAACCAATTGTCTTGATTACAAAAGTTCGTAGTACTTCTAACATTTGTAAATTAATTTCATGCCCCATGTCAAATTCATGATATTCTACTTCGACTCCTAGGGATTGGGCTACTTCTCTAGCCTTGATTGCAGCTTGTAAAGGTACAACTTGATCTTGTCTGCCATGCATGATTAATGTGGGTGGAAAGCTGGTTTTATTCAGAGTTTCTACCCCAGGATGTAAATACCCACTCATTACCACTAAACCAGCTAAGGGTAAGGTTAATCCGACATCTAAAGTCATCGCCCCACCTTGAGAAAACCCACTCAAAATAGTCCGCGATAACGGCACACCTGTAGTACTCTCTAAAGATTGTAACCAATCTATTAATAATTTCCGACTTTCTATCAATCCTGCATACATATTTTCATCTCGCAAGTCATACCACGCTCTGCCGGTGGGAGAATGAGGATATGGATAAGGGGCATTGGGAAGTAAAAATTCATAATCAGGTAAGTTGATATAAGGGACTAAATCTTCAACATCCTGAGCATTTGCACCCCAACCATGTAAGGTGACAATTAAAGCGGTGGGTGCTGGCTCTGTTTTTGGGGAAAATTTGATGAAATCTAATGCTTGAGTCATGATTTATAAGGCAATATGATTGATTGAGAAGGCAGGAGAAATCCCTAGCGTCTATTTATTGTATCGAGATGAAACTGTTAGCTGGTAAGGGAATTGTGATTGTTAATTTCCCTGCAATGGTGCATTTAAAGTTTTTCCGATGCGATCGCTAGTTTCTAGTAAATGTGCTTTAGTATATTCATCCTGAGATTTTACCCGCTGGAGTTGACGATTTAACTGTTTTAGTTTATACCAAGCTAATGTGCGAGCATCTTCTGGTACGTCTACTTTCCGTAATACCATCGCTGTTAAAAAGTTCACATATTGTCGTTGTAAACCCCTTCGCAAACTAGAAATTTCTAATTTACCTTTCGGTTGTAAAACCTCTGTCCAAATCCCGGTTTGTAAGGTATCAAATAACTCAGGTAAAGCCAGTGCTTCTCCTTTTGCGCTTTTGAGTTCAATATCCTTAAGACGTGATAAGCGATCGCTTGAAAGTAAATCACTTAACACTACACTCTGCACAAACAAAACTAAATCATGTACTGGATAATCTAAACGTCCCATCTTCGGACTACTACCCCAATGATACCAACGAGAAGGTGCCAATTTATTTAGTAATTCTGGTGAAAATTTCAGTGCATCTTCAGCAAAAACATACTCTTGCAGCGTTGCTAATGCCTGTCTTTGTTGCTCTACAGGTACTGATACAAATGGTAAGCGTTTTTTGCTGTCTCCAGGATGAACACGGTAAAAAGACTGTCCCCCAATATATTTACTCGTGTAATATAATTGCTGTAAATAATTGCCAAATATAGTGCTAAATTTTTCACTTAAATCACTGTAACTATCTCCCTCAATTGAATAACCGTTATTTAATTTTTCCCACATAAAACGAGAATTATTCAACTGCCATTGTGAATAAACTAGCACATTACTACTATTATCCCAAGGAGCAGATGTAGGATCAATACTAGATACATCCTCATCTGGAGAATAACTCAACTCTGGGTTTTCTGATTGTTTAGCAATTTGTTCTAAAAATGGTTTCTCTGCAATGGGAGTTTTGGCTTGAGTAGGAGTATAACCATAATAAATTGCCCATTGATCATAGCTTCCCACCATATTAGGAAAATAATCTCCTTGTGGAGTACCATGAGGGGCTATATTTGGTGGAACATAATCCATTACCGAAGCTGTTAAACCTTTACTGCGGGTGATTTCACGGTTATTCATCTCTTCTGGTGGTAAGAGAGTACTACCACGAAAATTATGCCGCAGACCTAAAGTATGACCAACTTCATGAGCAATAATTAAACGTAAATATTGATGAATATAATCCTGTACCTGTTGTTTAGTAGGAGCGATATTTGGTAACAGAGACATTGCTAAAGAACCAAAAGCAAATTGATTAGCAGCTTCTATTCCGTAGCATAAATCATACTCTCCTGCTAGTTTGGATAAATTACCTCTTAATCCCTTGGTAGTTTTATCACTTTTTCCACAAAGTAGTCCATTTTCCATCAATGCTGATAAGGAAGTACTAGTTTGTGTTTTATTGGGTAAAACAATTTGACGATATTCGTTTTTTAATACCCGCACAAAACTCGCATCAACGATAATATCTGCATCTAAAATTTCTCCAGTTAATGGATTAACACGAGATGGACCCATAGCAAAATATCCATCTATTGTATTAATCCAGCGAATTGTATTGTAACGAATATCCGCAGCATCCCATGTAGGATTATCGGGCATTTGTCGGACTTCAATTGCATCTTTAAATCCTGCTTTCAAAAAGGCTTGATTCCACATTAATACGCCTTCTTTAATAGCATCACGATATTCAAACGGTACAGCGTTATCAATCCAGAAAACAATCGGCTTTTTAGGTGGAGAAATTGCGGCTGTAGGATCTTGTTTTTCTAAATTCCAGCGGTTAATGTAACGCACAAAAGGATCATTACGATCATCTATAGATAAATCTTGATGTGCAGTGATAAAATATCCCACCCGATCATCTGCTAATCTGGGTATATAATCATTATTAGGTAGTTGGGAAAGGCTATAGTGAACCCGCACAGTAAAACCCCGATTATCAGGTAAAACTTCAAAATCTTCGCTTTCATTTTTGCCACCACTATTATTAGAGAAGTTAAAAATTGATTCAATTTCTAGATTGTGGGGAAAAGCTTTGGCATTACCAAAATAAGTTTGATCTGGGTTAGAAGCTAATTCTAAACTTGCAGATAATCCTGCCAAGTCTGTCAGCAATAAATCACTTAAATCAATGAGGATAGTTTTGCTTTCAGAATTAATACTTTTAATGGGAATAGTGTAGAGAACAGAGTCACTAAAAGAACGAGCAAGCGATCGCGCTTGGGGATCTCCTTGACGAGTACGAAAATTAACATTACGAACTACAAAATGTAAGTTATTATCTACTCGTTGGAAATAAAACAAAAAATCTTGCAATGGCATACCACTATAAATACCCTTTTCACCAATACCAGATTCCAAAGTGGCTGTAGCTAAGAAGTTTTTTTGTAGTTGCTCTGGCTTAATTTCTAAATATATTTGATTTTTCTGTTTTTGGCGATAGAGAGTAAATAGCCCTTCTAGCTTTTGACTATCTTTCACTACTTCATCAAACGATTCTAACCCATCCTCTTGAGATGGCTTGGTGAAGCTTCTTGGTTTTTTGGGAGTTTTAGCCGCTTGCAAAAATGGTTGCTGTCTGGTTTGATGTGGATCTTGAACTACCCACATAAAAGGTTGTTTTTGTAATTTTTTATCCTGATCAATTACCCATATTTGTGATGGTGGTAATGTACTTTCAGCCGCTTTTCCTAGCTTGTTCCCTGCTTCTGTCACCGGTTTAAGTCGATTGATTGGTAGTGACTGAGCGTTAGTACTCCCCATTCCTAAAAACAAACTTTGTAACAAAACAATATAAAAAGTTATTTTGTTCATCCTACATCCCCAATAACTATTTTTCGCAAAATCAGGCAGCAATGCTGGATAAAAGCTACTTTTTGTGGATACTTTCTAGTTATTTCTGCCCTGTTGTACTAGTTAATCATCAAATCAGTAAACAGGGAATAGGGAACGGGGAAAGGGAAAACAATCTATGTATTAATTCTGTTGGGGTAGTTAGACCTGTTGCTCTCAGGATTCTCTTAATACGTATCCTACACCCCTAACTGTTTGAATGAGGCGCTTTTGACCTTCTTCTTCGATTTTTAGACGCAAATAACGAATATATACTTCAATTACATTTGACTCACCCATAAAGTCGTAACCCCAAACATTTTCTAAAATTTGTTCACGGGTTAATACCTCGCGGGGATGTTCCATAAAAAACTTTAATAATTCAAATTCCTTCATTGTTAAGTCTATTGGTCTACCATTATGGATAGCGCGACGAGTACCAATATCTAAAACTAGATCGCCAAAGCGCAATTGTTCGTTAGTATCAACATCAGGTTTGAGATATAAACGAATCAGTTTCAAAAAATCTTCCGAGCGATAAGGCTTGAGGATGTAATCATCTGCACCAGCTTCGAGACAAGCTACACGATCATCAACTGTATCTCTGGCCATTAAAATCAATATCGGGGCGCGATTACCAATAGTACGGAGATTTCTGCACAAAGAAAGTCCTGATTCTCCTGTCAGCATCCGGTCTACAACAATTAAAGCAGGACTGACTTCCCGGCAGTTTTGCAATCCACCAGCTGCATCATTAGCCACAACTGCCTCATAGCCAGCTTCTTGCAAATCAAAAGCCAGTTGATGGGCTAGACTATCATCGGGTTCAATCACCAGAACACAGGGATTGTGAGCAACTATCATATTAATTTTTGGGATATTGGATTTGGAATTGGGGATTGTATGACGCTGGAAATGTAATAAGGGTTTTTGATGTTGGTACAAGTTTGATTGAGAATTTTGCTATACCAGCTTGGGATGTTAGGTAATTAGTGATTGGGAAAAAATTATTACCTATGAACCTGTGACAAAAATTCCAACTAAGTAGAAAGGCGCAAAACAACAGAAGTATGTAACGAAACGTAAAATTGCCTCAAAACCTCTTCCCTCCTGCCTTCTGCCCCTTGCCTTGTCATAACGACAATTTTTAACGCCGACCTACTTATACTACTTATATCAATCTAGTCTCAACGATGTTTTAACACGTTTAGATATCAATCATCGACATTTCCAAGGTGCGATTTTAATTACTCATTCCAAATACAATTCCCTAACCAGCAATTCTGGAAGGAAACAATTTACCCCCTCAGCCCTTTGATAATTAAGGCAGTTCTACAGAATTGGGTTTAGCAATATGTGGTAGACCCCAACCTAATTTTTCCCGTAAAATGCGGAAAAACTCTGGTGATTGTAAGCGAATGAATTTGGCACTGTATGGCGATCGCTCTAAATATACTCGATCTTCTGGTAGAACATAACATCCACCATTGCCATCTACCACCATTACCATGCGAGGAACATTGACTGGATAGATATTAACTGGTTCACTATCGGGAAACACCAACGCCCTAGAAGCCAGGGAATGGGGGCAAATTGGTACTAATTGTAAAACAGATACACCAGGGGTAATCACTGGACCACCGGCGCTTAAGGCATAAGCAGTCGAACCTGTTGGGGTAGAAACTATCACACCATCGGCGGCAATATCCACTGCGGCATGATGACCTATTTCGATTTCAAAATGGCACATCGAAGTTAATGGTTCCCGATGTAGCACCATTTCATTTAAACAGAGAGCTTCCCATAATACCGAATCCCCACGCAGAACTTTGACAGTGAGCATGACTCGTTCTTCGATTTCATACTGACCTGTCATTACCTGTTCCATTGCTTGGGGCAATTGGTTAAGATAAGCTTCTGTCAAAAATCCCATATGACCAGTATTCACTGTCAATAGTGGGATACCACAGGGGGCAACTTGACGCGATGCTGCTAAAACAGTGCCGTCTCCCCCCAGCACCACTGCAAATTCCATGTCTGAGTCAAACCCAGGGGGATTTAGACCTTCTATTGGCGTGTGGCATACAGGACTATCTGGATTACAGTAGCCCAATATACCACCAATACTCGTTGTCACACACACATCCCAACCAGCTACGGTTAGCTGATCTTTCAGTTCAATAGCGACTCGACACGCTATCGGTTTAATGTCGTTGTAGATAATGCCTGCTTTCGGCACACTCAAATATCCAAGTTTAGGCGACGCTTGATCTCTAGTAATCGTTACACATTTTTGGCTAATGTAGTCATTAGTCTGGAATTTTATTGACTATTAACTTTGGAAGACTGTTTAAAAGGGGTTTTTTTATCTTTTTGTTTTTTGTTCTTAGTTTTTTCGTAGTCTAACTCTTTCAGCTTTTTCATAATTCGGCTGAAGTACTCTTGCAGGTAGGTTTCTACAGTAGCTGTTTGTTGTTTGTCTAAGCCAAATACTGTATATACTTCATCCATTGGCGCATTTAATGGTTTACCACTAGCTAGGACTTCTGTAAAGGCTAGTCTGTCAGCCACATTCCATCCCCACTGAAAGAACCGCAGTAAACTCTGTACACTCCGCAGTAAGCCAATTGGCATCCGCGTGACTCTGGCATCTTTCCCAGATAAGCGTTCACAAATGTTAATTATTTCTTCTGCACTCCAAGCACGAGTACCAACTACAGGGAAAGCTTGATTTTGGGTTTCTGGCACATTTAAAGCGCGGATAGCAAATTTAGCAATATCTTGAGTATCCATATAAGCAACTGGTGAAGATGCACCTGTCACCCACACTGGTTGGTTTTCCAAAATGGGGATGCCATATTGACCAATTAACCCTTGCATAAAACCAGCTAACCGTAAAACGGTGTAGTTCAAGCCGGATTCAGCTAAAAATAATTCTGTACACCGCTTAATTTCCATGAGCGGTACTTTGGGATATTTTTCGGCATCAAGAATGGAAAAGAAGATAAAACGTTCTACATTGGCAGCTTTGGCAGCTTGAATTAATGCTACTTTGCCATCCCAATCTACTTGTTTAATAGTTAGTGAGTCTGTGGGACGAGATGTCGAAGCATCAATAACTACGGTGACACCTGCTAATGCTGCCTCTAGAGTCTGGGGATAACACAAGTCTCCTCTGACGAGTTCTGCGCCCCATTCTCTCAGGAAAGCAGCTTTTTTGTTACTGCGGACTAAACAGCGTACTTTATAACCCTCATCGATAGCACGACGAGCCACTTGTCTTCCTAAGGTGCCAGTGGCACCGACGATTAATATTGTCATCAGGGTCTTTATAAATTTTAATGTTTTATGAAAAGAATCTTAACAGAATTATCGATATAAATAAAACTTTACATAATTTTAATGAAGGGAGGTGACAGGTAATAGAATAGATTATTTTTCTCTCCTCTGCTCCCTGCCCCCTGCTCCCCTGCCCCCTGCTTATTCTTCTGCGCCTTGAATTTTTAGCAATAATGCGCCTAAAGCCCAACCTACGAAGATTAAGCCGAAAGACAATATAGCTGCATTTAAGATTTCGCCGCCCATTTGCTGTGATTCTCCTTTGTGAAGTGAATGGTTTGTTGATATTTCCAGTTTATGAGACTGCTTAATTTGACTTGATGAATCAAATCTCATTTTTGCTAGTCTGACAACTGAGGCTAACTAGGTTTAATCCCAGCACTGCGATCGCTACTATTGGATTAGACCTTTGAGAATAATTCTAGACCAGTTTAGCAGCTATGGTGGTGTAACCCAACGATACTCAGGAGTATAGACCTGGTGGAAAATAATTGTTGATGGGTAATAATAATTTAAGCAAGGCTAATGTCACGGATTATTTAGAGCAAAATTAATAATAATGTGACACAGAAATTTTATGTATCAAATCAATAAACGTCCACGTTTAGCATTGACACTGGGAGATCCAGCAGGAATCGGCACAGAGGTGATTTTGAAAGCTTTGGCAGATATGGAAGTTAGCCAAAGCTGTGATCTGGTGGTGGTAGGTAGCCGGGATTTACTATTCCAGAATTATGAGAACTTAACTAAAAATTCGATATCTTTGGCAAATCCATCTGAGTTATCCGTGATTGATGTACCTATAACTGGTGAAATTATCACAGGTGTAGGTAATGCAGCTAGTGGTGCAGCGAGTTTTGCTTATATGGAATATGCCATATCTCAAACTTTGGCGGGTGAGTTCGATGGTATTGTAACCGCACCTATCGCTAAATCAGCTTGGAAGGCAGCGGGATATAATTATCCAGGACAAACGGAGCTTTTAGCCCAAAAAGCTGGTGTTGACCGTTTTGGGATGTTATTTGTCGGGCGATCGCCTTTTACCAGTTGGACACTCCGGGCTTTGCTGGCTACCACACATATTCCTTTGCGTCAAGTAGCTGACACTTTAACACCGACGTTATTAACTCAGAAACTAGATTTATTGGTGGAGTGTTTAGAGAGAGATTTCGGGATTAAAAATGGGAGAATTGCGATCGCAGGTTTGAATCCCCACAGCGGTGAAATGGGACAACTAGGAACCGAAGAAATAGATTGGCTAATTCCCTGGATTGAGTCAGAAAGGTGCAAGCGTCCAAATATGCAGCTAGAGGGGCCAATACCACCAGATACGATGTGGGTAAAACCGGGTCAAGCTTGGTATGGTAATTCTGACATCAAAAATCCTGCTGATGCTTACTTGGCACTTTATCACGACCAAGGCTTAATTCCAGTGAAATTAATGGCTTTTGACAGGGCTGTAAATACCACTATTGGTTTACCGTTTGTGCGAACTTCCCCAGATCATGGAACAGCTTTTGATATTGCGGGTAAGGGAATTGCAGATGCTACGAGTATGAAAGCAGCGATACAGTTAGCGGTGGAGTTGGTAAAGCAAAAAACATAAGAAAAGATTAAAATTATTACTGTTTATAGTTATTGATTTATTTAACGGTAATTTGTCCGTTCATTAGCATGGGAAGTAACCAATCTCTTAATTGGGTTAGTTGTTGATTTTCTTGAGATTTAATAGAAATTAATTCGCTAATTTCTTTAAATTTTGGAGATACTTTTTCCAAAATAAGTTTTGCAGGTAAAGCAATTTTTAGATTTTTAATGTAATCCGTTTTTAAATTTTTAAATATACTGCCACTTCCAAAAGAAACTACTCGTCGTTGTTCAAAAGAGAAATAATGATACATAAACTCTTGTGTTAAACCCTTTTTATAATTCATAATAATCAACCATCCATCATGAACTCCGGCAGAAATTTTGACAATACGTGGTAATCCAGGGGTTGCACTATTTGATAAGATGAGTGTATCAGGTGGAATATGTCTTGTATAAGGAATACCTTCTTCAAGAATGAATTGTTTAGTTTCAAAAATAAATCTATTATTTGAAGATGTTGCATCTGATATTTTAATCCAAGGCAAGCCATTATCAGATAAAAAATTATCTATAGGTCTTGGTGAAGAACCTCTAACTATTGTTAAAACTTCTCCCAATAATTTAACTTCCCAAACCGCAGGAATTTCTCTTTTAAGATCCTGATCATACACCATTTTACCGCCAGAGGATTTGTAAGGCTTGCCGTTTTCATCGGGAAAATCAAACTGCACAAACCAATAATCATATATTGTTTTAGCTAGATTCTCTAATTCTGAATTGATGCGATTATTAAGTTCTATCTTGTCATCAAGAGAAGAAAGAATAGAGGCTATTTTATCTTGATTATTATTTAATGGAATATCTAAGTTTTTAAGGAGTGGAATTCTTAAATTACTAACTATAGATCCAGTATTATTACTTTGCTTAATTTGCTTTTGTGTATATTCACAAAGCAAAGCATATAAAAGATACTTGTTATTGATTTTATTTAGATTTGGTTTAATTAATACTAAACGTTGACCTAAACAGCACTCAACACCATCTGGAATAATACAAACCTCACCCATTGGTGCTTCTCTTGTGATAATTAGATCGCCAGGATAAGGTTGATTTCTAGAAATACGCTCTTGATAAGCATCTTCATCAGTATATGAAACTTCATCAAGTAATAGCTTACCATTCTTAATATTAAAATTTCTAATTACTATCTTACCTTCATTAGTCCATTTTGGTGTTGAATGATGACAGTCAGTGATTGATTCACATAAATCAATCAATTTACTTGTTTTACCTTTATAAAATTTACTCATAACTCAAACTCTCTAACTGCTTCTTAATCTCATTTTCTAACTTCCTAGACTCACTAAAAAGACTATTCAAATTATTAGTAAACTTCTGAATTTTATCCCCAAACTCCTCTGGAGTAATATCTGTATACTCAATCTTCACATCAAAATATTGCCCCGCACTGAGAGAATAACTTTTTTCGGCAATTTGATCATAACTCACCACCACAGAGAAATCATCAATGGCTTTCTTATCATTAAAACTTGTAATAATTTGATTTTCTTCCGCTGCGGTTAAAACCGTTTTTTGATTTTTCCCATCTTTCACAGTTTCACCTAAATTAGAAGCATCAATCAAAACTACATCATCTTTATTTCCCTTATCAATAAACAAAATAGAAACATTCGTTCCCGTCGTGGCAAAAATATTACTCGGCATGGATACCACACCTGCTAACATTTTTTCATCTACTAACTTTGTCCGAATAGCTTTATCAATACCCGACTGTGCGGTAATAAACCCCGTAGGAACAACTACAGCGGCCTTACCCTGTTCATTGAGAGAATAAATAATATGTTGTAAAAACAGCGTATAAATAGCCATTTTATCTGTAGCTTTGTTAGGAATTTTAGAAATACCTGCAAAAAAACGCTCTTTATTGGCTTTTGTATCTAAATCATTACGATAATCACTAAAATCCATTTTAAAAGGTGGATTAGAAACTATATAATCAAACTTCATTAATCCTGAACCTTGTTTATGATAAGGATGCAATAAAGTATTACCTTGGATAATATTAGGAATGGAATGGACGAGATTATTTAAAATCAAATTTAACCGTAATAAACTAGATGCCTTTTGAGAAATATCCTGAGAATAAATAGTACAGTTATCTTCACCAATAGCATGGGCAATATTCATTAACAAAGTTCCTGAACCCGCAGAAGGATCATAAACTGTGACATTCTGTACCTTATCCTTTACCAAAATCGCCGCCATAATTTTAGCTACGGCATGGGGTGTATAATATTCTGCATATTTACCACCATTATCTTTATTGTAATCCTTAATTAAATATTCAAATAAAGTGGCAAAAAAATCATATTTCTGTGTAAAAATATGTTCAGCACTAAATTTAACCAACTGGTTAATCATTGCTTTGCAAAAAGCATCTCGTTTATAAGTATCTGTGATAAATTCACTGACTCTATCAAAAAGAGGAATTTTTGTATCACCTTCAGTTTTGACTGAGAAAATATCACTATTTTGAATGGCAATATCTCGCAAAGTATCATCAAATAACTTAGCAAAATTATCATCATTCTGTTTTTCAAATAAAGTGGAAATAAAATGATCTGGTTTTAACTTGGCTGTATTAGCAGGTAATTGATATAATATAAATTCATATTCGTCTTCAGTCTTATTTTTTAATACCTGTTCCCATTTTTCAGCTTGAGCAATTTCTTCATCAATATTTTTTACTTCATAAGCAAATTTATCATTAGTGAATTTATAAAGAAAAACTTGAGTAATAATTTTAAACTCATTACCATCATTACCCAAACCATAAGAAGCACAAATGGCTTTAAGACTATCAATTAATTCTTTAATTTTAGTAGCAAAATCTAAACTGTCTAAATGCTGCATAGTTGAAAATATATATCTAATCTAAAAAGATAATTCTTGAAATAACTCTATCAAAGGCAAATTAAAATTAGGAATAACATCTTCTCCATTAAGACTATCTTCCAATTGTAAAAGCTGTGATGGTTTAGGTTTACGATAAACTAATACACATTCTTCATCTGGCAAAATCACCCATGCTAAACGAGTTCCGTTTTCAAAATACTCTACTAATTTATTATGAATTTCTTCAAAAGTGTTATTAGGAGAAATAATTTCTACAGCTAAATCAGGAGAACCATCAAAAAACCCCTTGGGTAATCGCTTTAAACCTTGTAACCTTTCCCTGGCAATAAAAGCAAGATCAGGTGATCTTTTGTTACCAGTTTTCATTTTAAAAGCAGTGCTAGAATCACAAGTTATACCTAGTTTATGTTCACGCACAAAACCTGTTAAAAAATATCCAAGAGTTAGAGCTAAGTAGCCATGTTCTACACCTGAATTTGCCACAATAATTAGCTCTCCGTCCACATATTCATAAAGATTATCATTTTCTTTCAATAACATGAATTGCTCATCTGTCAAAGCCTGATGATTAGCTGAAGGTTGAATTAATTCTAAATTTGTGGTTGTAATTTGTGTCATTAGATTTAACTCCACAGATGAAACTAATTAAGGTTTTTAACCTACGAAGGTAGGTTTTGTTTGTGTAGATGTGGTTTCTAACCGCCGATTTCACTATTTATGCACTAATTCTATTGTACTCGTTGATATATTCCTTAACGATTAAACTATTGATGTATTTAGACATTTCTGTATTAATATCAATTCTCTGCTGATTCTTAAATTGGTCAATGAGTAATCTTATCATCTGTTGACTAAAATAACTCTCATTATTCAGAATCTTTGTGTTTTGTAAAATCAGATCATCTGCTTTAGTCTTTAAACCACGCAATGCTTCATAAATTTTTCGTTCTGTGACAGAAAATTTTTTTGACTCTAACAGACGCTTATGAATACGAACATATTTAACATCATGATCATATTTAGCTCTTAATAGATTATTTTGACGATTAAGTTCTTGAATTTGCTCATGAATTTTATTTAAACTACTAATATTTTTATTCATTTCCTCTTGCTTGACTTCACTTAACTTTTTCTGTTTAAATAATCTTTCTAACTCTTCTTTTAAACTTATGAATTGTGGATCTGTTTGATCAAAGTTATTAACTAAAGCCTCACGAGTCCGATGTAATGTATTTTTAAGCTCATCTGCTAATACAAGTTCTTCTTCACCAACTTTGACAAAGGAAAAAATTACATCTTCTAATGCTGCATTCAATAAGTTTATCGTATCTGTACCACTTTCTAAATTCTTTTTGAGATTTAATATATCTAAGCGATTACTAGCTTCTCTATATAACTGATTCAATTTGTGAAAATCTACCTTTTCTCTTAACGGGTGACAAGGTGGTTAAACAGCTTGTTTCATAAGGGATAGAGCCTGAAAGCCACGCTGAAAAAAGAGGCGTTTATGAGGCTTGAGCTCGATTAAGTTTAGAGCTAAATCAGCCCATAATTCCATGCCATAAATCCATAGTTGTCCGTAGAGAGAAAAG
>NZ_JAYGGY010000093.1:0-66533 GCF_034931625.1 Anabaena cylindrica UHCC 0172 | reverse complement strand
TTACCTTCTTAGAAAACTCACATTGTGTCCTATTTGTCAATATTTAGAGGGCTGGGTACAAGCAGTAATAATTAAATGCAGATGGACGCAGATATAGCTTGCTTCCCACAAGGTACGCAGATAATTTTGTACTTCATTAGACTAGGAAATGCTATAAGGAATACTGACTGTAAATGTTGTTCCCTTTCCTAATTGACTATCTAAGGAAATTTCTCCTTTGTGCATATCAACACACTTTTTGACTATGGATAACCCTAAGCCTGTACCAGAAATGCTGCCAACGTTAGAAGCTCGATGAAAAGGTGCAAATAAATTAACTTTGTATTCTTCAGGAATGCCGATGCCAGAATCTTTAATTTTGAAGATTAATTTGTCATTTTCTATGGTTAAATTGAATTTAATTAAACTTGTTTGAGGAGAATATTGAATAGAATTTTTCAGGAGATGTGTGAGAATTTGTTGGAGGATTTTTGGATCAAATTGAACTACGAAAGAATTGTTTAATATTGGCTTGTTTGCATTGAAGGCAAATTCTATTATGTGTTTGTTACTCGTGGCTTCTATTTGCTGTGTAAGATGATGACAAAAAGCGATGATATCTGATGCTTCTGGGTTGAATTCCATCTTCTCGGCTTCAGCACGATTAATCATGAGAACATCGTCAAGAAGTTGGACGATATGCTTGATGGTTTTTTGGATTGTTTCTAGATGTTCTTGTTGTTTTTCTACAGTGAGGCGCTCTTGAAATTTTTGTAAAATGCCTGTAGATGAGGCGATAATGGCTAAAGGTGTGCGAAATTCATGGGATGCCATAGTAATGAAGCGCGATCGCATTTTGCTGACTTCTTTTTCTTGCACTAGAGACAGTTGCAATTGCTCAAATAGATCCGCTTGTTGAATAGCGATCGCTAATTGGTTGGCTATTTGTTGTAACAATTGAGCTTCATCATCTTCCCAAATACGTCTTGTGCTACAGGCATGGACAACTAATACACCCCACAGTTTCTGATTATGATCAGAACTTACCCAGCGTCCAGTTTCATTTTCTCCAAGTTCCTGTAAGATGGGAGCGACAATTTTAGACTGGATATTTCCTTTAGTGGAGTATTCGGTTAAGCAATCTGTCCAGATATCGTTCATCACATCAGGAACAATCCGGGGTTTTCCCTGCCAATAGTAGTCTAAAATTTCTTGTGACCATTTTTCATCTTCCCAATAATGATCCTTCAGGGCAGCATACCCGCTAGAAACGACTTCTTCCAAAATTTGACTTCTGCCATCAGGAAACAGACGGAAAACAATCACCCGTTCCACCTGCATTAATTCTTTAACTTGTTGGGTAACGGTGGCGAGAATATGGTTTATATCTAGCGTAGAGCGAATTTGTTGAGTGATATCCTGAATAATTTTCTGCCGTTGTAGTTGCAGTGATATCGCGTCTTCAGCTTGCTTTCTAATGATCAGTTCCGATTGTACTTGCTCATATAAGATAGATTGTTGAATAGCGATCGCTAATTGATTGGCTATTTGTTGGACAAGCTCAACTTCAAACTCTTGCCAGTGACGGGGGGCAGAACATTGATGAATACACAACAAACCCCACAAATTTTCTCCATGTAGCAGCGGCACAACTAAATTAGCTCGAACCTGAAATTGTGCCAAAATATCTCGATAACAATCTGTTAGTCCAGCATTGTCAATATCATCTATTGCTTGAATTCGGCCTTGCTGATAGTCAGCAGCACATTTTTCACCAAAACAGTGGTCATGAATTTTAGTCCCTAGAGCAGATTCAAAGCCATCAACTAAAGATTCAGCGACAAATTTACCATCGTTAAAATTACTGTCAGGATCTAATTGAAAAATTCCTACCCGATCTGCATTCATGAATTGTCGGATTTCTTGAGCCGCAGTATTAAAAATAGTCGCTAAATCCAGGGATTGATGAATGCGTTGGGTGGTCTCACGTAGCAAATATTCTCTTTCTGCTTGCTGCTTAATGATTTGTTCTGCTTGCTTGCGTTCATGAAGTACAGCTTGCTGTTCGCTAATATCAAGAAGTATAGCTTGGCATATGGAAATATCAGGAGCAGCACAATTCACATTTGTCGTCATCACTTCACTAACAAAACGCAACCGCAACAAGTCCAGAGTCCGTAATTTTTGCCGCAAACTTTCATGAGTTAGCAGTCCCACTAGTTGATTTTGCTCATCAACAACTGGTAAATGGTTAATTTTGTGGTGTTGGAGCAAATTAATGGCAAAAAAGAGGTCAGTAAACTCCGACTCGTACAAGGTGACAACAGGATGAGCCATGACATCGCGGATGGCTAGATTGTTTAAATTTCGTCTTTGGGCGCTTAGTCGTACTACATCTGTTTTTGTGAAAATCCCGATCGGTTGATTATTTTCTACAATCAGGACACAGCTTGAGCGTGTCTCAGCCATTTGAGCGATGCCTGCGGCGAGCAGTGCGATCGCATCCACTACTGTTGTTTCTGGTGTTACTACTAGCGGGTTACGAACTATAGCTAATCTTAGTTCAGCTTGAGTTTGAGCATTTGCAGGTGTAAACATTTTTAGATATATTTATTGCTTTTTGGATAATTACTCTTACAATAAGTTGACTACAATGACTATTACAGCATCTTGCAGCTAAATTAAGTACAAACAAAGTGTTCTTATAAAGCTATGGAACCAGAAATTATTATTGCTGTCTGCTACGTAAGTTTAGCTTTCCTAAACAAATATTTACTGCTATAAATAGAACAGATATAATCATATCATAAGCACCTATATCGCAATATTCAGCCATACTCAAAACCGCTTAATTATTTGATTCTATAGGTAGGGGTTGAGCAGTGTTAAACCCCTACAAATATCGATCTTTCGTAATCTTGTAAAAGTCTAGCTTCTGACTATGTTTAGTATATTTTTTAAAGTGAATGAAATCCCCATATTTTTCACAGTTCATCTTCAACAGTTTCCTTCGGCAAACAGATAATTTATTTTGTAATAATACTTATCATAACTCATGGAAAAATTAGAGCAAATCAAAAATTTATATCCCCAAGACTTAGAACTAAAAAAAAACTGGTATTCTCCTGTTGCAGAAGCTTACAACAAAGTCAGACCACGCTATCCCCAAGCAATAATTAAAAGTGCTGTTGAAATCGCTAAACTTAGTCCTGACAGTAAGATTCTGGAGTTAGGATGTGGCCCAGGAAATGCAACTATGTCTTTTGCTCAACTAGGATTTCCAATGGTTTGTTTAGAACCGAGTCCAGCAGCTTGTCAGTTTGCTAGACAAAATTGTGTAGCATATCCAAATATAGAGATTCAGCAGACAACTTTTGAAGAATGGAAATTAGCACCAAGGCAATTTAATGCTGTTTTAGCAGCAACTTCTTTTCATTGGATGAACCCTGAAACAGCTTATACAAAAGCTGCTGATGCTTTAGAAGATGACGGTGCTTTAATTTTGTTGTGGAATATGACACCTCAACCTAATTATGAAGTATACCAAACTTTGCATCAAGTTTATAAAATTCATGCCCCATCCTCAGCAAGATATGAAGACATAACAACTCAAGAAAAAATAGTTAAATCTTTCGGAGAAAAAGCCCTCGCTTCCGGTAAGTTTAAAGATTTAATTGCTGATCATGTGCTTTGTCAAGTAACTTATAGCGTTGATGATTATTTACTGCTGTTAGGTACTCTTTCCCCATATTTAAAGTTAGAAGCTTCAATTCGGGATGCTTTATTTGCTGGTTTGCGGGAAAAGATTAATCAGCATTATGGGGAAAGTATTGAAATTACATATATCTCAGCTTTTCAGGTAATGAAGAAGGTTTAGGAGAGATTTCGCGTCAAGAGGTACATAAGCGATCGCCAAACCAAAGCACTTTCCCCTCACAGTAGATAAGGAATGTCAAGAAAAGTTGTAGACTGAAAAATGCATCTAGTAGCGTTAGCATCTTGACAAAATCACCTGTGCGAAAAATCGTTATAGCCGGTAACTGGAAAATGTTCAAAACCCGGTCAGAATCCGAAGAATTTTTACGCGGATTTCTGCCCCACTTGCAGGAAACACCCTCAACAACAGAAGTTATACTGTTTCCTCCCTTCACTGACCTCAGCATCATGTCCAAATATTTGCATGGTAGCCTGATCCAATTGGGCGCACAAAATGTCCATTGGCAAGAAAATGGAGCCTACACTGGTGAAATTGCTGCTCCCATGCTCACAGAACTTGGTGTGCGCTATGTCATCGTTGGTCATAGCGAAAGACGGCAATTTTTTGGCGAAACAGACGAAACCGTTAATCTCCGCCTCAAAGCAGCCCAAAAGCATGGACTTACCCCCATTCTCTGTGTTGGTGAAACCAAACACCAACGGGACCAAGGGAAAACTGAAAAACTGATTTCTAGACAGTTAGAAAAAGGCTTAGTAGATGTTGATCAAAATAACTTGGTCATTGCTTATGAACCCATTTGGGCGATAGGTACTGGGGAAACCTGTGAAAGTAAAGAAGCAAATCGGGTAATTGGCTTAATTCGCTCTCAATTGACTAATCCCAACGTCTCAATTCAATATGGTGGCTCAGTTAAGCCCAATAATATTGATGAGATCATGGCTCAACCAGAAATTGACGGCGCTCTCGTCGGAGGTGCGAGTCTAGAAGCTGATAGTTTTGCCAGGATTGTCAATTATCATTAGAACGCCATTTACGACTTTTTGACAAATCAATTTAGTCCCCTAAAACGGATTTTTACTATTAGCCTCGGAATTCATTCCGGGGCGGTATGGAACTTATGTCAAAGCAATTAATTATTCGAGAACGCTGTTTCACCTGGGGACAGCGCAGTTATTTGATGGGAATTTTAAATGTCACCCCTGACAGCTTTAGTGATGGTGGTTTATTTAACACAGCTTCAGCCGCTTTAACCCAAGCCCAAGCAATGGTAGCTGCTGGTGCTGATATGATTGATATTGGTGGTCAATCAACTCGTCCAGGTGCAGAACAAATCACCCTCACAGAAGAACTTGACCGAGTGCTGTCTGTTTTGCAACTAATTCGACCAAAAATTTCAATTCCAATTTCTGTAGATACAACTAGATCAAATGTAGCTAAAGCTGCTGTAGAAGCCGGGGCTGATATCGTCAATGATATTTCTGGCGGTACATTTGACCCAGAAATGCTGACAACAGTATCTAATTTAGATGTACCAATTATCTTAATGCACATCCGGGGAACTCCCCAGACAATGCAACAACAAACTGATTATCAGGATTTAATACAGGATATTTATAATTTTTTATCTCAGCAAAAAAAAGCCGCAATTACTGCGGGGATTAAGCAAAATAAAATAATTATTGATCCTGGTATTGGTTTTGCTAAAAACTATGAACAAAATTTAGAAATTTTTCGCAGCTTACCATCATTAAAAGCGCTTAATTGTCCAATACTGATAGGAGCTTCCCGTAAAAGTTTTATAGGCAAAATTTTAAACCAACCAGATCCCAAAGCCAGAGTTTGGGGAACAGCAGCAGCTTGTTGTGCAGCCATTTTTAATGGTGCTGATATCCTCCGCATTCACGATGTTTCAGAAATGCGCGATGTCTCCCTAGTTGCTGATGCTATCTATCGATAGTCAGCATAACTTAAATATTTACCAACAATCTTAACCAGCACCATTACCATTACCAGAAGTTTTCTTTGTTTCTTCTTGAGTAACTGTTTCAGCAATCAATTCCTGAAACATATCTGTGGAATTAGCTGGATCTACAAAAACAATTTTAGCGTTATTGCTCTCTCCTAGCTTTTGGCTGGCTTGTACATAATCTTGAGCCACAAGATACCGTAAAATCTCCTTACTTTCAGGATGAGAACGTAAGACTTCAGAAATGATCTCCATCGAAGTTTTAGTTCCTTCCGCTTTTTTAACCGCTGCTTGTCTCTCCCCTTCAGCTTCGGTAATCACCGCCCGTTTTTTTATTTCCGCAGCTCGCTCGTCTTCCATTGACTTCCTTACACTTTCTGGTGGTGTAATGCTTTGAATATCTAAGCGGATAATTTTAACTCCCCAACCTTTTGTTACTGGATCTAACAGATCTAATATGCTTCTATCCATATCGGCTCTAGACATATTGGTTTCGTCTAAGCTGTTCTGGGCAATAATTTCCCTGAGCGTAGTCGTAGTCAAATTTGTCAGTGCCTGTTGGAGATCGTCAATTTCATAAAAACTTCTTTCTATCTCGGTAATACGCCAGTAAACAACTGCATCAACTTCTAGGTAGATATTATCTTTGGTGATCACATTTTGAGGCTTAATATCTAAAACCTGTTCCCGTGTTGTGTCTTCCATGACAATTTGGTCAAGGAAAGGAACTATGAAGTTAAGTCCAGGTCTAAGTTTTCGATGATACTGCCCCATGCGTTCGACAAGGGCTTCATTTCCTTGATTAATTATTTTCGCAGATCCTAAGGCGTAACCTATAAGCGCTAAAACTATAGCAATGATTGGCTCCATATATATTCCTCTTCAGCAATTGGTAGAATTTAGTGTCAAGAGTATGGTAATGGCTTTTCTTACCTATAAGTCTAAATGTTTTGAGTTTGTAACTTTATGAACATGAGTAGCTGTATATATTATAAATATTGTACAGATTGGAAAATCTGGCGGGATGCTATTCCTGCGGAGCGCCTAGCTATTAAAGCACCTTGATTACAAGCTGGCAAGTAGTAATCTTGTTATTAACTTTACCAAAAAAAACTCCATTGCGAATTATGAGCTTTCAAACTCTTATTTTCAGTAACTCTACGCGACGAACACTTTACACTTAGCAACGTTAAAATATAGATTATTGCAGGTAAATTAGGTAAAAAATAAAGGCTTTCAAGGGTTTTAACCCAGGTTTTCCATAAAAAGAACCGAAGAACTGAAGTTTTTACTGCTTTATGGGCGTATTGCAATACTCCACGCCTGACCGTTGACTGCTGCGGTAATTCATCCACTCACATTCATCGCTACTAAAACAGCCTTCTGACTAACATCTTTGTAAACTGTTTGCAAATAATTCATGGCGACATCACCCGCTGATGAATTTACTAAATTTTCTTCATCTTTAGCTAGGGGAATTGTACCCAAAACATCTAAAACTGTCTCGTTAACTGAAGGTACAATTACTACTAAAGAAGATTCTAATGGTTCATCATATCGCCAACAATTATCTAAATTGATGGAAGATTGAGAATGAATAGTTGTCTGTTTGGATGAGAATTTTTCCTGTTTTAACGATGCTTCTCCCGATTGGACTCCAGATTTGCTACTGCGTAACTGACGTAAATCGCTGATAATTTGTTCTTTGGTACGCCCTCGTAATTGAAACAAAACAAAAGGGTCTTCACTAAAGCGATCGCCCAATTGATAATATACAGCACCTATATGTTTACAAGGTACGGCTTTATCAGGGCAGGAACATTTACCGTGAACGTCTCCTAAAGTAAAAGGAAATAATGACAGCCCATTACTCGTGAATACATCTTCTATATTTTGTGGCATTTCTCCTGCCAACAACTTAGCAGCATAACTGGCTTTTTGGGACATAGTTTCAATCACATAACCCCACTCTTCATCAGTGAAAGAATCAAGAGAAAGGGAGACTTTATAAGGTTCTATTTCGCTCCCTTGCACCTTCGCTAATACCTTTGCTCCTTTAAATTCGATACTTAAAACATTGCCTTGTCTAGAATAGTTTCTCGCCCGTTCTAAACGCTTTTTAAAGCGATAGGAATCTAGTAAATCAAGCCACCTTTGTGACCACCATTCCCGACTAGCTTGTAGGGTATCATTAGTCATAATTAATTCAAAATTGAGATAAGATAAACCAGCAAAATACTAGTAATAAATAAAATTCTTTTAAAAATACCTTGTCAAAATTTCCCCTGGTGGCAATGTCCAAATACAATATAAATGATTTGGTAAAATAACAATCGCATCCACAGTAAATGAATGTGGCTGGATAACTTGTCTCAACACTTCTGGTAACAGGAAAATATTTTCTTGATCACACAGAAATTGAAGATGTTTCAGTTATCAAGAAGATTTTCTTCCTGACTCCTGACTCCTGACTCCTGACTCCTGACTCCTGACTCCTGACTCCTGAATTCTGAATTTTGCTGTATTTGCCATCGTTTCCAGATTGCCAGCCCAGAACGATGGCGGCCTATTGATTGAGATTATACTTGACCGCTAAAGGCAGGCTTTACTTTACGGTCAATCCTTTCCCCCAAGTCTTCAGCAATTGTCAGATCATCAGGTTTACAACGCTTAATATTGACTACAATACCCTGCGCTCCTTCAATTTCTAAATCTTCTAAATAGCCCTTGCTGGCGAATGTGGCATCCACCGAACTGAAAAAAGGACCGAAGTAGTATGTGCAACGGGGATTCTGGGTGACAATCTCTACCCACCAAGCAAATCCAAAACTGTTAGATATACTAATCAGCTGTTCCTTGAGGTTATGCCAAATAGTTTTCATGGTTTTCACCAATTTATAAACGGTTTACAGGGTGTTAAACAATATGTTAGATTTATTCTTTTTTACATTTCTTTATACACTTTTAGGCTATTTTTTCAAAGAAACTGTGCGTAATTTATCAAGATAGAGGGTATTTAAGGAACGTTGACGATAAATTTCGTAAAGCGCCATACCCGCAGCGACTGATGCATTCAGGCTAGGAGTCTTGCCCTGTAAAGGAATTGATACTAAAACATCGCAAGAACGTTGTGTCAGCATACTCAGACCTTCGCCTTCTCCACCAATTACCAAAACGATAGGGCCACTAAAATTCACTGTATGTAGAGGTTCGCTACCTGTGGCGGCAGTTCCGTAAATCCAAAAACCAGCTTCTTTGAGTTGTTCTAAAGCACGGCTAAGGTTAACGACTCTAGCTACAGAAAAGTTTTCTAAAGCACCTGCTGCTACTTTTACCACAGTTGAAGTGATCCCCGAAGCCCGTCTTTGAGGAATAACTAATCCTTGAGCGCCTATTGCTTCTGCGGTGCGAATAATTGCCCCTAAGTTGTGAGGATCTGTGATGCCATCAGCAACGACAATTACAGGATCTGTGACAGATTTTGCTTCTGTAATTAAATCTTCTATTTCTGTATAGGCGTAAGGAGCAATTTGTGCTGCTATACCTTGGTGATTAGCACCGTCGGTGATTTGGTCTAAACGTTTGGGATCAACTTCATCAATGACTGTGCCATTTTCCTTAGCTTGGAGAATCAAATGATGAAAGCGATGATCGTAACGGAGACGGGTTGTAATCCAGAGACGGTTGAGATTGCGATGACTTTCCAATGCGCTTAAAACTGGATGACGACCATAAATTAGGTCATTATCTTCTGTTGAGTTGCTATCTTCTATTGATTTGATGGTTGGGGCTGGTAGAGAAATTCGGTGAGATGGACGTTGTCTACCTGAGAAGGATTTTCCTTCTGCTTTGCCTTGATGACGAGTAGGATTAGCTATAACTCGTTTGCCTTTGATTTTAATGGGTTGCATACGTTTTGATTCGCTAGTAGTATTGATTTTTCTTGGTTGATTAGACATGGGAGTATTGGTTGTAGCAGATAGGTGGGCATCCCGGCTCAATTTAATTAACCTTGGCAATTAATTTTTCCATCAGGAGATTGAGCTATTCACTATTTCTCTAGATGGAGTTTTTGTAAAAGTTCCATTAAACGTGAGTAATCGGTGAGATATAAATAGCCAACTAAAGTTTCTAGACTAGTTGCCTGTTGATAAATTTCAGGATTAAGTCGCTTAGGGCGGCTTGTGGCAGCATTGCGACCTCGGCGGACAATTTCTAACTCGTTACTCCTTAATTCAGGAGTCAGCGATCGCAAATGTAGCGCTTGTGTTTCCGCTCTGACCTGCGCCACTACCAAACGATGGTAAATTTCTGGCCGTTGCTGTGGCAACAGAAAGAACATTCTAACATAAAGTTCGTAAATTGAATCCCCCAAGTAAGCCAAGGCAGAAGGAGAAAGTTGTCGCACTTGTGCATGAGATATGATTGTTTGAGGTAATTGGGTCGTGTTTACCAACAATGCGGGGATTGCAGATGAATCTTGCAGAGCAGTTTCATCTCCTTCATTTTTAGCTTCTTCCTCCTGGGGCTTCACAAGTTAATAATTCCTTGACCTACTAAACATAACGGGCGATTGTCTTCACGAACGTTTATTTTTTGTGCAGTATGCCATTATAACATACTGATAATATTCAACACTAACAAAAATTACTGAAGCTATAGCTGAGTTATGAGTGCTGAGTGCTGAGTGCAGAGTGCTGAGTCCTGAGTGCAGAGTGCTGAGTCCTGAGTGCAGAGTTCTGAGTTCTGATTCATGAATATAAACCTAGTTTATTCAAGGCTTTCAGGAATGAATACTGTTCTAAAATTAGTGACTACAGCCCTATTTAATTTTTGTAATTTAATTGAGGCTAAAATTTTCGATTACTTAATCAATAACTCTTCGAGACACTGGCTGGTATGCAAACAGAAAGAAGATTAATTTCGACGCTAAATGTAGAGCAAATAATTAATCTCCCTTTCTCAACCCAGTACTCAATACTCAGCACTCAGCACTCAATACTCAGCACTCGGTACTTTTTCTTAAAAGCCTCTCCCACAAGGAGAGAGGTTTTTTGCAGAATTTGTAAAAATTAAGCTATCCAATATTGTGTATTTGGATAGCCAAATTGATTTTTTCTGGTCAAGCAATCAAGATGGCTTGATGTTTTCTAAAGCTGCTTCGACATTTGTTTGCAAGGAAAGAAATTTCTCCAAGCGAACAAGCTTGACCGTTTGAGTTACACGGGCATTAGTGACAATTTGCAAAGTGCCAGTGGCGTTTGCTTGTTTGGCTAATTGTACCAGCGCACCCAAACCGGAACTATCCACAAAGTCAATTTGCGAGAGATCTAGAATTATGTGCTTTGGGCCTTCGTCAATCTTACTGCCTAATACCTTGCGAAATGTCGGCTCAGAAAAAGCGTCTAACAAACCTGTGAGGCGGAATAGCTGACAGTTATCCCGGACTTCGCGAGTGCCTCTCAGGCTTACGGTTAGATTTAGTGGTTCAGCAATAATTCCCTCCTCGTCCTTTTAACTGAAAGTAAACGCTCAAGTATAGATGGTTTTTGAGCAAGTTGTCTAGGTTGGGGATTGGGGATTGGTGATTGGTAAAGACTCTTACCCATTACCCATTACCCATTACCCATTACCAATCTTGCCATTTTTCTATTTTTACTTCATTTAAGCGATCGCAGCTTGTCGTGCTGTTTGCATTTCTAATACAAATTGCTCAAACAAGTAATCTGCATCGTGGGGTCCGGGACTAGCCTCTGGGTGGTACTGTACAGAAAATACAGGTAGAGATTTGTGACGTACCCCAGCAACGGTGCGATCGTTTAAGTTCAGATGACTAACCTCTACCACTGCTGATGGTAACGAATCCGGATCAATAGCAAAACTGTGGTTTTGGCTAGTAATTTCTACCCTTTGATGTAAACCCGCCGGCTGATTTAAACCACGATGCCCAAATTTAAGTTTAAAGGTTTCTGCGCCTAAGGCATGACCTAAAATTTGGTGTCCCATGCAAATACCAAACATGGGTTTTTGGCTTTCTAGCAGTGCTTTGGCGGTAGTAATACCCTCTGTGACTGCGGCTGGATCACCGGGTCCATTGGAGAGAAAAATTCCATCTGGATTGTATTTAAGAATTTCTTCTGGTTGTGTATCGGCGGGAACAACTATCACCCGACAACCATAACTAGCCAAGCGACGCAGGATATTACGTTTGACACCAAAATCAAGGGCAACAACGGTGAAGGTTTCGCCAATTTTTGCCACATTTTCTGGGTTGAATTCCCAAGCTGCGGTGGTGGCTTGGGACCATTCATAAATAACTGGGGTAGTGACTTCTCTGACCAGGTTTAATCCTGCCATGTTGGGCGCAGCTTGCACCAGTTCTAATAATTCTAACTCATCAGTAATTGATGTAGAAATACCACCATTCATCGCTCCAAACATCCGAATTTTGCGGGTGAGGGCGCGGGTATCAATGCCAAAGATGCCGGGGACTTGGTGTTGTTTGAGGTAGTCTGGTAAGGATTGTGTAGAGCGCCAGTTACTGGGTTTGTGACAGATGTTGCGAGCGATCGCACCCCGGACTTGAGGTTTGGCTGATTCCTCATCTTCAGAATTAACCCCAGTGTTCCCTAATTCGGGATAGGTAAAAATGACAATTTGACCTCTGTAACTAGGGTCAGTTAACACTTCTTGATATCCAGTCATGCCAGTGTTGAACACCACTTCGCCAATTGCGGTTCCCATAGCACCAAAAGACCAACCGCGATAAGTGGTGCCATCTGCCAAGACAAGTAAAGCTGGTATTGCGTCAGATAAAGACATAAATAATTCGTAATTGGTAATTCGTAATTGGATATTTAGTAATGGGTAATTGCTAGGGTTATTAACCTCCCCATCTCCCCAGTTCCATACTGCGACTGCTTATTATCCCATGAGTTAACGTTCTTTGGACTCTGAGAGCAATTATTAAATTAATTTAATTTGGTACAATAGAGCGCCTGCTGCTAAACCTACTAGTGAAAAAATAGACGTGAACCAGAAAGATAGTCCTTCTTTGAACCCAGATGCCTGGAAGTCTATTTTGACTAAAATAGTTGCTGAGAGCATAAGTAAAGTATCAAGGAATACTCGAAACCAAGCCAGCATCATAAAAAATAGAAAAGCTGCTAAAACGGTAATACCAAAAGTCCTGACATTGGATCTAAAAAAAATGCTGTAACATTCTGCTAGTTTTGACCAAGGAGTCGTCAAGCTAATTAGCAACAACAAGATAGCAACAATCACAATTAACCACACGAACCAAGGAGCTTTTGTTTCAGATATCACCCAGCCCAAAGTACTATAACTCAGTAGTACTAGTGCTAGGGAAAACCAAGGAATTTTTTTGAAGACTGACATAGATTGGTATTCCCAGTAGCAGGTGCGGATATTATTTCACAAATTTAGGCGATACAAAGAATTTATCTGATCTCAAGACTTTTAACTTTATCGAAAAAGGCAGATCCCCGCTATATACAGATAATTATCATACCCTGCTCCATTTTAATAAATATGTACTCAATTAATAAACATTTATACTGTGTCCAACGAAAATCACTAGTACAGTATCAATTTTCCCGGATTATTTTGTAAAAATTAGTTAAATTATGATCTTAAACATTTGTAAACTGTTAGCAGTCGAATGGCCGCATATCACATTTTATTAAGGTTAAGGACTGGTTCATGAAAAAACTTGTTATCGTTGAGCGCGTATGCCTGATTGGTCATATCGTGTCTATGGTCTTTGGACTAGTAGGGATATTACTAGTTATTCCTAATGCCGAAGTAATTTTGAGCTTATCTGAGGTTGGGCAAACTGTCATGCAGTGGAGCATGGCTGGTGGTGGTGTGGCTTATATGATTTTCGGTGCAGTCGGTGTGTTCTTGTATGCTAACCGGACTTTGGGTTTAGGTCGCACTTTAGGCTTTCTAGTGCCTTCAATATTAATTTCTTTGACTAGTGAATTATTGGGAACTAGTACAGGGTTTCCTTTTGGACACTACAGCTATCTAAGTGGCTTGGGTTATAAAATTGCGGGTTTAGTGCCGTTCACAATTCCTTTGTCTTGGTTTTATGTAGGATGCGTTTCTTACCTATTGGCGCGGGTAGGTTTAGAAGTAGACAAAAAACCCAGCTTATTGCGTCATATAAGTGCGATCGCATTGGGCGCGTTATTGCTGACATCTTGGGATTTTGTCCTAGATCCGGCCATGAGTCAAACTGCGCTTCCCTTCTGGTATTGGCAACAACCAGGGGCTTTCTTTGGAATGCCTTACCAAAACTTTGCTGGTTGGATGGGTACAGGTTCCCTGTTTATGACAGTAGCGGCGCTATTGTGGAGAAACAACCCCATCAAATTAGAGCGATCGCAACTCAATATCCCTTTACTAGTTTATTTGGGTAACTTTGGTTTTGCCACCGTTATGAGCTTGGCTGCTGGCTTCTCCATCCCCGTATTGCTAGGCTTGATACTGGGTGTAGCACCAGCTGTAGCACTTTGGTTGAGAGGTCCCGATGCATCCGTAGCTATTGAACCAGCAACAAAAGAAGTTTCTGTCGCCAGCGTTAAAGTTGCTTTCAAGTAAGCCAACCAGTGCAAGGAGGCAGAAGGAGGGAGGAAAGCTTGTTTAATAAGCTTTTTAACCTTTTTCTCTGGATAGTTATTGTCGCCATGCTGCACTAGTGCTGAGTAACCTAAATATATACTCTACTCAGCACTGCTAAATAATTACTAATTCGTAATTCGTAATTAAAAGAAAGTCCAACTTCATCTATTCTGGACTCATTGAACCAAAAAACCTTGCACCTTTAGGTCGGGTATTGTCAAAGTTATAAATTGCAACTACTAATTATCTTGATCATAGAAAGCGTTATTTCCCTCTTATTACTACTTATTCAAGTACCAGCAACGGCGATTTTACTTTCACGCCTGTTGAAAGGCCCAAGACGACATCCCCCCCTCCAACCAGAACAGCCAACACTAGATTTATTGGGGAGTGTGAGCGTTGTTGTCCCTACATTAAACGAGGCACTGCGAATTAGTCCGTTATTAACTGGATTAAGTCAGCAAAGCTACGAAGTCCGAGAAATAATTGTCGTCGATAGCAATTCCCAAGATGGTACTCCCGACTTGGTAAAAACTAAACAGCAACAAGATCCCCGGTTTCGCCTTATCACAGATGATCCTTTACCCCCTGGTTGGGTAGGCCGTCCTTGGGCGTTACATAATGGCTTTTTGTTTAGTTCAGAGGCCAGTGAGTGGTTTTTAGGAATGGATGCCGATACCCAGCCTGATCCTGGTTTGGTGGCAAGTTTAGTGAAAACAGCCCAAGCTGAGGGCTATGATTTAGTTTCTCTTTCCCCTCAGTTTATTCTCAAATCTCCAGGAGAGTGTTGGTTACAACCGGCTTTACTGATGACCTTATTGTATAGATTTGATCCTGCTGGTATTCACACTCAACAACCAGAAAGAGTGATGGCAAATGGACAATGTTTTTTGTGTCGTCGCTCAGTTCTAGCATCTGTAAATGGTTATAGCAGTGCTAGGAGTTCTTTTTGTGATGATGTGACTTTGGCGCGGCATATTGCGGCACAAGGCTTTAAAGTAGGGTTTTTGGATGGGGCAAAAGTGCTAAAAGTAAGGATGTATGAAGGGGCAATGGAAACTTGGAAGGAATGGGGGCGCAGCCTTGATTTAAAAGATGCTGCTTCCCGCGCTCAGATTTGGGGTGATTTATGGCTATTATCTTCAGTACAGGGTTTACCGCTTTTAATAGTTCTGGCTTATCTGCCTATTGCTCTATCGCCCTATCTTCCCATTTCCTTAGTATTGGGACTGAATATATTTTTATTAATAATTCGTTTTGCTTTATTATTAGCGATCGCACCTTCCTATGATCTTCAAAATGCCAAAGGAGGCTGGTTATTCTGGTTTTCCCCCTTAGCCGATCCTCTGGCGGTGTTACGAATCTTTTTGTCTGCGTTCCGCGTTCCCCAAGAGTGGCGAGGAAGGAAATATTAGATAACGTCACTCAATCGTAAGGATTCAGGACATAGAATATTTGATATAGCAGAGAACAGGGAACAGAAGAGAAAAATATTCTTCTTCCTCTTTCATTACTTCTTTTTCTTCCTTCTTCCTTAACTCCTGCCTCCTGACTCCTGCCTCCTTAACTCCTGCCTCCTGCCTCCTGCCTCCTGCCTCCTTAACTCCTTAACTTCTGACTCCTGACTCCTGCCTCCTGCCTCCTGCCTCCTTACACTCAATCTATAGTCATTCATTTAGCAGCATGGGATAAATATCTATGCTTTTTGGAACTATTGCTACCTTATTTATACTACTTGGAATTTTAGTTACCTTAATATTATATCGGCAATATAAAGACCAATTAATCCGACAAGAACCATTACAAGAAAGTGAAAAACTTTTTCGCTCACTAATTCGGGAAATGCCCGTAGGTGTATTGCTTTTGGATGCAGAGGGTAAAATAATTTTGAGCAACCACGTTGCTAGAGAACTGCTGTTACTAACAGAGACAGATTTACAAAATAAAAGTATTTTTGCACTCAATTGGCAAATGCTAGACGAAGATGGTAAACCATTAACCTCTAAAACATTACCTATCAGAGAAGCACTGATCCAACAGCAGCCTGTACGTAATTACGTAATTGGTTTATCTCACAATTCTGCCACCAATATACTCTGGTTATTATTAAATATTGATCCACAAATATCTGAACATAAAAAATTAGAGCGTTTTGTTTGCACATTTAGCAATATCACTCCAGAAAAACAAGCTCAAGAAGCATTGCGAGAGAGTGAAGCACGGTTCACTTTAGCTGTAGAAGGAACTGCTGTTGGTATTTGGGATTGGAATTTACTAACAGGAAAAGTCTATCTATCGCCTAGTTGGAAAAATATTTTGGGATATGCAAATCAAGAATTGCCTAATACTATGGAAACATGGCAAGAATGCATTCATCCAGATGATAGTCAACAAGTAATGTCCATTTTAAATGACTATCTAGAAAATAAAATTCCTGCCTATGAAGTGGAGTTTCGTACCCGACATAAAGATGGTTCTTATCGTTGGGTTTCAGTACGGGGTGCAGCACTAAGAAATGAATCAGGACTACCTTATCGCCTCAGTGGTTCCCATACAGATATTACTGAACGAAAACAAACAGAAGTAGCATTGCAAAAAAGTGCAGAACGAGAGAAAGCATTAGCAATAGCAATTCGGAGAATGCGACAAACATTAGATATCAAAACCATCTTTGCCGCTACCACCTCAGAATTACGGCAAGTTATCCATTGCGATCGCGTTGTTGTTTATGGTTTCAATTCTGACTGGAGTGGAGAATTCGTTGCCGAATCTGTAGGTGTAGGCTGGATTTCTTTATGGGAAGAACAAAATAATAATCCCCAACTACAGAAAAATTTACTATCGAATGAAAGATGTGTAGTCAGAGATTTTAATAGCAAGAATGAAGATGATGATGCTCATAAAAATTCAATTTTAGTAAAAGATACTTATCTCCAACAAACTCAAGGTGGTCTTTATAGCCAAGGGACGAGTTACCGAATTGTAGAAGATATTTATCAAGCAGGATTTGACGATTGTTATATTCAACTTTTAGAGCAATTTCAAGCTAGAGCTTATATTATTGTGCCTATTTTCTCTAGCAATAAACTTTGGGGTTTATTGGCAATTTATCAAAATTCTGTTCCCCGACAATGGCAGGAAGCCGAAGTCAATATAGTCGTGCAAATTGGTAATCAATTAGGAGTTGCACTGCAACAAGTTGAATTACTAGAACGGACTCAAAAACAATCAATAGCACTGCAACAAGCTTTATTAGACGCTGATGCTGCTAACCGTGCTAAGTCAGAATTTTTGGCGAATATGAGCCATGAATTGAGAACTCCTCTTAATGCTATTCTTGGTTTTACAAATATCTTGAGCCATGACAATTCTTTATCTATAGAACATCAAGAGGAAATAGGAATTATTAATCGGGCTGGCGAACATTTGTTGATACTAATTAATGACATTCTCGAAATGTCTAAAATTGAAGCAGGTAGAAGCATACTCAACGAAAACAGCTTTGATTTAGTAGTATTTCTAAAAAATTTACAAAAAATGTTGCAATTAAAAGCAGAATCTAAAGGGTTGCAACTCATTTTTAATTATGATCAATCTCTACCTCTCTATGTACGTGCTGATGAAGGTAAATTGCGGCAAATTTTGCTCAATTTATTAGGAAATGCTATTAAATTTACAGCTAAGGGTAGTATTGAATTGAGAGTCAAAGCTGTTTGTTTTGAGCAAAACGAAAATCTGAAAAGCGAACCATTCACTAACTGTTACAAAATTAGCTTTGAAATAGAAGATACTGGTGATGGTATTGCAACTGAAGAAATTAATTTAATATTTGAACCTTTTAAACAAACAGTAAAAAGTATCCAATATCAACAAGGTACGGGATTAGGTTTAACTATTAGCCGCAAATATGTACAGCTAATGGGAGGAGATATTCAAGTTAGCAGTTATCCCGGTTTAGGCAGTTTATTTCTGTTTGAAATCCCAATTTATGCAGCTAGTGCTAACGAAATTTCTATCCAAAAACTAAATTGTAAACCTATTTTTTTAGCACCGAATCAACCAGAATATCGAATTTTAATTGCGGATGATATGAAAGATAGCCGTTTATTATTAACTAAATTGTTAAAAAGAGTTGGTTTTAGTATTCGTGAAGCTGAAAATGGACAAGAGGCAGTTGATTATTGGCAGAATTGGCAACCACATTTAATTTTTATGGATATGCGGATGCCTGTAATGGATGGGTTTTTAGCTACACAACAAATTAAAGCCACACCACAAGGTCAAGCTACTAAAATTGTGGCTTTAACTGCCAGTGCTTTTGAAGAAAATCGCCAAATTATTTTAGCTTCTGGTTGTGATGATTTTGTTGCTAAACCTTTCCGAGAAGAAATTTTATTAGAGAAAATTAGCCAACACATAGGAGTGCAATACATATATGAAAATGATGATGTTATGGAATCTCATCATCAGGAAAAACTTTCAGAAGCACAAGTAGTTTTACTCTTATTAAAAATGTCGAGTGAATGGCGGCAGCATTTAAATCTTGCGGCTTCTCAATGTAGTGATGAAAGTGTTTTAGAATTAATTGCCCAAATAACTCCAGAAAATCAGATTTTAGCTACTACTCTGAGGGAATTGGCACTAAATTTTCAATTTAAAAAAATTATGCAATTAACCCAGGCTAACAATGAGTAAAATGTCTACACTTAGCGCTATTCAAAAAGATATTCTCATAGTTGATGATACGCCGGATAATTTACGGTTTTTATCCAAAATTCTTATTGAAAAAGGTTATTCTGTTCGCAAAGCATTAGATGGGCAAATGGCGATTATAGCTTGCCAAAATCTGTTGCCAGATTTGATTTTACTAGATATTATGATGCCAGAAATGGATGGATATACAGTTTGTCAACAACTCAAGGCTAATGAAAGAACTAGCAAAATTCCAGTAATTTTTTTAAGCGCCATAGATGATATTTTAGATAAAGTTAAAGCTTTTCAAGTTGGTGGTATTGACTATATTACTAAGCCATTTCATGCAGAAGAAGTTTTTATTCGTGTGAAAAATCAATTGTCATTAAAAGCAGCAGAACAAAAAATTTTAAACTTAAATATAGAATTAGAAAAAAAAGTCCAAGAACGGACTTTACAGTTAGAACTAGCTAATCAAGACCTCAAACGAGAATTATGGGAAAGACAGCAGTTAGAACAGCAACTATTGTACCGAGCTTTACATGATCCGCTGACTAATTTGTCTAATCGAACTTTATTAATGGAACGCTTAGATGATGCACTGAATCTTTCTAAGATAGCATCTAATTATCAGTTTGCAGTGCTATTTTTAGACTGCGATCGCTTTAAGGTTATCAATGATTCTCTTGGACATTTGGTAGGAGATGAATTATTAATTGCTATTGGTATTAGGCTACAAACTTTAATGAGAGATACTGATATTTTAGCTAGATTAGGCGGTGATGAATTTGCTGTTTTTTTAGAGAAGATTCCAGATATTGAATATGTAAAACTAGTTGCTATTCAAATTTCACAAAAGCTTTCAGTTCCTTTTCAATTATCTAGAGCTGAAGTTTTTATTACTGCAAGTATAGGTATTGTTGTCAGCAATAGTAGCTATGAGAAACCTCAAGAATTGTTGCGAGATGCTGATACTGCCATGTATCATGCTAAATCCCAAGGCAGGTCTAGATATTGCATTTTTACTATTGATATGTATCAGCAAGCAAGTAAGCTTTTACAGTTAGAAAATGATTTAAAAAGAGCGATTGAAAGACAAGAATTTATTGTTTATTATCAGCCGATAATTTCTCTAAGTACAGGCAAAATTAGCGCATTTGAAGCGCTTGTCCGCTGGCAGCATCCAACTAGGGGGATGGTTTATCCGTCGGCGTTTATTCCTATAGCAGAAGAAACGGGTTTAATTGCGGATATAGATACTTGGGTATTACAAACAGCTTGTTGTCAGTTACGCAATTGGCAAAAACAAAAAGTAGTTAATGAAGATATTTCTATTAGTGTTAATATTTCAGTTAAATTATTTTCTCAACCCAATTTACTGGAAATAATTAATCAAGCTTGGCAAAGAATTGGGCTGAATCCACAAAATTTAAAGCTGGAAATTACTGAAAGTGCCATTATGGAAAATAGTGAAGCAGCTGCGGTAATTTTACAGCAATTGAGAGAATGTCAAATTAAGTTATGTATTGATGATTTTGGCACAGGATATTCTTCTTTAAGCTACCTACATAGATTTCCGGTCAATATACTTAAGATTGATAAATCTTTTGTCTATGGTTTAGAGCAAAATTCCCGGAATATCGGCTTAATTTCAACTATCATTAGCCTGGCTCATACAAGTGAAATGAAGGCAACTGCTGAAGGTATAGAAACCATAGAGCAATTAGCTCAACTGCGAAATTTGGGGTGCGATTTTGGTCAGGGTTATCTATTTTCTGAACCTTTAGTGGCTAAATCAGTTGTGGATTTACTTGCTTCTGCACCAAAGTGGTGATGAATTACAGCAGATTGCAGATAAATGAGGTTTCAATGAGCGTAATATGGCTAATGCCAAAGCTCAGTAGAAGTTAGCCAATAGCTTGCGTGGCATAGCCATACGGTACAGAATCTAAATTCAAAGCCAGTTTTACTCCTGATTCCTTGCCCTGAGCGTTCACGTAGTGTGTCGAAGACGAGCCGATACTAACGCCAAGCTGATGATTTCTACGTCGTCACGCAAGCTATAGGGCTGACTCTTGAATTTTGCTATATCTTCAGTCAGCTTCACTTTCTATTTGATCACCTCGTTCTAATTCCCAAAGAATTTGATTACCTTCACGTCGTACCCGTGAAACTATCCAGTTGCGCCAACGCCATTGATCTCCTCGACTGGTTACAGCACTGGCGTGGACATCCATCAGGTCTGCTAGTTCTGAACTGGTGATTAAGTAGCCTTTTTCAGAAATTTCGTCAGCAATCCGCAGAGTTTCAACCAAGTTGCGAAGTTGTAAAACTCTCATCTCAGAAGGTTTTTCATCGGTTGTCGTCGCAGCTGATGCTGTAGATGGTTCCATAGTGATTGTGTCTGATGGAAAAGTACTGCTTTCCAGAATATTTTTGTTAATGGTTGTAGAGTTTATTGCGGAGTCAGATACTTTTATGACATTTATTTCCTGCTTACTAGGTAAAGTTTGGTGAGAATTTCCAGAGGATAATTGTTGAAGAGATGGGATTTTGCCGCTGGCAAAGGAGCGAGCAATCACATCACAACGTTCGTTACCTATGTTACCAGAATGTCCGCGCACGTGTTGCCATTTTACGAGTCGGCTGTTGAGTTGGTCGAGGGTTTCTAAGAGGTCTTGATTTTGGACAGGTTTTCCGTCTGACTTTTTCCAACCTTTCTTTTTCCAGCCTGACATCCATTTGGTAACAGAGTTGATCAGATATTCGCTATCGGTGTAGAGGATAATGGATTGAGTTTGTCCAGATGTTTCTAGAAATTGTAGAGCTGCGATCGCAGCTTGCATTTCCATTTTATTATTGGTGGTATGGCGTGATGCGTCTCCCATTTCGTGAATTGAGCCATCTTGGAAGTAAACAACTACACCCCAACCACCAGGGCCAGGGTTGCCAGTACAAGCACCATCTGTATATATGCTTTCAATTATGCGTTCGGTAGACATGGTTATAGTATCAATACTTGTCGGTTAAGGAAATGTAGGTTGGGTTGAGCGACAGCGAAACCCAACAAAATCCTTGATAATGTTGGGTTTCGTGCCTCAACCCAACCTACCATATAATGACTTTTAAGCCTTAACCGAGCAGTATTGGTTATAGTATGGAATCGCAGAGAAGATAAAAGAACGAATTAGCGCCGAATTTTGGTCAATAATATCCAGGCTATTATACTGACAATCACTCCAGTGACAACGCTAATGTAGAAAGATGGGGTGATGATAAATGGGGTTTTTGCTGATGGTGGGAATTGAGAAACCAGGACAGAGGAAGCGATTTGGCTGGTTGCAAGTCCGATACCTGCGATCGCAATGGTAGTATTGAGAGTGCGATCGCTTTTCGTTTGTTCTAAGAGGTTGTTTGAAAAGTCTAAATTATTACTCGCATGGCGACTAGAAGTCGCGGCTACACAGACAAAACCCACCTGCGTGGGTTTGAAAACCTTAATTTTGTGTTAGTCCACGGAGGTGGACTTTGCTTGTGTAGTAGCGATTTATAATCGCCGAAAACTTTTAAAACATCCTCTAAGTCAATGATTCCTTGAATAGTGCTATTAAGATTTTGCAGCAAAGTTAATCCAGGACTAAGATTAGCTAAATCTGCTTCTACTTGGCGATGCCAAAACCGCTTGAGCATCTGCTGTTAACTCGTAACGCTTTAAGTTGTTATTTTAGCAAATAGCGTGAAAATGCTGTATTTATTTACGTTAATTAATACTTTGTCTTTTCAACTTTCTCTAAAACTCTTCTCACTGCTGTCAAAATAACTTCCGGCTCATCTATCCAAACAAAATGACTACTTTTTGTAGCTAATAATTGTTCACAATCAGTCGAAAGTAAAAGTAAATCAGATTGTATTTTATCTCGCAGTTTATCAGCAGGTGGAATGGAAAAATAAAACCTTCCCAAACTAGGCTTAAGAAAATTAGCAGCTTTGATATTAACAATTGGCATATTCCCAAAATAATCGGCTTTTCGCAATTGATAACCACTTTTATTTAAACTCCACATTTCTCGAAACATAGTCAACCAATGTCGTGACGAATAAAAAGACCTTTTGACGATTTTTAATGTGGTTGATGAAAACTGACGCAGTTCTTTTTTGAGAACTTCAAAAGCGCCTATTATCCCTAAAAACCTGACAATGCCTAATGCTGCACCCAATGAAGCAATTAAAAAAGAAACTGTAAAAAATGATTTTAATAATTTTAGACTCAATGGCATTGCTAACATCTGTTTTTCATGCAAACCATCTGTTAAAACCATACCTACTACTTCTTCTGGGAAATGATGAGCATAAAGACGCATATTGTAACTACCAAAAGAATCACCAACTAAGATATAAGGTGGTTCAATTTCTGCCTTTTTTAAAAGTATATGTAATTCTTTAACTATCTCTTCACTTGTCCGAGGTTTATTACTAGATTGACTCGAACCATATCCGGCTCGGTCATAAATACAAACGCGGGAAATTTTTGCTAATTCTTCTACTAAAAAATAACCATCTATTCCTCCCAGACTATGATCTAAAATTATTGTTATTTTACCTTCTCCAGCAGAATAAAGATGTAATTTATGTCCACCGACATCAATCAATTTTCCTATGGGTGGTATTTTTGATTTTTCTTGGATACTGGCAATTAGATGATATGTAGTGATTCCTAATAAAATCAATGATTGCCAGTTAAATAAATTTGATAGCAAAATTTCAATTTTCCTGAATTATTGAATGATGTTTTATTTTAAGTATCGTACAAAGTACCATCTTTGTGTGTGAAAATCCATTTTCCATCATCACTAGATTTAGCAATTAAATCATCATCTGGATAGTGCGCTTCATCACCAGGAGTTCTATCTCCAACTTCCAAATAAATTCCTATTTCTGGAGATTTATTTACAAGTTGATGACCATCCATTTCTCCTGCGGGGAAACCTACCATCATTCCCGGTGTGAGGATTTGCTCACCTGCATTAGTCACTAAAGTTATTTCACCTTGAATGATATAGATAAACTCATCTTGTTGAGTATGCCAATGTCTTAATGCTGAACAACTTCCTGGTGCTAGAGTGACTAAGTTCACACCAAAATTTTTCAATCCGGCTGCATTTCCTAAAGCTTGTTTAATTCGTCCTGCGATTCGAGATTTAAATACATCTGGATATGCAGAAGTTGTTCGATGAGGTACGTTATCTGGATTAATAATCATGATGTTATTCCTCAGATAATTGGTAATCACGAAACATTAATTCAATTCCATTAATAGCTTTTTTGAAATCCCATTTTTCATAAAAAGGCATCATTTCTGGTAAACAAAAAAGAGCAATATGTTCTACTTCTCGTAACTGTGGATGATTAATTACTGCATCTAATAATTTAGCACCAAAACCCATATTTCTATAATTAGGTTTAATAATTACGTCATAAAGAGTTCCTCGATAAACAAAATCTGTCAGAACGCGACAAAACCCAATCAATTCTTCATCATCACCTACCATAGCAATAATAATATCTGATAATTCTAGCATCTTAGCAACACGCTGGAATGTTCTATTTTTGCTCCAAAATTCATTTTTATATAATTCCACAAGTTCGTAAATTTGCTTTTCATTTAATTGGTTAACAATTTGGTAATTCATGGTTGATTGTTGAGTAATTTGATTTCCAGAAATCATTACCTGCAATCCAAGAATGGATTACAGCAGCAAAAAGTGAAGTGGAGGTGATATCCAAATTTGAGTTTTAGCAATTTACATTTCTCTAATTTGAACATCAATATCACCATAACCTCGATTTTTACTTGAGAGTAAATGCAACCAAAGCCGCATCTTAAAATTTATTGATGATGTGGAGTTTTATAGCAATTACTATTCAAGTGAGGTAAAAGCTGTAATCATTAAACGCAGATGGACGCAGATAAACGCAGATGATTTTGTACTTCACTATACTAGGAAACGCTATATTTACCAGATGATGAGTTAGTAATTCATATCCGTTCAGCATCTCGTGTGGGAGAGTCGGATCTTTATGTCAATCGTAGACGTATGGAACAAATTCGTCTAGCTTTGCGTGATTTAAAGGTTTTTAAAAGTTGAATAATAATTGATTAATCAACTCATTTTTGATTGTGAATTTGAAACAAAGGAGTTAATAAACCATCAATGCTAACAAAATTTTTCTGTTGGTGATATTCTTTAATTCCCTGTTCACCTTTTTTACTAGCCCAATTCACTAAAGTGTCTCTTTGTCCTTGATATTCATAAAGAGGAACTGCAAAACCACAGGAGGTTTGTACACGTTCAATATCTGCAATAATTATTTGTCGAGTTCCAGGGATGGGAGAAAATAGGGAATATAAGGAATTCCATGCTGGGGAATCTGGTAAAATCGTTTTTCCCTGTCCATAAAGACGCAAAATACAAGGTGGTTCTTGAAAAGCGCAAAACATAAATGTAATTCTGCCATTTTCTAGCAAATGGGCTGAGGTTTCGTTCCCACTGCCTGTTACATCCAAGTAACCTACTCGGTTGGGGGAAAGGATACAAAAGCTTTCTAAACCTTTGGGAGAAAGGTTAACATGACCTGTAGAACTCAGAGGTGCAGAACCTACAAAAAATAGGTGTTGGGCTGCAATAAATTTTTGCAGTTCTTCAGTGATATAGTCAAAAACTTTAGCCATATACTGTTTAATTAAGTGTGGCAATTTCCCATATCCAGCTTATTTCTTAATTGGTAATTTAGCAAGGCTGAATATTCTGAATGTCTTCAATTTTTCTTTCTCCACCTATACAGCAAATTAATAGTCAAATTGCTGATAATGCTAGTGTAGAGTTATACGTATTACGTCTTGATCTGATGCACCCACAGGTTAACGGTAATAAGTGGTTTAAGCTGAAATATAACCTTATGGAAGCTAAGGAAAAAAATTTCTCAACCTTGCTGACATTTGGAGGTGCTTATTCTAACCATATTTTTGCCACCGCAGCCGCAGGTAAGATTTTTGGTTTCCGTACTATTGGGGTGATTCGTGGAGAGGAAACTTTACCGCTTAATCCTACACTGAGTTTTGCAGTAGAACAGGGGATGGAACTAGTTTACTGCGATCGCACAACATATCGTCAACGCCACACAACAAAACTACAGGAAGACTTAAAACAACGCTTTGGTGAAGTATTTATTATTCCCGAAGGTGGTTGTAATCTCAATGGTGTGCGCGGCTGTACGGAAATACTACAAACAACAGCAGCATTTGATACAATTTGTCTAGCCTGTGGTACAGCCACAACACTAGCGGGTATTGCCCTATCATTACATTTAGGACAAAGAATTATTGGCTTTCCGGTATTAAAAGGTGGGGAATTTCTGAGAGAAGAAATCAACAGTTTATTCAAAATTTATCTCGATTCTGGTTTACCTATACCAGTTGATTTTTCTGCATCTTGGGAACTGGTGTGTGATTATCATTTTGGAGGTTATGCAAAAGTAAATCAGGAATTAATAAAATTTTGCCAAAATTTCAATAAAGAACACGGCATACTTTTAGATTATATATATACAGGAAAAATGTTTTATGGAGTGATGAATTTACTCCAGCAGGGATATTTTAAACCAGGACGTATCTTGTTAATACATACGGGTGGCGTACAAGGAAATATGGGGATTAAACAACTATTAAATTCGTAAGAATTCAGGAGTCAGGAGTCAGGAGTCAGGAGGAAGAAGGAAGAAGGAAGAATATTTTTCTCTTCTTGTCTCTGTTCCTTGCTATATCAAATATCCTGAATCCTTAAAATAATTTGTAATTTGTAATACCTTGTCCATTTTCTGTAGGTTGGGTTATGGCTTACGCCACACTCCGTGAACATTCACGTTCCACAACCCAATCTACAAATCAAGGCTTTTTCCAATTTGGACAAGGTATTGATTTATAAAACTACATCATGTTTTTTAGCAATTTCCGTAAGTTGCTCATACTGATGTTGTGATGCTTTAGCTAATATCCCTTCTGCGTCCTCTGGATCAGTACCATCTTTAGGAATTAAATATTTAACGTAAAGTGAAACGAAATCAACTATGGCTGCTAAACCTGACAAGTTATGTTTATCAGATTCTTTGCCAGCAATTACTGCTACTAGACCGGCTCTAATGGGGTCTGGTTTCACTTTCATGAATTGGTCAATTAGTTGTTTTAAATAATCTGCTGGGGCTAAGTTTTTTAACTTAGTTGCATCAGGTTTAAATTCTAATCCTGCGGCTTTTGATTGCTCTAAAACACACCATTCTGTAAATTCTTGTAGTGCTGCTTCAGGAAGGCGGGGGAGATATTTGTATAGTGCTAAATCAGACACAGGCTTACACCAATTTAGGATTTTAGGTTGCGAACTCTCATAGTGAGGTTATTTTGTTCATTGGAAACAATACAACCTATAAACTATGTTTAATGCAGTTTATTAAAGTGCATCAAATCCAGCCTAACGCACTGTTTTTGAGAATTTTGTAGTGCAACTGACAATCTGAATATGGATTACGAATCAATACTGCTCGGTTAAGAATTTTTGTAGCGACAGCCCAACCCAATAAAAGTCCGTAAATGTTGGGTTTCGTTCCTCAACCCAACCTACCTAATTTAATGTTTTTAGCTTAACCGACAAGTATTGGATTACGAATTTGTTTGATAGGATGTAATAAAATCGAGAGGGCAGGGAAACCCAGCCCCTACAGGTTTAAATATCAAAAACTGTACTTCACTGATATTAAAATCACTAGATTTCTGAATACAAATTAGAGAAATTGCTTGTTGCAATGATTGCTGGTGGGTTCAATTGGCTAATAGGAGCAGGTTTCATGTCTCGGTAGTCAAGGATTTGGACAATGATTAAATAAGCGATCGCTAGTAGTAGCGAAATCGCACCTGTAATGATGGCAACTATTTGGGAACGGTTCATTAGTATTCCTCTGAATGGATTTTATTTAGTGTAAATGCTTACTCAACCAATTTACTAGAATAGTGCTGTAAAGCCCCACGGCTTACTTAGCTGTGCTTACAGAGTACTTGTGTTGAGTAGCGGGTTCAGGACTCAGATGGGGGTGGGGACTGCTGAGAGATATTAGATTTACTGGTAATCAATTCTGTTGCTTGTTGAACAGAAAGAGGTCGATAAAACAAAAATCCTTGCACATCATCACATTTAATTGACTTCAAAAAATCTAGTTCTTCAGACTTTTCTACTCCTTCTGCAATCAGTCTTAAGCCTAAACTACGTCCTAAGGCAACGATCGCTTTGATGATATGGGCTACTTTGTTATTTGTATTATCTTGTGTCAATTCTTTGATGAATGATCTATCAATTTTTAAATTGTGGAGTGGTAAAACCTGTAAGCGGGAAAGGGAAGAATAACCTGTACCAAAGTCATCAATGGAAAGGAGTACGCCCATTTGCTGTAATTTTCCTAACACAATTTGCGTGAAGTTGAGATCCTCAATCGCCGTTGTCTCTGTGATTTCTAATTCTAAAAATTGCGATTCCAGTCCTGTTGCTTCTAAAATTGCAGCTACTGTTTCCACTAGATTGGGTTGACGGAACTGCTTGGGAGAAAGATTAACTGCAATAGTCATGGGTAAGAAGCCAGCATCTTGCCAAGCTTTATTTTGAGTACAAGCTTTCCTTAATACCCATTCCCCAATGGGGATAATTAATCCGCTTGCTTCAGCTAGGGGAATGAAGATATTAGGGGCGACTATTCCCATGTCAGGGTGATTCCAACGCAATAAAGCCTCCATACCAGTAATTTCTCTGGTGATGATGTTTACCTTAGGTTGGTAGTAAACAATGAATTCTTCCCGTTCTAGGGCATGGCGCAGGCTTTTTTCTAAACTTAAGAGTTCGGGAGTTCTTGCACTCAGGGATTCTCTGTAGAATTGGTAGTTATTTCTGCCTTCGTCTTTGGCATAATATAAGGCGACATCTGCGTGCTGGATTAAGGTTTCAGCATCAGGACTATGTTTATTTAAGAGTGAAATGCCAAGGCTAGAACTTATATACAGTTCGTGTCCATGCAGATAAAAAGGTTCTTCTATGGCTTGTAAAATTTTGGCAGCTACTTGGGTTATTTGTTGATTATCACTAATTTGGGGCAGCAGGATAGTGAATTCGTCACCTCCCCAGCGGGCAATAGTGTCTCCTGGTCTCAGAGAGTGTGTAAGTCTTTGAGCTACGTTTTGTAATAGTTCGTCCCCTAGTGTGTGTCCCAAAGTATCATTAATCATTTTGAAGCGATCTAGATCGAGGAACATTACAGCTAGACTTTTTTGCTCTTCGTCTGCTTTATCTATAGTTTGAGCTAGTATATCGTTAAACTGCAAACGATTGGGCAATCCGGTGAGTAGGTCATGTAGGGCTTGATAGCGAATTTTAGCTTCTACTTGCTGTCGCTGACGAGCGCCGCTGATAATTGCAGCCATAGTCAATAAGCTAGATTTTTCATGGGTTGACCAAATCCGCTCTAAGGTGCAGTCTACTAGCCCAAGATAGCCCCAAAAATCTTCTTCTAATCGCAATGGTACAAGCAAGAGGGATTTAATTTTATCTCGGCGCAGGATTTCTTGTTCTGAAACGGGAAACCCTTGGGTGAGTCCACTAATGGGCTTTCCTAGAGAGAGAGTACTGTACCAGCGTCCTAGTCCGGAAGTTTGATAAGATTGATTTTGCCAATGGTGTTGGGATGGTGCTACGCCAGCTTTTGTCCATTTAAACTGTAGGCTCATTGCCATTTCCCCTGTGGTGAGATGGGGATGGTTTTGGAAGAGGTAAATGCGATCGCCATTGGCCGCTGCCCCAAATGTAGCAAGTGCTTTTTCTATTGCTATTTCATAGTTCATTTCTGCCAATAAATAATTAGCAGCTTCAGCAACTGCTTGAAGTAAGCGATCGCGTTGTTGCAATTCTGCTTCAGCTTTCTTCTGCTCAGTAATTTCTCTAATAATAAAAGTTCTAATTAAATCACTTTCTGGTAAGTAATGCACGGATTGTTCAAAAATTTCTTCGTTGACTTCTACCTCTCTAACAAAAGAGTTATTTTTACCTTCTTGATTTTCAACTGCACTCACCAGTCCTGCCAAAATAGGGTGTTTCTTGGCAATTTCCCTCAGTCTGGGAAACTTAAGCGCTGCGGCTGGATTAAGATATGTGACGTTTCCCTCTAAATCCATTTCGATAATTGGATTAGGGATGAGTTCTGGAAAGGAAGCCAGTCGAGTTAACAGAGAATCACTAGATTCTTCACCGTTGTCTTCATAAACAATTAGGGTATCAAAAGGATTAACAGGATCTCCTTGTCCTGCTAAAAATCCAGATAAGTCAGCCGCTTTACAAGATTGTTTAAATTCTTCCTCTGATAGGTTAGAAATAGCATAATATTGAGCTTGCGCTTGAGGATTACCAAAGGCAATCGTGTCTCCATGTTGGAGGTTATGAGAAAAATATTTAATGCCATTAATAATTAAGCCGTTAGTACTTCTTTTGCCATTGAAGTTACCATCAATAATCCGAAATCCATATTTGTCTGTGTTAGGAATAGTGACACGCAATAGAATTGCGTGTTGTCTCGATACAGATCTAGATCTCAGAACAATGGCGTTTCTGATATCCCGACCTAGAGAGTAAGTAGTCTCTAGCAGGGGGATAGTTCGCTGTCCTTCTGGATCACTCACAACCAGTAAGTGCCGAATTTTCTCCCGTTCATTTTCTGCCATAGCTATTCCTTAAATTCTCATATTTGTTGATTTGTCATGTAAAAATTATTTTTTTAGTTTCTGGACTAAATACTGGCAACAAAAACTAACTCCAAGAAAAAATGATCATGCTGTTATAAGTTTGGGAAATGAAATTAATAACCATGCTCATCATGACCTGATTTTATAAAAATGAACCGGTTCAGATGTATTTTTGGTTATTTACCTCTCATGACTAATTTGGTGGTAAATTATACACCGCGAAAACTATCTTGCTAATAAAAATATAATCTGAATTTTTGCAAATTTCGTAATAATTCAGGAGTCAGGAGTCAGAATGTTTGATAATTCGGTAGTTGATCGAATAGTGATCTTTTCTGTAACCGTTAAAAAGCTGAACGCTGACTGTTGATAGCTGAATGCTTACCAAATTTCTTTTATGTGATTCGCAAGATATTACATTTAATTCAGAACATATTACACTAAATTTCCCATTTCAGACTAGCTGAAGATCGTTGTTATCTTCTGCACTAATCCCAATTGCTCACACCTAAGGTATGAAGGTAACAATTTTCTCTCCCTAAGCTATTCCCGCCGCAACAACAAAAAAAGTATAAAATATCACTTGTTGTTTAACGTAACATATTTATGAGATTGTCATAATATAATATACGAATTAGTGCTGTTTATATTAAGTATAAATACCAAGTTTTTTTGAAAATAGCAATAATATATGATACGTAGTATTTTGATTGAAACTGCGATCGCATAACCTAGAAGAAGACTCAGAGGAGAACCTACTCAGAAAGCAATTTTTCCCAGTAAAACAGCCTTTCCCGTCTTTCTTGATTAAAATTAATAAGTTTGATTTCCAGTTTAAACGCGTACTTCGCCAACTTATTGCCAAAATACGCGTCTAATAAATTTATTTCTTTTTAGCAAACATCATCAAGCAGTAACACTCATACAAATCAACTAGAAACACGAGTATCTAAATAACCACGCAGATGAAGTCTCAGTAAACGCAACCAGCGCATCCAAATCTTAGCAGGTTGGTCAAAAAATGTGAAAATATCACCGAAACCCAAATTAGTTTTTTGATGGTGTAACCAATGCTGTTCAGGAGTAGTGATAAATAACAACTGACATAAGAAAGTCACAGGTTGAGGAGTTTGCCAACCTAAAGCGGTAATATGTCTCCACCATACATGAAACTGACCAAACAGTAGACCACAAATAACCCCAACTGGAGATAAAGACCACAGAAATACTGCTACAAGTAGATACGGAAAAGCTCCTAATACACCATCTAAAAGCACCTGAAAATTGAATGTTAAAATAGCATAGTGTCGGAAATTCTTTTTCCAGGAGTGGTGTGTAGTCAAGTGGAGGCTACCAAAAATATGCTCAGGTATGTGGTAGAAAAAAGTTGAAAGGAAATCGCCGAAAAACAGTAACAACCAAGCAACAGCGATAGCCTCAAGCATTTGAACTCCTTAAGTTTGATAGAAAAACTGCATAGAGCAAAAAAAATCAAAACTTATGCAAGACTAGGTCATGTCATAATTAAGCGCTGATTAATTACAATACCTAAGCTGCTTTACATTTCTTAATCGCAGTTACCTTTGGGTTGCTGCTAAGGAGGTAAAGTAAACTATACATCTACAAATCAATAGATATACTGGGTTTTGTTCTTTGCTGCTCACAATCTTCTTACTAAGGCATACAGCATGAGCAAAGATTGAGTTAAAATCGGTACAAATTTAGGTTAAGCTTTCCCTCTATTTTTCGTTCTCAACTATTATTAAATCGCTGCACCCTATTATTAACTGTTCCCTATTAAGACTTCCCTTTCCTAACTAGACAATTTATCAAACAGAATACAGGAATCAGGCTACTGACTCCTTCTTCAACTTACACGACTACTAAAGGTGATATTAAGATGCCTAAATGGAAATTATTAACAGAATTCACATTTGATAGCGCCCACTACATCAAAGACTATAAAGGTCCTTGCGGAAGAATGCATGGTCATACTTATAAAGTGAAAATTGAAGCCAAATCATCACAGTTACATTCTTCAGAATACTGTCCTCACCCAGTCATGGTTGCCGATTTTAGAAGCTTACGTTGGGCTAAAAAAGATGTAACCCAAGGAGGACTAGATCATTGTATTCTCAATGAAGTTTTACCTCCTGAATATGAAACAACTGCTGAAATGATTGCTAAATATATTTATGATGAAACTAAAAAGCGATTACCAGCGGATGTAAAACTCAAGGTAGCAGTATCAGAAACACCTAATTCTTGGGCAGAGTACGAGGATGATGATTGGTAAGAATTCAGGAGTCAGGAGGAAGAATAATATTTTTCTCTTCTGTTCCCTGCTACATCAAATATTCTATTGAGTGAATAAATTTGAATTTCCGCAGCTTTTACTAACGCCAATCATCTAAAACAAAAACATCCGCACGGTTGTATCCTGCGTCATTTGGTCTGTGCATAGCAACGCCAATGATTTCACTATGAAAACCACGAGATAGCATTTGCAAATAAGCAGCTTCTCGACTGGTATTTACCCCTGCAACTAAGCGAGACATTCCTACCGCTAAAGTTAAACTTTCACATAAGTCTAATAACTGATTAAAACGTTTTTCTGCATCATTTCCTAAACGCACAGCACCAAATTTAACAAAGCAATTATCATTACCAGCTTCTGTATCAGTACCAATGTGACAAACTGCAAATCCTGCCAAGCCTGAATCATCCCATAAAAAAACTGTATCACCAATATTTTGAGTCTGGACTGTTTGAATTTGCTGGGATAAATCTAAGCCAGAATAGATAGAATCAGTGAGTTGATAACTAGCTTTCAGGCTTTCAGCGCGTTCAGTTTCACTCATTTGGGAGTATCTGCTATTTTGCGGTAACGGTAAAGCTGTTTGTACTGACTTACCTAGAATTGTTGTCAGAAAGCGTAACCGAAAACCAAATTTTTGATACAATGAATGATGTTTAGGACTTTGTGCAAAGGTATGTATTCCTGCTAATTGAGTATTCCATTGAGTAAAACAGGAAATTGCTGGTTCAATGAGACGTTGTGCTATTCCTTGGTTCCAAAAATCAGGATGAACACTTAATGGACCAAAAGATGCAAAACTTCCCCAATTAGTCACCAAGTTAGTACCGATTAATTTACCATCAACTTCAGCCGCAAAAGCTCCTTGGGGATTAGTTTTCCAACGATGAAGTATGTAAGTTTTATCCTCAGCAAAATCTGTAGGTTTAGGTAGCCTTAAAAAAGTACCAAAAGCTAACCTAAATATATGATCAGCTATAGGTAATTCATGTTCTTCTAATAATCGAATAGAAATGTTCATGTTTTTGAATCTTTAAATTGCTAATAACCGAAGAGATTTAATTTTTTAATTTTGAATTAACCGGATTCATCCATTTTTCTAACTGACTAATGGCTTGAGAAAAAATCAGTGTTAAACATAAATAAATTACAGCTACGGCAGCATAAATTTCAAAGGCACGATAATTTCCTGCCACTATTAGCTGTCCTTTACGGAACAATTCTTCAAAACCAATTACTGCAACTAAACTAGTGTCTTTTAATAAACTAATAAATTCATTACCTAAAGGTGGAATCATCCGCCGAAAAGCTTGGGGAAAAATAACATGGCGCATTGTTTGTAAAGGATTTAAACCCAGTGAACTGGCTGCTTCTGCTTGTCCAAGTTCGATTGATTGAATCCCCGCTCGGACAATTTCAGCAATGTATGCGGAACTATTTAGACTTAAAGCAATTACTCCAGCTAAAAGGCGATTTAATGAAAATGTAAAACCCAGTTCTTGAAAAAATGCGGGTAAACCAAAGTAAATCATAAATATCTGCACGAGTAAAGGAGTGCCTCGAAAAAAATCTACATAAGCCCTCGCTAACAAACTTACAGGTTTAATTGCAGAAAGGCGAAAAATACCAATTAATGAACCGCAAATTAAACCAAATATGATTGATATTAATGCTAATTGCAATGTTACTAACACGCCAAGTAATAAAGTGGGTAAAGATTGCCATATTAAGCTAAAAGAATTTAATCTATCTGTATTTTGATTTGCAACTAGTGATTTTTCTGGTAATATTGGAGGTGTGGATTTAAACCATTTTTGGTAAATTTGTTGATAAGTTCCGTTTTCTAATATCTTTGTTAAACCTTGATTAATCAAAGATAAATAAGGGGAATTTTGAGCGGTAGCAATTCCGTAAAATTCCTCTGTAAGCAATTGTTGTATGATTTTGATTCCTTGCAGATTATTTGTATTAATGGCATATAACGTTACGGGTGCATCATTAATAACCGCATCGACATTGCCATTGAGTAGTTCTTGCAGTGCTAGAGGTGCAGAATCAAAACTTCTAACTTGCGCCCCAATGACACTTTTAGCCTTTTCTGCGCCTGTTGTTCCAATTTGGACGGCTATTTTTTTATTTTGGAGACTATCAAAACTAGTGATATCTTGATTATCTGTGCGAGTAGCTATCGCTAATCCAGCTTTAAAATAAGGACGAGAAAAAGCTACAGTCTTTGCCCTCTCTGGGGTGATGGTAATTGAACTAATCGCCGCATCTATGGTTTTTGCTTGCAGTGCGGGGATGATGCCATCAAACGGTAAACTTTGAAAATCTACCTGAAAATTAGCAGCAATTGCAACTGCCTTCATCAAATCAATTGAAAAACCTTCTAATTCACCACCTTTACCCTGCAATTCAAAAGGAGGAAATGCTGGTTCAGTCGCTACTCGCAAAGTTTTCCCATCAACAGAATTGACACTACAGCCAGTTAATAACCAACAACTGAACCCAAGTACTAAACACCAATGCAAACAACGCTCAAAAGTACATTTCACCATTTTTATTGATTAATTCAATTTTTGTCTTAACCATAAAGCCAATAAAGGCAAAGCTAACCGATAACCTTGTTCAGCATTATAAATTAAACCTTTATTTTGTAACCCAGTTAAAGCACCTTGGAGACTACCACCTCTAGAAAGTCCATGTTTTTGGATATATTCTTTACTTTGCGGTTTGTCTGTAGGATCAATCGCTAAACATTCTAAAAGATGTATCTGACTTGCAGGCAGTAACATTAATAAAGATTCATAAGTTATAGATAAATCTTTGAGCATTCCTTCAATGACTTGCTGTATTTCTTGTTCAGTAATTAATCCTTGATGATGCTGTAAAGTTAACAATCTGCGAATTAATGCCATGGCATCGCCAGTGTTTCCCTGGACTGCATCTAAGAAGATTTGTAATGCTTTGGAGTGAGGATCAAATTTAAGATTTTCTGTATGTAAAATCTCTCTTGCCCACAATGCTAAAACATCTTTAGCTAAGGGTGCTAATTGGATTGTTTCTATTGAATATCTATTTTCATCTGTATGATTGCTTGTCTCGCCAATTGTCGCCAATAAAACGTAACTAACATGAGGATGGGCTTTAACTTCTTGTCTAAATGTTGATTCCCATAAACTGTGACGATCCCAAGAGCGAATATGCGGGAAACTTTGCAAAATTAAAACTACTCTTTGCTCTAAATCATTAGCCATAGTTTGCAATAGTTCAAGCAAGATGATAAATGCTTGCCATAGCTGTTTTTGATTTAGGGAATGTAATAATTTAAGTTTACTTTCAGGATTAAAAATAAAGAACTCACTTGCATTCTGGTTAACCCATTTTTCGATTTTTTTGGCTTCCCAGTTTTGGTTGATCGCTTCTGCTAGTAAGTGCAGAAATCTTTCCCCATCTGTAGCGCGGATACAATCTATATCCAAAACAACGGCGCTCACTTCCTGGGCCGCGATCCTGACTAGAGTTCGTCTTCCACTTCCAGGTACTCCGGTAATCAGCAAGTCACCATCCTGGATCAGTATTTCTACAATGCGCTGAAATTCTAGGGAACGCCCAATTAATTGCAAAGAAGTAGATAAATCCAAGTTCACGGGTTTCTCGTTTCTAATTGTGGTTGGCGCTTTGAGGGAGAGCATAAATCATTAGATGTAACTATGGTTATCATTTAAATAATTTCGTGCTTTGATGAAATTAGCACTACAAATTCGTGCTATTAGTAATTTAACACTTTATACAACTAAAAAACAACGTAATATCCAAGTCCCCACTCAAGTAAGTCGGGGATACATCCCCTATCCCTTATTAAATTATTAAATAGGTAATTTTTGTGTTACAAGCGTGCGTACTGGCAACAATACTGTGCGGGTTTTTCGGCATCATCCTCAAAAAAAACCTGGTGATGAAGATTGTTTCAATGGATGTGATGAGTACGGGGGTGATTGCCTTTTATGTGCTAATTGCATCACAAGCGGGATTATTTACTCCCATTATTTCTGAGGTAAAAAAAGCTGCTTATGCTGATCCTGTTCCCCAAGCAGTGATTTTAACAGCGATCGTCATCGGTTTTTCGATTCAGGCTTTGATGCTGGTTGGTGTCATGAAGTTGGCACGGGATAATCCGACGTTGGAAAGTAACGAGATTGAGAACAATAATACGCCATGAATACCATTACTATTGCTTGGGTGGCAATCCCATTTTTTTTAGGGTTCATTATTTTTCTAGTTCCCAAACTTAACCGACATTTGACGCTGTGGGGTGCGATCGCATCTGCGGCTTATGCAGTGCAACTATTTCTAGAACCATCACCTCTAAATCTGAATTTACTGGATAGTTTTGGGATCACTTTAGTAGCTGATCAGTTAAGCGCCTATTTTATCTTAACTAATGCTCTGGTAACGGCTGCTGTAGTCCTCTACTGTTGGGGTAGTGATAAAACTGCTTTTTTCTATGCCCAGATGATTATTGTGCATGGTAGCCTGAATGCGGCCTTTATCTGTGCAGATTTCATCAGTTTATATGTGGCTTTAGAGGTCAGCGGTATTGGTGCTTTTTTGTTGATTGCATATCCCCGGAGCGATCGCTCAATTTGGGTAGGTTTACGCTATTTATTTGTTAGCAACACAGCCATGTTATTTTATCTGGTTGGTGCAGTGCTGGTTTATCAAACACATCATTCCTTTAGTTTTGCAGGTTTAAAGGGATCACCACCAGAAGCCTTAGCGTTAATTTTTCTCGGACTATTAATTAAAGCGGGGATATTTGTATCTGGTTTATGGCTACCTTTAACACATTCAGAATCAGAAACACCAGTTTCCGCCTTACTTTCAGGAATCGTCGTTAAAGCCAGTGTTTTACCCTTGTTGCGTTGCGCTGCCATTTCCGAAGAAATTGATTTTATAGTCAGAATTTTTGGAATAGGAACGGCTTTTATGGGTGTATCCTATACCATCTTTGAAAAAGATACCAAGCGTCTGTTAGCATTTAGCACTATTTCCCAGTTAGGTTGGATACTCGCTGCACCAGCAGTAGGTGGTTTTTATGCCCTAACTCATGGACTGGCAAAATCATCTTTATTTTTGACTGCTGGTTCTTTACCCAGTCGCAATTTTAAAGAACTGGAAAATAAACCTATTAATACTAAGATTTGGATGGTCTTAGTTATCGCTAGTTTATCAATTTCTGGGTTTCCTTTGTTGTCAGGTTTTGAAGCTAAGGTGTTAAGCATGAAAAATTTAGCATCTTGGCAGTTTATAGCCATGAATGTGGCAGCAGTTGGCACAGCCATAGCTTTTTCTAAATTCATCTTTCTCCCTCATACAAAAGAAGAGGAACAGAAAGCAAAACCGGCTTTTTGGCAAGTAGTAATATTTTTGATTACTAGTTTAGTTGTGGCAAATGTTGTCTACCTGAAAGCCTATAATATTGCCGATATAATTAAAGCGATTGCAATTATCGGCGTTGGTTGGTTGGCATATCATTTGATTTTCAAACGGTTAGCAATATATCTACCCCGTGTATTTGAAGAATTTGATCATTTGATTGGTGTGATGAGTTTAACTATAATTCTGCTATTTTGGATGGCATTAGCATGATAGAAAATGTGATATTAAGACTAACAATTTGGTTTTTGCTCACTTCTGATTTTAGTGTAACCAATATTATTATTGGAGTAATCATTGCGTTTATTTTACCACGTGGTTACACATCTCGAGCAAAATTAACAGAATGGTTAAAAGTTTTATTTCAAGTATTGGTTGCAACTCTTGTAGCTTTTAAGGAAGCATTTGAAATTATTTTATATCCCCATAATCAGGAAGAAATCATCCAAGAAGAAGTTAAACATAAACATTCTTCACTGTTGGTTTTTATGGATATATTTTTGATTACATTTACACCGAAAACCATAGTTGTAAATCACAATAAAAAAGGATTCTACGAAGTTCATAGAATTACTAGAAAAGGTAAATAATTATGAATTTTGAAATTGTTGTACTAGCCATGATTGCAGCTTTGCTCATCCCCATTTATGAAGTATGGAAAACTGATAATACTTGGCAATTAATGTTAGCATTTGGTAGTATTTCCAGCAAGGTATCAATCATTATTCTGCTCATATCCGTGATGCGTGATGACTGGATGATTGGCGTGGTAGCAGTGATTATTTTAAGTGTAGGAAATGCCGGATTCATGTTATTAGCACATATTTTGAGAAGGTTAAATGAAGCATGATTAATATTATCAGTTATACCTTGATAGGTATCGGCATCTTTTTTTGGTTTTGGGGAACTGCTCATTTAGTTAGTAACAAATCAGTCCTATTCAAATTACATGGTCTTTCGGTTGCTGATACTCTTGGTTCCATGCTTATTATTGTCGGACTATTACTAAAAATACCCAGCGAATGGCCATTACTAATTTTAGGCATTATTTCCTTAGCAATTTGGAATACCATGCTTGGTTATGTAGTAGCATATTGTTCAACTGAAGAGGCAAAAAATGAATGATTCTTATCTCTATATAATTATTGCTTTGTTACCCTTAACTGCGGGGATGTTAGTAACTCAAGTTAACCCCTATCATGCTTTAGTAATTCGTGGGGTATTAGGTGCAGTAGCAGCACTGGTAGATGCTGTTTTAGGTGCAGGGGATGTGGCTTTAACAGAAGCATTAATGGGTACGGTTTTATCTATTGCCCTTTATGCTATAGCTGTACGTTCTTCTTTAGTTTTGCGTCTTGGTGTGATTGAAGATCAATTAATAGAAAAAAATCAAGAGAGCAATTTTCAGGAACTTATCAACGACTTCCGCAGCATTTTTAGTAAACATTATATGCGTTTGGAAATCGTACCTTATAACAGTAGCAAATGTTTGCAAAAGGCGTTAACGGAAAAAGAAGTTCATGCTACCTGTGCGTCATTAGCACAAACTGATCAAGCACAAGAAACCTATCAAACTGCAATTCGAGTACAACGCATCTATAACATTATAGAAAGTGAACTTTCTTCACCAAACACAACTTTAACTTATATCAATGTTTTAGATTCAGGAGATAAGCATTCATGAAATGGGTTTATATTTTAGCGGGAATAGCTTTGTTTGTAAAAATTTTGCTCATGCCTGATTCAGCACCTAACTTATCAGATATTTCCATTGTGGAAACAGTAGTTAAAGAAAGTGGTGTTCCGAATGCAGTATCAGGTATTATTTTCCGAAATCGGCTATATGATACTATTTTTGAAGTGGTTGTATTTAGTATTGCCATTCTCGGAGCTAATTTTTTACTTGCTAATGAAACTCCATCCTGTACAATCTATCAATTCAAAGATAAACCATCCATCATTTTAGCTCGTTTGGGAGCAACAATTGCGGCATTAGTAGGCATTGAATTAGCAATTAGAGGACATTTAAGTCCGGGTGGTGGTTTTGCTGCTGGCGTGGCGGGTGGAACAGCGATAGGATTAATAGCAATTACTTCATCATATCAATGGATGCAGGAGATTTATCAACGTTGGCACGCTGCTACTTGGGAGAAGGTTTCGGTTTTGGTTTTTATTGTATTAGCAGTGATAACTTTATCGGGAATAGAGTTACCTCATGGGGAGTTAGGAACGCTTTTTAGTGGTGGAATTTTGCCAATATTAAATATCCTTGTGGCTGTTAAGGTAGCCTTGGGTTCTTGGGCGGTAGTTTTGATTTTTATTCGTTATCGGGGTTTGTTGTGATTGAATTGGATTTATATGGACAATATTAATATAATGGTGCATGGCATAGATGTCATCAGGTAGATGTTGCTAATCAACTAGAAAAGTTAGTACCGTTACCGATAAAACATCTAGCATAATCTTAACATCGCTTTAACTGCGTTAATAAAATCACAATTTCATCCATAGCTTTTCTAACTACACTTGCAGGTTGTTCAGATTGATTTACTATCATACTAAAAACCAAAGGCTCATAATTAGGCGCATTTACATATCCTGAAAGGGAAACTACACCAGTCATAGTGCCTGTTTTTGCTTGAACGATTCCCTCAGCAGATGTGTTCTGAAAGCGATTTTTTAAAGTTCCACTCATACCTGCAACAGGTAAAGAATCACGAAAAACTTTAGCTTGGGAAGATTGATTCATACTTTGTAAAAGTTGTACCAAAGCTGCTGGACTGATTAAGTTTTTGCGAGATAACCCAGAACCATCTACAATAATATAGCTTTCTGGATCAACTCCTAATTCAGTTAAAGTAGTCTTTAAAACTTGCAACCCTACATCAGCAGTAGTTTTATTTTTTGGTAATGGTTGTTTATTAGCTAAAGTTCTGAGTAAAGCTTCCGCATATAAATTATTACTATTAATATTCGTTTCCACTAATAACTCAGACAAAAGTGGAGATTCAATAGCTGCTATCTCTTGTTCATTTTTACTAGAATTTCTGCTAAAAGAGGTTTGTTTAACAGTAATTCCCTGTGTTGCTAAACTTAGATGGAAATGTCTTAAAAAATTTTCAATGGGATTAAAAACAGCCAAAGCTGTGATATCAGGTTTAGAATTGACAGCTAACTGTCCTTTAATACGTAATATTTGCCCCTTTAAATCACGGGTAACTTCCACATAACCTAGTTCATCTTCTTGAGTAGTTACAGAATTATTTTCAACTTTCCACCAATATGATTCTATAGGTTCAGCCCAATTAATTTTTAGAGGTTGCCCGATATTTTGAGGTGATAATGTTAATACAGAAGCATTCTCATTCACAATCAAACTGTTAACTGGTGCGCCATAATAAGCCTGTACATCTTCCCATTGCCAACTAGGATGAACAATTTCACCTTGAAAATAACTATCATCAGCAATTAACTGCTTAACTTCACGAATACCTTTTTGATATAGTTGTTTTGCTAATATTGTTAATTGAGTATTCTTTAAACTAGGATCTCCTCTACCAACAACACGTAAAACACCATCACCATCTTGATAAATAGAAGTACGAATGCGAAAATCTTTCCCTAATTTTTGCAATGCAGCAGCGGTAGTAAATAACTTGGCATTAGAAGCGGGAATAAAGTATTTATTGCTATCTAGACTATAAATAGTTTTTGTAGATACGAGAGGTTTGACTAAAATTCCCCAGCGCATTCTATTAAATAAAGGACGATTAACAACGGCATCTATAGATGACTTAAGTTGATTAGAGCAGGTTAACTTTGTATTAGTAACTGGTGTAGTTTGTGCTTGAACTACTTGCTGATTAACACCAACTTGAATACCAAGAAATAGAAATATCAAACTAATAGAAATTTTAGACTTGCTGAAATTACAAAATATGGCTACGCCACGCAAGCTATCAAAATTTAAAACTTTGCGCCTCTGCTCCTTCGCGTCTCTGCGCGAAACATAATCATGCAACGTCAAAATGTTCTTATATATCATGTTATGTCCACTAAATTTAAGCACAGTTGAGTAAATTTGAATTGAGTTATGCAAGCTTGAAGTTTACCAATTACCCATTATGGTTATCTATTTGGGTGCGTTGTTGACCTTTTTGGAAGTCTACATAGGCACTCTTCCATTCTATAAATATATCTAAGAAGATGTTTTAAAAGTGGTGACTGATGTATTAAAAACTTTAGATTAGGGCAATCAAGGAATTGAAAGTTTGTTCTTTTCAAAATCATGAAAGACGCAAAGAAGAGAGTTATTTTTTAATTAATTGGTAAGTCACGTAAGTAGTAAAATTTATCGGTTTTCCGATCACTTGATTTAATTCTTCCTAAATATCCCGTGAGGGGTGATGATAGTTCTATTAAAATTTCATACATTTCTCCTGGTTTTAATGGTTGTGGTGGATTTGAACCAAAATATGCACCATGTAAAGTGTCAACTCCAGCAGATTCTATTCCTGAATTTTGTAGATAGTTTTTCACCAGTTGGATAATATGAGATCGCAATTTAATCTCTTTTTCAACTTTATCAATATATTCATTAATTTTCTCGTCAGCTAAACCATAGGCTGCTTGTTGTAAACACTCTTTAAGTTCTAACAAGTTGATTGAGTTTTGATACTTGTTTTGTAGTTCTACTAGATTCTGCAAAGTTTCTGGACGAATCATATAAATTCCATTATTTACTGTAGTTAATAAAGCATCATTGGTTAGTTCTCCAGCAGCAACAATTAATTTAAGACAATTATCATACTTTTCTTGAAGATGATTTTTACCTAGTTGTATTAATTGTCCTGGTGTTTTACTAGGGACTTTTTCTGTTTTAGTTGCTTTACATTCTCCTACTACTTGATAAGGATACTCGCAATAAAAATCTACACCACCAGCACCGCCTAATTTATCAGGATCTAAGTTAGCTTTAGAATTTGTGTTAGAACAAGAAAAACCTAATTTAACAAAGCTTTTGCGAACTAGTTTTTCAAATTCGTTACCATCACTAGAATTACCAACATCAGCGATTGTTTTTATCCAATCCAGACTTTGATCTAATTTTGGAATAGGTGGAACACTATACCAGCCTAAAAATTGCTTAATTTCGTGATTTAGCTGTTCAATGTCTTGATTAGTTTCTGAAAGAGTTTGACATTGAAACTGTAAAGATTCCATATTTTTATATGGAGAAATATTTTCAGATAAAATTAGACTTTTCCGTTGGCTAAAACTAGAATCAGAAACCACAGGAATATCATTTTCACTTGCATTGTTTATTATATCCTCAGATTTATTCCAATAAAATGAACCTGTATCTGTTGGTATATTAACTATGCAAGATTCAGAAAGATAATAAACTCGCAATATCAATAATTTGAGAACTTTATGCTGTTTAAATATATTTTCTAAAGCAGTCAAATTCCAAATTGTTGATTGTGCAATTTTCGGTAAAAGGTACTTTTGCTCAGGATTAATACGCCATTGATATTCACAACGCGCCCAAAATTTAAGATGAATAGGGTATGTTGAATATTTAGTTAAAGACTTTTTAGCTTTTTCTAAATATTCAGGTTGATAGTATTCCTCTAAGCTGAGATTATTTGGAAGTTTTTGACATGGATATAACCAAAATGATTTACCTTCACTTTGAAACTGCTTGAAAGGTACTACAATCAATTTCCCTAAAGCCAGCATTTCCACATCAAAAACTGGTAATTGAATTCCGTTAATTATCTGAATACTCATATCACATCGGCGCACTTAAAATTTCACAAATTAATAGATTATCAGCAGCAAGATTTAAATCTTTAACAAATTGTTTTACTTCTTCTTTAGTAAATCCATAGTCTTCAGCTTGTTCATAAATTTTCTGAATTGCTACTAGAGATTTAATATCATTTTTTTTCAACACCACCACCTCACCTCCCTGTTCTTTTTCCAGTTTTTCTTTCAGCGCATATCCAATTTTCCAACTTCTCGGAACATCAGTAGAACGGATTAAACAACCACGAGTAAGTCCGTATTTATGGTAGTTTACTAACCTCGTCATTACTGCATTAAAGGTTTTACCATTTGTAGTTTCACATATTCTTACACCGATTTTGACCTGACACTTATGCAAACAGTCATAACCAGAGATAATAAAATGTAAATCATGTGTTGCATCAGAAATTTTTTTCACTTCTTGAATTACTACATTTGCTGTACCACCATTAGGAATCATATTCATGGCACAAGTTATAATTGCTGCTAACTGATCATCATCCTTCATGGGTATACGAATTCGTTTAAGCAACTCCTCGTGCTTCTCCAAAAAAGTTTTCTTTTTCTTCTCATCTTCATTTTCTGCTGGTATAAATGGAGGAATTATTTTAGGTAAATCTGGTCTTTGAATTATGACTTTTTCAAATTCATCAGCACACCATTTCATTAGAGAACGCGCACCAGCAGATTCACTAGCAATATGTTTAATTTTGCTTTCGTCAAAAGGATATAAATGAGGATAATTTTCAGAGTTAAGACTATTATTTTTGTAAAACCAATCTAGTCTGAGCTTAACCAATTCTATAGTCTGTTCAATAGTAGGTGGTTTGGCTCTAACCGATCTTTGACCAACTCGATCTGGGATACCACTTCCCATTTGTTCAATTTCTCGCCATGTGTCACTAATAACGCAGCAAATAAGAATTACATTACTACATTTAAGGTAAATTTGATCGATACATTTAGCAACAGTTTGAGCAGGACTATCTCCAGAATCACTATCAGTACCAGCACTATCGAGTTGATCAAAACAAATTAAAACTGGCAATGATGCTATTTCAGCTAATTTGCAAATTTGTTGCATCATCCAGATAGATTTATCTTCTTGTAAATCAACTGAAAATTCAGGTAATCCTAATTTTTTAGTTTCTGAATGATCCTCACCTTTAATCCAAGCTAAAGCAATTTGAGCAACTTTGACATTTTTTAAAAGCAAAAATAATATTGCTCTAATAAAATTGAAATCAATTCCAGTTTGATTTTCTAATATCGCTTCAACTAATTCATCAAAAAATTCTGATAAAGTAGCTTTATTTTGACTTGCTACAATATATTTTCGTAATTCATCAGGTGAATAACATTTATTAATATAGCTTATGTATTTATCCTCAAATTCTGTTCCTTTTAAAGTATTAATCGCTGCTGCTGCTAATTTTTGCCATTGGGTAATTCCTTTACTATCTTGATGAGTAAAACTATCAGCCAAGTAAAATCGTACATGAGAATTAATTCGTTTAGGATTAGCACAAGGACCTATATAGGCAAAAACAGAACCTCCTTCTTGTGTTATTTTTTTCCATAACCTATGGATAATATGACTTTTACCAGTACCTCTATCACCTTTAATTGCAATTCCAATTTTGGGAGAATACTTTTGGCGTACTTCAGTAATGGCATCAAAAATTCTTTCATCAATATGTTGATTAAGTCCAGGTAAATTAGTGATAACTTCGCCCCAAACCTCGTTATCTGTAATTACTGGAATCAAACTAAAAGGATTTACAGATTTTTGACGTGCTTGTTCAAATAAGGCATATATATCTGTATTTGACATGATTTTTCTCTACTTTACTTTTATCAAGGTTTACTAGCGAAGAACAGAAGACCTCTAATTTCACTGTTGATAGAGTCTTGTTTTTGATCTTCCGTTGATCCTCGTGCTTCTCCACTTTGAAGATATAACAATTGCTCTGCTTGCATATCCATTATCCAAGTATTAAATTGATCGCGTTGCAACCGATTTCCTACCTCTTTACGTATCTGCCAAATAGGAACTAACCCAGCATGGCTATAGCTTTTGTCTAACTTGTCAAATAAATCAAGAATCTCGGACTTAAACTCCTCATAAGAACCAATTAACTCATCTTTAACCCCATTGCCTGAAGCAACCGGTGCAGCAACTACATCAATTTGAGCTATCCACCGTAACAACGCATTAGCAGCCCAAGTCCCAACAATATTCCCCTCAAACTTAAAATCACCACTACGCAAGCCCGCACCCAATACTTCTAAACCTATTGGTGACGTGAGAGTATAACTGACTGTATTGCCTTTTTTGGAAATTGCGATCGCACTCTGTGTTTCCAAATCCTCTAAAATACCCTGATAGTCGGTCATTTTCTGACCCTTAGACACTATCCGCTTGCTTAATTTACCCCTAGCCACTTTCTGCTGATTTGCTCCCAAATCCCACAACGCAAGCAGCAAGCGTGTTTGAGCGTAACTCGCCTGTAAATCCTTTGTCTTTGGACTCATGATGATGTGTGTTAAATAACTAAGATTATTATAATAATGATTGTATTATTCATTGCGTCAAAGCCAAAATATTGTTTATTTTCTAGATATTGCTGACAAATAACTTAATTTATCAACCTAAAAAGCAACCGAGAATTTACGTAATTAATAAATTAACCCATCACATAATACAAAAAAAAGTGTGATATTAGTTATTTAATAAGAAAGATGTTTTTAAAGGTTAACCTTCAGCCATAACTTTTAAAATATCCTCTTATAAAGACAAAAATCTAAACTCAATTCATTATGAAAATAATGGCTCAATATAAATGATAAAAACACATATATATTTTGTATAGCTATCATATTTTTATTTTTTAAGTTGTTTATAAATCGCGTTTAACTTCATAATTACTAATGAATAGTTCTTTACCTTTAGCAGCACCACTTTGTTTATAATTATTCATCCCATACTGTAATTCCCATTCGTAAATATTTGCCCATTGAAAATTATCTATAATTTGTGGTGAATCGTCATAAGTAATTAACCATTTGTGAGGACATGATTTTAAATCATCAGCAAATTTTTCATGATTAAATCCAGTATGTAAATTTCCTTTTTTTCCATATAATTTAGATTTTTCAGCTTTGAAATATGGAGGATCTAAAAATATGAAAACATCTTTGTCTTCTGCATTTAATATTTGACTGTAATCTAAATTAGTAACTTTTATATCTGCTGTTAAAATATCTGCTAATTTCTCCAATCTATCTATAGATGAATCAGTAAACCTGCTATGAAAAGCTTCCATAGAAAAACCACCTGATTCTACAGTTCCTGAAAAAGTAATTCTATTAAGAACAAAAAAGCGTACTGCTCTTTCTAAATCTGATAAACTATCAACATCTACAGTAGTTAAATCTGAAAACAATAATTTTCCATCTTGATATTTTTCTTTGACATAACGAATCTCTGCAACTAATTTAGATAAATCAGATTGAGCTAAATACCAAAAAAGAAATAATTCTCGGTTTAAATCGTTAATCTCAATCTTTAATTGAGGATATTTTTGTTTTAAGTAAATAAAAACAGAACCACCACCAACAAAAGGTTCTCTAAATTCTGAAAAGCTTTCTGGCAAATATTCCGATATTTGCTTAATTGCTCTTGATTTTCCACCAGGATAACGGAGAGGACTTTTAATCATAACGAAATGATATTATATAATTTTTAGGTTTTTATCAATTCTGTAAAATGTATGATTTCAACAGTTAATGTAAAATCTTTTTAGGTAGCGCCTAAAATATTATATATTTTGAATGGCATATCTACTGTAGAATTAGCCTATTAAAAAATTTACCAAATCAGCTTATGACTCGTTCAGCACCTTATCAACCTTTATTATTGCGACTTCTGCATGGTGTCAGTGGAATTTTAGTAATTGCTGCCATAATTAGCGGATTCTTAGTTTACAACTCCTTTGACAAACGATTTGGTAAAATTCCCATTCCCAAAATTGATCCAATTCAAGATATTCATGGAACTGTAGGTTTATTTTTTTTAATTTTATTACCAGCTTTTGCACTTTATAGTTTTCATGCTGGAAAAAAGCGCCTACTACAAGCAGACTCTATCCAAAAACTCACTCAAGTGGGCAAACCAATTTGGTGGGTAAGTCTGCAACGTTTAGCAAATACTCTAATGCTTATCGCTTCAGTTTTAGCGGTGACATCTGGCAGAATGATGAAAGAAGAATGGCTACCAATAGGTGAACTTGATCATATTTGGTATTCTTTTCACCTCATAGCTTGGGTGATTATGGTTTGCTGTTTAGCAATTCATGTTTTGATGTCTAGTAAAGTCGGTGGTGCGCCATTATTACTGTCAATGCTGTCATGGAAATTCCGCCCAGAAGAAAGTCCTAAAAACTGGTATAGTCGTTTCCGTAGTTGGTTGAGTAATTTTCGTAATAATTTTCAAAATGAAAATAATTTATCTCTGAAAATTATTGAAGCGATTGTATTAATTGGCATCATAACTGCATTTGTGTCACCGTTATTTTTTTCTGGTGGTGAATCATAAATTTAGACATTTCTCTAAAGAGGCTTGCTGATAGCGTGGCGTAGGCCATAAAAGTCTTTGCGTTAGGGCTAGGAGTCAATTTAGCGTAAAGAGCGAAATATAACTCTTCCTGGATTTTCTTCTTGATTAATTCGTGTGTATAATCGCAGACAAGTTAAAACTTCTCCTGGTGTACCGCCACAGTCTAGTTGTAGATCATCTTTAGTATAAGCACAAACATCAGCATACAGTCCTGATAATTGCTTAATTCGCACGTCATGTCCTGCTTTGATGGCTTTATTGGCTACTTTTTTGAGGATGCGCCGTGATTCTTGTTGTAGCTTTCCCCACCATGAATAACGCTCGGCTGGGGGGACAAATACTAAGGAATGTATAGCTTCATCTATGTCAATCCAAGCACGTAAATTTAAAATTGAGTCAGTATTTTCACTGGTTTTTTGGATACGTTGCAAGCGATCGCTCAATGCCTCAATATATAAATGGTGATGTTCTGGCTTGTCATGTAAAGAAACAACATCAAAACTAAACACACTCTTTAAGGCATGATGTAAGTCAGGTTCTATCTCAATCAACTTCATATATAGAAGTACAAACCCTGCTGGTAAATGCAAATCTTCAGAATTATATATCTGGGCAATTTCTGACTTTAAAAATACTTTTTTTGACAAACATAAACCTCTAGCTTTAACAGCACCATTTAACCCTGGATAGATGATTTCATCACGGATAAATGGCAAATGATAAAGATTTACATAATCTTCTGAAGCACCTAATTTTTGAGCTATTTCTAAAGCCCGATGTCGCCAATTAGTAGCTAAATCTTCTGGAACTCGCAATAAATAGCGGTGAACTTCATTCCATAAATCAGCATCATTTTGACTTTGTAAAGGAGAATTTCCTAGATAAAAATTAAGTTCTAAGTCAGAGTTGAAAACCTCACGTAAGTAAATTAATTTGAATTCACCACTAACCTGAATCTCCGTAACAGGTGTCGGTTCTAAAAGGTCGTGAATTTCTTGCAATACTTGTTCACATACCTGATTTCCTGGGTCTTCTGGGTATTCTATCTGCGCTTTATTTAAGGCTGCTTCTAGTCCGTATAAACTAAACCTTAATACTTGGGCTAATTGTGAGTTTTCTGTTGCTAATAGTTGCTGTAAATGCTGCATGATGGCATTAAGAGGGAGGGTAAAACGCAGAGGTACGCTGAGGTTAGCGCAGAGGAACACAGAGTAATTTCTTCTTTGCGCCTCTGCGTGAGATTATTTAATGTATTCCGCAAAAAGGATCGCGTTCTTTATCAACTTCGTTGGGTTGTAATTCTAGTTCTGCACTATAAACACATCCTGCTTGTTGGAGACATTCTTGATTGTGTGATGTCCAATAAGGTACAACGCCTGCGTGCATTCTTAATATGCCTTGATTATCAAGTGTCACATGATATTGACAGGGGTAGTCTGTGGTGATATCTGGTTTGCTAAGTGAACCAATGCGTATCCATTTTTTGCTGTTGGTTTCACTATCTGTTTGATAAATATAGAAGGTGTGTTGTCCACTTTGAGGGAAGGGAGGTAAAGGATTACTAATTACGCCACTTCCTAGTTCATTTACACCATCTTGTACATAGTGAAATGTTTGCAGAGATTTACTTTCATTGCCATCAACTGCAAATACTAAATGATAGGCATCTGGTTGATCAACTGTTGCTGATTCTAAAACATTGATGGCAATGTCACCATCACTTAAATCTTTATAGGGATGTTCAATGGCGATATTCCATTTCAATTTACCATCAGTAAATAGGTCTGATGATTCAGCATCATCTGATATTGCTGACTTGATGTCAATACCATTAACATCTATTAAATAATGGGGACTTCCTTGACAGAGTAAAACACTAAATTGCAGGGTTTGGTCTATTTCAAATTGGACTTTAATTTTTTTGAGAAAATCTGGTTCTACCATTCCCAATTTCTCCATTAAAGTCTTACCATCAAAGCTACCCCACAGGCGTAAATCTCCATCTTCATAGTCTTGTCGATAGATGATATTTGTTAATTGTATACCTTGCCAATGGGTACGAACTTTGGCGATACTTTCCCAAGCTGAAAGTTGATAAAGTTCTTGTCCAGCATTGAATATGGGTAATAGTTCGTTACTTTGGGTTTTGCGTCTGAAGTTGCAAGGTAGATAATAAAATAGGTTTTTAACATCTATTTCCAGCTGGTTTGCACCTTTTCTTAGCAGACTTTTAGATTCTTCAGGATCAAATCTTAATCGGCGCAGTTTTTCAGCATAACAAGCACCAGCAGAGGTGGCAAGTTTGGTAAATTCTAAAACGAAAGTAATTCTTTCTGGATTCCAGACAAAATAAGGAGATTTACTAAATTCTTGATAAATTTGTTGTTGTACTAAGTCGAGATTGCAAGTTTTACCAGAGAGAATTAACCAATCTACTTTTTGATTAGTTTGAGTATTTAAGCGACTTTCCATCAGTCCTTTAGCAATACCAATGGCTTCCTTAATTGCCGAAATTGCAGCGCGGTCAAACTGCTGACTGTCTAGGGTGAGAGAAATCGCATCAGGAATGATGATTTGGAATTTAACTGCACTTTGGGCTAGTAATTCACTAATTTGTTGTTCGGAAAGAGTGAAGGTTAATAAAGAATCATCTCCTGGTGATTTTTGCCCCAATTTCAATTTAGCTGTTTCTGCATGATCCCAAAGAGTATAAAATGTTTGGAGGCGTTGGGGTGCTTGTTGCCAACGAGTAGGTAATACTTTTTCTGCTGTATCTAAAGCATCTTTGAAAGCAACATCACCTTCGGGGTTTGCTTTATCTAGACATTTCAATAAACTGCCACTTTTAAATTTACCATCTTCTAGAAAACGTTCATTTAATTCTGAGTTAATTAAATCTTCTAATTTATCACTTTCAATGTCACCTATGGTTATAGCTGTCAGTAGAAAATCAGCAATTGCTACTTTTAATAACCGGAATATTCTGAGTGTAATTAACTCACCGCCTAGTTGTAAATGACCAGAAGAACCTAATAACTTAGGAGTAAGTTTATAGTAACGTCCACCTAAACCTCTATCTTCATTATCAGCAAAGAATGGTGTTTTATCTTCTAATGTCAGTTCAATTAAAGCTAAGTCGGTGGTTCCGCCACCAATATCTAAAACTAAAACATTTTGTGACCATTTATTTCTGTCTTGGCGACAACGAGTTTTAAAAGATTCAATTCCTAAATTGAGATTTCCGCCAAATTCTCGCCATAAAAAGAATATAGCTACAGATACCGCTTCATCATAAGCAGTTTGGACATCATCAATTCCTAGTTCATGAACTAATGCTTTAACTTCTTTCCGCACTACTGGGGGTGCTACTGTGGGATAGGTGACAACTGCTGTTAATAAATCTCCTTCAGAAAATCTCCTTTTAGCCCGTTGACGATAATCTTCAGTTAAGTCAATTAAATGCGCCCAAGCTGCTTGAATTAATTGGTTAACTTGGATATTTTGTTCTTCACCATTTAAGATAACTGGGAAAGTTCGATTTTGACCAAAGTAGCGTTTAGGTGAGTGGTGAAATCTACTGATAATGTCTTTAACGGAACTAATTGTACCTTGGGCTATGGCTTTTTTTCTATTGTCTCTTGCTTCCCTACCCATTTGCAATTTTAAGGGTTCTATTTGCGATATTTCCATTTCGCTGGGAATTTCTGTATCTCTTCTGTCTATATCTAAGACTACAGGAATCAAATTTTGTGATTCTAATGTTGGGACGCGGAAAACTTCATGATATATCTGATAAAGTTTTTTGCTAACAGCACGGCGGAATCTATCACTATTTCCTAAACATAATTCAATTTGGCGAATGGCTTCTAAAAAGAGTTCCTTATTATCACCTTCAAAAATTTCGCTTAATTGTTCTGGTTCAATTTCCAAGTTTTTACTAATATTAGAAATAAATTTTTCCCATTCACTCGCACCGATATCAGGTAAAGCAGAAGCAGCGGGAGAATTTAACCACTCTGTTAAACGTTGGCGTAATCTTAATTCTTGTTCTCTGGGTAAAATTTCTGCAATTGGTACTTCAATAGGGTCAAACAGTGTAACTGTGGAGTTAGAAGTACCAAAGTCTAAAGCGAACCAGCCGGGAAATCTTTTTTGTGATTTCTCATTGAGTTTTTCACTTAATTGTTGACTCAATTTATTTAAATATGTGTCTAATTCAAGAGGGTTCATGGGTTTATCTGTTACTGTTGTTTCAAAATCTGGAGAAAACCAAAGGTTACAGGAAGCACTTATATTTTTGCGTATGGATAATATAGGGTTTCCTGTAGTATCAGAATCAAAATATTCAACAATAACCTGTAAGGTACAGTTTACTGTTTGGGTTAGAGGTTTCTCTAACACATAAGAATATTGACCTAGTTGACATAAGTTAGAGATTTTTTGTGGTGTGGCAGAATCAAAGTGTTTGTAGGTTTTTTGGATTTGTTCTGCTAATTCTGTGGGACTTCCTCTAACGGTACAGGTAATGCTAGAAATATGAGGAATATTGCTGTTGGTAGCGATAATTTGAATGGCAGGTAAATCCAATTTTTGATTTTCTTTGATTCGTAGTTGAAAACGAGGTGGAAGGCTAATTTCCACAGGCATAATTAATTAGTGATTGGTAATTGGTAATTGGTGATTGGTAATTGGTAATTGGTGATTGGTAATTGGTAATTGGTAATTGGTAATTGGTGATTGGTAATTGGTGATTGGTGATTGGTACTCCTTTGCTGCCGAAAAATACGGGTTAAATGAACCGCGTTCACGAAGTGTACCGTAGGTATAGGACGCGAAGGGAAGAAGGAAGAAGGAGAAGAAGAAGGAGAAGAAGATAGGTAATTGGTAATTAATCCCATGCCATAAAGTTTTACAGATATTCATAGGCTACATTTTCATTAATTGTGGCAATATCAGCGAGAATCTGTAACCAGGTGGGAATTGCTAATTCTGGGGGTGAGTCTCCGGCGGCTATATATCTGAGGAGTTCTTCTTTTTTAGATAGGTTTTGTAAACTAGGAATAATTTGGTCTAAGATGCCTTCTAATTCTGAATTAACTTGTTGATTCACTTCGCTGACATACTGTACAAGATGAAGACTGGCACTAGCGGTAATTTCATCTCGCAGACGCAGGACAAAAAGTTGATGATTAGCAGAACGAGATGGGTTTTGGTTTTTCTCTGGGGACCAATCAAATATTTGCCCAATGTTGTGTTTTTCATCCTGTCGCGCTAGGGGAAAGATAGTTTCTGGAGATATGGCTTTATCTTGATTGCTGATTTCTACGATAATAGCTTCTTTCCATTGATTGGGATCACATCCTAAGAGGAGTTTGTAAAATAAATCGGCTGCTTCTAATCCAAATTTTTCTTCAATTATTTGTTCCATTTCTGGGTTGATAATTGATTGTAATTTTTCTCTTTCTAGGACTAATTGATGAGCTAATTTATTCAACAGGTCTACTACTGCTTGACGGATTCTTTCGCGGGCAAAGTTTTCTAGTTCTTTAACTGTTTTTTCAAATTCTGGATAAAAGTCATCACTCTTGGTAGGTAAGGAATTATTAACTCTATTTCCTCTGTCAAATAATTTTCCGGCTGCACCTTTTGATTCTGCTAAGGCAATTGTGCCATGATGAGCTTTATTAAATAATAAAGTCCATTGACTCCAATTCAAGATTCTAAAAGTTAGTTCGTCTTTGATGACATCGCTAACAACAATTCCTCGCCGATCTTTGAGTGGTTCTTTTCCTAAATCTTTGTGAAAGCTTCTGTAGGTTTTATCTAAGCTTTCAATTCCTAAACGCAATTCAACTAAAGCTGGACTATCTTCTGTGGGTATGCCTTGTTCGTGAATTTCGGCGATGATATCTTTGAGTTGTTCTTGTTGTTGGCGGACAAGATCAGCAGCCCTGCGAGTATCTTCATATAATTGCTTTAAACCATGAGTAGTAACATGATTTTGAATCAATTCTCGCAGTTTACTAATACCTCCATCTTGGGCGAAATAACTTAACTGTCTACCTAGTGGATTACGAGGTTCTGTTGTTAATAACCGTTCGCTTAATTTACCCCATTTTTGTTGTAGTCGTTTAGAACGATCTAAGTAGTCTGGATAATCTAAATTAGCGAGAAATTCGTCTGAACCTGCTTTAACTGTGGTTGAACGTTTTGCTAATTCAGCTAAACCTAATAGTGGTGATAATAAAATGATGCGGTCTTTTTGGGTGGTAAATGCATCTGCACCATCAATAATGGTTTGTAAAACTTTCAGTTTTTGGAATACTATATCTGTGTGTAAAGGTTGTGAATTGGGGTGATCTTCGATTAAAAAATCGAGTATTCTTTCGCCACCTTCACTGTCTAAAGGTAATTGGTCAAAGCGACCGACACCGACGAGAATTAAGTCTTTTAAATCTTGTCCTGGTCGTTGCTGCTGCATCATGGTAAAAATTTTGTTGGCGCGATCGCTCCCCGGTGATTTACCATTGAGCAATACTAGGATTGTCTGCACCTGTGCCAGTTCTCGCAGAGATAAAAAGGTGTCCCTAGCACCGGAGTTAGCTGCACCCAAACCGGGAAAATCTAATAGTACAAACTCTTCAGCCCCACTGACATCCCAAATTTCCCGTGATATTTTTACTTCAATATCAACACGCCGAATTAAGGGAAAGCTATTTTGTAATAATTGCGTTTGTAACCGTTGGGGCGCACTGGGTAAGCGAACGTGTGCTGATGGTATATCCTCAAATTTGAGAGTTTGGATAGCCATTGGCATTTCTGTGAGTTGTAACCCTTCATGGGCTGTAACTGCATCAATGTGATAATGGCTACCACATAATGCCTCACCATAGGCTTGATAAGCCCGCAAAAATAATACTAATTCCCTCAACAGATAGCGTAATTCTAAATTAGTTGAACTCTTCCAAGCTTCTTCGCACCAACCAGAAATATCTTTCCCTGTCTTGATTTTAGAAACTTGTAACGGTGGGAGTCCGGCTGCTGTAGCGCGTCGATTTGCCTCGCTTAACATGAAGTGTAGGCATTCATTCACCCCTTCATTAGATAAATATTCTACAGTATATTCACTAACTTGAGTTGTGTTAAAACCATCTTGGGGTTTAATATGAATAGCGGTGACGTTTCCAGTTGTCGGGTTTTCGCTGACTGGTAAAGCGTCTGCATAACCGATTAAACTACCCAGCAGCAAACTTTTACCGCTACTGAATTCACCCATTATGCCGATTTTTACGGGTGAAGCAGCCAGTTCTACAGTCTTCTGTGCAGCCTCTCGCAGACCCATGAGACAATCATCGAGGCTAGTAGGAATCCAATCTTCTTGTTGGGAAGGACGTTGGGGTACAGAGTCGATTTTACGAAGGATAAATTCACCGTACTCTTTAAACCTGGCCAGTTTATCTGGTTCCATAGAGTCGTTTCTGCCTGAGTTCATTTTCTGTGTGGGTTATAGCACAAAAAAGGTAAAACTCCACTTTTGATGCAACGAGTAACAGGTGACAGTTGACAGTTGACAGAGAGAGACAGCAGGGGTAGGAGGTAAGTTGCTAGTTAGGGAAACTGTCTGAATCAGGATGTCCAGGATTTCAGGATTTACAGGATGAAAACAGGGATTTTATATAGGGCTTGCTGTTCGCGTAGCGTGCCGTTAGACATAAAAGTCTTTCCGTTAGGGCTAGGAGTCATTAGACCCACATTTCGACATCACTTTTTTTATTCTCAATAATTGCCAAAAAATTATCAATAAGTAAGGTATTGTGGAACTGAAAACGCTTATCCCGTAAGCAATCGACACCAGTCAACGAAATCATGCAGTTTTGAAGGTTCAGGCGAGTGGTGTCGAAAAACTTTTACCACTTCTGTTAGTGTAACTTATCTGACCTGGATTTTCAACCTTACTTATAATTTCTTAAAAATTTCCTTCCTCTATCTATCAATTTTCCATTGATAAAATCCCAGTTTTCATCCTGTTCATCCTTTAATCCTGGACATCCTGATTCTGACAGTCCCCTACTTAACCACTAAACCACCTAAAATTAAAGCGATCGCACTTTCTGTGTGTTTTTCTATCATTTCTGGACTCAGACGATCTATCTCTGGTGTTAAATGTTTCCAGTTTTCCTGGACAGTAAAATAGAAAATACAGACGCTAATAATGTGCGTCAAGGTTAAAAATGGATCTACAGGACGGAAACACTCTTCCTTGATTCCCTGTTCTAAAACTTGCAGTAGTGGTGTGTACAAACTCCCAGGGTTAACTTGCTTAAAATACAAACCTTGATTTTGACTCGCTTCTTGAAACCACAGCATTTGCCGATGGGGATAAGCGGCTTCGTAAGCGATCGCACTGCGGATAATTTGTTCTAGTGCTGCTTCTGGATGTAAATGGTCAAGGTTTATTTGACCGACCATTGACTCTAACTCATTAATCGGACGCTGTAAAACAGCCTTATACAAACCTTCTTTATTCTCAAAGTAATAATGAATCATTGCTGTTGTAATTTTCGCACGATGTGCGATCGCACTCAACCGCGCCCCCTTTAACCCATCCCTAGCAAACTCTATCTCCGCTGCATCCAGAATTTGCTGTTGTGTCACCTCCGCATCCCGCACCGATTTAGCACCTCCCTGATTCCTCACCAACTTAACCACACTATTACAATCCGTACTTTGCTTGTACATAGTAACAATAGTTGTGTAGGGTGCGTCAGACTCGATAATTCAGCAATAATCAACAGATTTTCGACATCTGACGCACCTTATAGCAGATTAATATGAAGCTGCATAGAATAATTTAACGCGGATGTACGCAGATAAACGCGGATAAAGACAGATCAATCAATGGATTTCAGAATTATGTGCAACCTCACATAAAATTGGTATTAAATACATAACAACATAAATCATGGTTGACAGCAATCTTACGCATACATTAAACTAATTAAAAAATTAGTTAATTAAATAAGAGGCTTTTATGACCATGTTACAAGGCGCACCTTGGTTATTAGCTCATCGCTCCATGCTGAAACCAAATCAGCCATTTAAAATCTCTCTTTATGGAAAAGATTACGTACTTTGGCAAGATAAAGCAAGTAAAATTAATTGCTTACCTAACGCCTGTCCCCATTTAGGTGCAATGCTTTCCGAAGGTTGGTGCGTAACAAAAGCAGATGGTAGTAGCACAGTAGTTTGTCCGTTTCATGCTTTAGAATTTGACAGCAATGGTTGTACAGTTTTACCAAATAGTAATAAACAAACAAAATCCTTACTTCAACCATTAGAGTTAATTATTCAAGGTGATTTTATTTGGACTTATGGTGGATATGAACCAAAAATTTCTATCCCCACAATTTTAAAAGACTTTGCTGAAGAATATGAATTTATTGGGCATACAAAAAACTTCAGCGTCAAAACTGATTTATTGACAATGCTGCTAAATATGCACGACTACGATCATCAAAATGGTACACATCGACCATTATTTGAAATCGACAAAGTAGAATTTAAAGAATTTATTGACAATGAATATCACTCCCATGCTTACTTTGATTTAATTAGAAAACAGACTAAATTTAATGACTTAATCAAAAATCCCGCATTGATAGCTATTCCTAACATAATTAATGCCCATTTAGAAAATTTCTTTCCTTGTTTTCTAGTCGTACATGGCGAAAGTCCTGTGGCTAGTGTTAAACAAATTCATTTTTTCATTCCCGAATCAGAAACACAGACACGCACCTATGTTTTAGTTTATAGTCAGGCTAAACATCCCATTGCTAATTTAATTAAAAATAACTTTGTCCGATTAGCAGAAGTAATAGTTGAGCAAGATGTTGATATTTTGGGTAAACTATATCCAAATATTCCTCAACATATAAAATTAGATAACGAAATCGGTATGGATTGGGTAAAAAGGAATTTTGAAAATTTCTCCATGATTGAAGATGTCTGAATTGTTCTCTCGCAGAGAGTAAGATTTGTTTTTCAATAATGCTTTTTTACCTGGGCTTAATCTCTTGTTTATCAAAAATTAACTTTTTAGCTGTTCACTTGTATTAATATCACTCTTTGCTGCAACATTGGAAACCCCCAACTGACCTTGAATGTACAGGAATTGGGGGATTCTTTATGCTAAAATTTAGCTGCAATATATAGAGGAATGCTACCATACACCCCCAGAAGCCAAGCTGTATCTCCTATTCCCGTGTTATCCACCTGAGTCATTTGATTGACACAGGTATACCGCAATGGCCTGGTGATCCGGTTGTGACATTTACTACTGTTGCAGAATTGCAAGATGATGGCTATTATTTACGGCGTTTTTCCTTAGGGGAACATAGTGCTACTCATATCAATGCCCCTAGTAGTTTTCACGGAAATGGTATTGGCGTTGACCAATATTCTGCCCAGTCGTTAGTAGCACCTGCGGTGGTGATAGATATTTGTAAACAAGCCACAATTAATCCTGACTATCTCCTAACTATTGCAGATATCCTGACTTGGGAAGCAGAATTTGGAACTATTGGTGCGGATAATATCGTGCTACTGTATACAGGCTGGCAAGCTAAATGGCTGAATAAAAACGCATTTTTGAATCAAGATGCCTCAGGAAATATGCACTTTCCAGGGTTTGGGAGTGATGCAACGGAGTTTTTAATCACTGAAAGGCAAATTGCTGGTGTGGGAATTGATACACACGGCGTAGATTCAGGGCAGGATACTAATTTTACTATTAATCGTCTGGTCTTAGCAAAATCACGGATTGTTTTAGAAAATCTCACGAATTTAGATCAACTGCCACCCCAAGGTACTACTTTGATAATTGGTATTCTCAGACTGCGGGGTGGTTCCGGTTCACCCGCTGCGGTAATGGCGTTATTTTGAAAAGCATCTTTGTAAACAAAAGCGATCGCATTATTCAATTTACCTGCGGTGATTACACCAGATATGTTCATCCAAATTATACTACCAACTGGTGAAATCTGGACTTATGTCATACTGAGCGTAACGTAGTGCAGCGAAGTATCTCGGAGATTCTTCACTTCGTTCAGAATGACACTTTTAACCCGTTTTTAGTATATATAAAAAACAAGATCCTCGACTTCCTAAAGAAATCGAGGATCTAATGAACGCAGGGAATATTAGGGAATATTATTAACCGAGAGAAACAGTTAAACTTCCTGGTTTAGCTAAATCACCAGTTAACACTACACCGCGATTATTAGCGTGTAAATGACGGAGAATTTTGTAAATTGCTTCAACTTCATCACCAACGCCGGCTTTATCAGCGACTTCAGTAATAGAAAGTGCTTTCTTCTCTTTTGCCAAAACTTCCAAAACTCGTTTTTGTAAATCGAGAATGACAGCGGCGGCTTTTTTACCAGCTTCTACACCTGGTTGGTGATAAGCATTGATATTTACTAAACTGGCATATAAACCTACAGCCCGTTCATACAATGCAATTAACGCGCCAACTGTGCGAGCATTAACTTGAGGAATGCTGACTGTAATGGAATCGCGGTGATTCTCATACAGTGCTTGACGTGTTCCTAATAAGAAACCAGAGAGATAATCACCAGATGTTACACCAGGATCAACTTCTGTGGATTTTCCTTGACGATCTTCTAAAACTTCAATAAAGGTTGCAAAGAAATTGGGTACACCTTCACGCAATTGCTGTACATAGGCGTGTTGGTCGGTTGAACCTTTGTTACCATAAACGGCGATACCTTGGTGTACAGTTTTGCCATCTAAGTCTTTTTCTTTACCCAAGGATTCCATTACCAGTTGTTGCAAATAGCGGCTAAATAGCAACAAGCTGTCTTTGTAAGGGAGGACAACCATATCTTTTTCACCTTTGCCATTTCCTGAGAAATACCAAGCGATCGCTAATAAAGCGGCTGGGTTATTCTTGAGATCGGCGACGCGGGTGGCATCATCCATTTCTTTTGCCCCATCTAGCATGGCACGGACATCAATGCCCTGTAATGCGGCAGGTACTAGCCCTACAGCGGACATTTCTGAGGTACGTCCACCCACCCAATCATACATGGTGAATCGAGCTAACCAATTTTCTGATTTTGCGACTTTATCTAGGTTGCTATCTATGCCGGTAACAGCGATCGCATATTTAGAAAAATCTAAATTTTGGGCAGTATAGGCTTTTTTCACCTCTATCATGCCGTTGCGGGGTTCAGGAGTTCCCCCAGATTTGGAAATTACCAATACCAGAGTGCTGGAAAGGTGATCTTTTAGTTGGGTGAGTGTGCGATCGATTCCGGCAGGATCGGAATTGTCGATAAAGTGAATATTTAGTGGGGGAGAATCAGGGGAAAGGGCTTCAGCGACAAATTGGGGACCCAAGGCTGAACCACCAATACCGATGGAAATAATATCTGTGAAACTGCGTTCGTTGGGGGGATGAATCGCGCCAGTGTGTATCTGGTCTGCAAAAGCTTCGATTTGTTCTAAGGTTTGGACTATTTCTTGTGTCAGTTCTGGTGTCGGTGCTAAATCTGGATTCCGCAACCAGTAATGTCCTACCATGCGGTTTTCATCTGGATTTGCGATCGCACCTTTTTCCAGTTCTACCATATCAGCAAAAGCTTTATCAAACTTCGGCTGCAACGATTTCACAAAGGCATCATCGAACCGCATCCGGCTAATATCTAGATACAGTCCTAATCCCTCGTGGTAATATAACCAATCTTGGTATCGTTGCCAAAGTGCCTTAGCATCCATAAGAGGGAAATCTCAACTATATTGTTGTCAAACTCCAGTTTAATGTATGGTTCTGGCGATCCCTGCTTTGTCTTATACAGTTTACAGTCGGCAAGGGAAAGACTGAGTTTTTCAGCATCACGGGAATTTTACCGTCATTATTTATGTCTGACTTATAATTTTTATTATTGGTCTCAGTGTCTAAAGTGATTGTTCAATCATGCAAACGCTATTGGATTTGATATGACTCAGTTTTCTCAAACTCCTGAAATGCCCAAAGATGAAGTAAATGCTTTAAAACAAGAAATAACCACCTTACAGCAACGAGTCGCTCAATTAGAACAGGAATTAGCACATTTACGAAAGTCTGAGTCAAATCAAAACCCAGCCAGCGAAAATCAACTTATTGAAACAGAACTCCCAGACACAACCAATCTACTAGAATTAATTCTCAACAGCATGAGCGATGGAGTTATCGTCACCGATACAAACGGAAAATTTCTCATCTTTAACTCAGCGGCTGCACAAATGTATGGTAGCGGTGCTACAGATACCCAACCAGAGGAATGGTCACAGCATTATGGACTCTTTCTTCCAGATCAGATTACCCCATTTCCAACAGCAGAAATTCCCCTAGTACGCAGCTTAAAAGGCGAAATTTTTGACAATGTTGAAGTGTTTAGCCGACATCAGCAAGCACCGGAGGGAATCTGGACAAATATTAGTGGCAGACCCATCAAAGATGACAATGGTGAAATTAAAGGGGGTGTCATTGTTTGCCGGAACGTCACAGAACGCAAACAGGTAGAAGAACAGTTGCGTCAACGAGAAGACTTTTTGCAAAGCATTTATACACAAACAAAAGTGGGTATTTTTGTCGTAGATGTTACAGAAACAGGTGAATTTCGCCTCTTTAGTTTCAATCCATTAATCGAACAAATTACCGGCTTAACCACTGAACAAATCCAGGGAAAAACTCTAGCTGAAGCATTTGGAGAATTCAGCAATATCGATTTTGAACAGAACTATCGACAGTGTATCAAAGCAAAAACTTCCATCTCCTACGAAGAATCTGTCCACTTTGGACAAGAAATACAATGGTTTTTGACAACACTATCTCCTTTGAAAAATGCCCAAGGTGAAATTTATCGGATTATTGGCACTAGCCTGGAAATAACAGCCCGTAAACACGCAGAGAAAGAATTACTAGAAACAAAAAATCTCTATCAACAAATCCTCGATTCTATGCCAGATTTTGTGCTTTGTAAAGGTGCAGAATCACACATTGTCTATGCTAACAAAGCCTTTCGTGATTACTACGGCATGACCTTAGAACAACTCCAGGTAATTATAGATGCTCCATTTAATAATCCCGATTATACACAGCAATATATTCAAGATGATGCTTATGTTTTCAATACAGGCGAAACCCTCATTATAGAAGAGAAAATTACTCGCTATGATGGAGTAGTTCATACTTTTAGCACCATTAAAAACGCAATTTTTGATACCGAAGGATCTGTAACTCAAACTGTAGGCATCTCGCGGGATATCACTGAACGCAAACAAGCAGATGCAGCATTAAAACAGAAGACAAATCAACTAGAGCAAGCTTTAATAGAACTGCAACAATCCCAACTGCAAATGATTCAGAGCGAAAAAATGTCTAGTTTGGGGCAAATGGTAGCAGGTGTAGCTCACGAAATTAACAATCCCGTTAACTTTATTCACGGTAATCTAAGTCATCTTGAGGAATATACCCAAGATTTATTACGTCTGCTAAATCTATATCAACAAAACTATCCCGAACCATCACTAGAAATTCAGACAGAAATCGAAGCAATTGATCTAGAATTTTTGACTGAAGATATTACAAAAGTTCTGCAATCTATGCTAATAGGTACTAAACGGATTCGGGAAATTGTTCTTTCTCTACGCAACTTCTCACGCTTAGATGAATCCGAAGTTAAGAATGTAAATCTGCATGAAGGAATTGATAGTAGCATTACTATTCTACACAACCGCATGAAAGCAACAGCCGAACGTCCAAAAATTCAATTGATTAAAAATTATGGCAATTTACCTTTGGTAGAATGCTATGCTGGGCAATTGAATCAGGTGTTTATGAATATCATTAGTAATGCTATTGATGCTATAGAACAAAAAAATAGTAATTGCCATAATCAACAAGTTGCAAACGAACCCAGTTGCATTACAATTTCTACAAAAATGACTAGTCAAAATCGAATCAAAATTATCATTGCCGATAATGGAATGGGAATACCCGAATCGGTTAGACACCGTGTATTTGATCCTTTTTACACAACTAAATCTGTGGGTAAAGGAACTGGATTAGGACTTTCAATTAGCTATAAAATCATCACAGAAAAACACAAGGGCTTGCTAGAATGCTTTTCTGCTGAAGGAAAGGGGACTCAGTTTATAATTCAAATTCCAACTAAAATCAGATAAATTTTCAAACATACTTAGGGCTAGGAATCAGGAGTCAGGAGTCAGGAGGCAGGAGTCAGGAGTCAGGAGTCAGGAGTCAGGAGGAAGAAGGAAGAAGAAGATAGTCTTGAATCTAGTCAAGTGATAGGTTTTTGGTTTATATGCTCCGTGAACAGCAAGCCCTACTTAAGTTACTCAGGACATTAAAATAATTCGTAATTCGTATAATTTTGGATAGCTGGTTAATGTTTAATTAATAAAATGATAAAAATTTCGCTATAAAAGGGTTTTACTCCTGAACTCCTGAACTCCTGAACTCCTGAACTCCTGAACTCCTGACTCCTGAATTCTTCCCTACACATCTGGCATAGGGATGACACGCAAAAATTTGACTATTTCACCCCTAATTTCTATGCCTATAAGATAACTATCTATAGTGAAGCGATAAAAAACTCCATTATCATCAAGCTTTCTCAATTCTGGGAGTCCATGCAATTGCCATTTTTGAGTAGCACACTCAACAAAGACAAAATCATACACCCGTACATAGGCTACAGGTTCTAAACTTTTGAGGTCTACTAAAAAAGACCTAGCATAGCGCACTTCCAGATTCACTTGCTCACCAAATTTTTGTTTGCTAACTTTTATCAAACAGAATACAGGAGTCAGGAGTCAGAATACCCTTTCAGGGAAGCAAGCTACAAAAGAAATTTTATGTAACCGGCAGATTGTATTGACTCTTTCATCAAATTTGACTTAGAGGAACATCAATAGTCGTATGGCCTCTTCATGGGTTAGTATGTCCCACGGATGCTGTGATGGCTTAACCTGTTCTATAGATTTAAGCATATAACAATCAAAATGCAAGGCTTGGAGAAATTCCCAAGCATTTTGCAGATCTTCATCTGCTAATTGCTCAATGAGATGATGCGTTCTAATTCGTAGTAAGTTCATAATGTTAATTGCTCAAATACACCCTAACGAAAAACAGCAATATTTCCAGTTAATCTTGACAATACCCAAGGTACACTACAATCTATTCCACCTGCATCAAGGAATGGGAGGTGGGGCAAAATAACGACCAACAACCAATGACCAATGACTAAATTATGATTGAATATCTGATTTTTCTGGCTATTTCTACGGCTACCTTTGCACTGTTCGCACTAGGACTGAATTTGCAGTGGGGCTTTACGGGGTTAATTAACTTTGGTCATATCGCTTTTATGACCTTGGGAGCATACACCACCGTTTTGCTAAGTTTAAAGGGTGTCCCTCTACTATTTTCAGCTATAGTGGGGGCGATTGTTGCCGCTTTGTTGGGTTTGGTAATTGGTTTTGCAACTTTGCGGTTACGGGCTGATTATTTGTCTATTGTCACTATTGGCACGGGGGAGTTGATTCGTTTGGTGGTAAATAACCAGGAGTTACCGGTAGGTGATGCCTGGGTATCTGGGGCTTTTGGTGTGCAGACTTATACTATACCATTGGATGCAACACCAAATTTATTTTTGCGATTACTGATGATTGGTGTGCTGACTTTTTTGGCAATTGTGACTTTCTTTTCGTTGTGGCGTTGGGTAAAATCTGCCAGAATATCGCGGACTGGTAATGTGGCTAAAAATAATAGCAGTAAACAAGAATTTGCTTCGCGTTTGGGAGTGGGTACGATATTAGGAGTGTTGACATTAGCGATTTACATTTCTGGTGTAATTGGACTATATGACTACAACCCCAAAGCGGGTTTGATGTTGTTAGCGTTGTCGGTATTGGCGTTTGTATTTTGGCGGTTAGAGTTTTTAGTGCGATCGCCTTGGGGTAGAATTCTCAAAGCTATCCGTGAAGATGAGGAGATTCCCAAAGCACTTGGTAAAAACGTTTTTTGGTATAAACTCCAATCTTTAATGCTCGGTGGTGCGATCGCAGGTGTAGCCGGTGCTTTCTTCGCTTGGCAACTTAGCGCCATTTATCCTGATAACTTCCAACCCCAACTCACCTTTGATGCTTGGATTATGGTGATTTTAGGCGGTTCTGGAAATAATATCGGCACAATCTTAGGTGCAGTGATTTATTTTGCTTATGATGCCCTGACGCGGGAATTTTTACCCAAAATCGTCCCTTTAGATGTAGAACGTATTGGCGCTTTTCGGGTTATGTTCATTGGTCTAATTCTGATGGTACTAATGATTTGGCGGCCTCAAGGTATCTTAGGAAAAAAGGAAGAACTGACTCTTGGTAAATAATTGGTAATTGGTAATTGGTAATTGGTAATTGGTAATTGGTAATTGGTAATTG
>NZ_JAYGGY010000092.1:0-69375 GCF_034931625.1 Anabaena cylindrica UHCC 0172 | reverse complement strand
AGTTAGCAATCGCTTTCCAAAAAGTATTCATAGTAGGAGTTTGACAGTTTTCGGATATGTCTATTGCGGGTTACGTCTGCTTATCCCGGATATTACTCCATCCCTTTTCAGGCTTTGACCGTTATTTCGGTCTAGGCTTTTGCTTTTTAACCCATCCCTCCCAAATAAAGCTTTTAGCTTGACTGCTTACCTACATATCGACCACTATAGGAACTATAATTTGGGTTGTTTCGTTCCTGATATCCATTGTTTTGAGTCTTTAGAGGGTGTCTATCCACCGGGGGTCTAGGAGGTACGCTGCTTCGGTTGCAAGATCCTAACAGTCCAAACCCCTTGTCGGTTATTTCCAGCCCAAGGTGTGTCCGAAACACAAGCTTATATCCCTTGGTGAGATTTGACGATGGCTCAACGACACTTCGTTTACTCTCCCCATAAACTCTTGCTTGCAGTTGGTGCTTTCAGCAATTACCACCATTAACTGCTTTCATCCCCGCTTTACAGATTTGATAGTCAGTCTCTTCTGTAGGGGCTACCATTACTGGTAGTTTATGTGCTTTTAACCCCGCACCAGGGCAGTAAGAATTGGTTCTTTGTGAACCTCACTTACATGGATATCAAGTTGTCATTAGTAGAGGATTAAAGTGCGGACTCAGCCCCATTAGGGTTACTCTACTAAAGCCTGGAATCCCCCCAAGAAATGGGTTTCTCCAGAACGAATCGCACTTACACGTATCTCGGCTCAATACCATATTTGGACAAGAAAAGTCATATCCAGTTGTAGTTAATTTCCAGGGTAAGCCTGTAACATCAGATGCAGGATTAACATTAATTGCGGAATTAGACAGAAAGAGAAAAATAACATCACGATTTGCAGCATGTTTCAAAGATTACCGAAACCCAGATAAAGTTTTGCATCCAGTTCATAACTTAATTGCACAAAGGATATATGGCTTAATCATGGGTTATGAAGACATAAATGACCATGAAACTCTACGTCACGACCCAATATTTGCACTCGCGGTAGGAAACGTAATTAACTCAGAACAAGAATTAACTACTTTGGCCGGAAAAAGTACCTTAAATCGTCTCGAACATTGTCCAGACAACGTAGATTCAAGAGAAAATAGTCGGTATCACCGGATTGAACATGATGCATTGGGCATAGAAAAACTCCTAGTTGAGCTATTTTTAGAATCTTATCGAAAGCCGCCACGACAGATAACTTTAGATTTGGATGTTACCGATAATTTAGTACATGGTCATCAAGAAGAAACATTTTTTAATCCTTATTACAGAGGATATTGTTATGCTCCACTTTATATTTTTTGTGGGAAACATTTACTAGCAGCAAAACTTCGTCCATCCAACTTAGACCCAGCAGCATGGGGGTTAGAAGAATTACAACGAGTAATAAAAATAATACGCTCACGATGGAAAAATGTGAAAATTATTATTCGCGGAGACAGTGCTTATAGCAGAGAAGAGATAATGGCTTGGTGTGAGTCACAGATGGATATTGATTATGTGTTAGGAATTCCGGAAAACCCTCGGTTACTCCAACTATCACAATCAATAAAGTATCGTGCATCCCAAGAATATTCGAGAAAAATTCAACCTATAGTCGAGTTTTTTGACAGCTTATTTCCTGGAACACCGGATTTGAAAAAAGATGCAGCAGAATTTGTTGATAACTCAGTTTGGTATTGTTCTCTGGACTATCAAACTTTAGACAGTTGGAGTCGTAGCCGTCGTGTTGTAGCCAAGGTAGATTATAGCAATGAAGAAGTCAAGACTCGATTTGTGGTAACTTCTCTCCCTATAAATAAAATTCCTCCAGGACAACTTTATACTCAAAAATACTGTCCACGGGGTAATATGGAAAACCGCCTGAAAGAACAAAAATTAGATTTACAAAGTGATAGAACAAGTACACATACATTTGCCGGAAATCAATTGCGTTTATGGTTTGCAGCCATTGCCTACATTTTAATGAATTTCATGCGAGAGAAATGTTTAGTCAATACAGAATTCAAAAATGCAACGATTGGAACTATACGAACAAAAATATTAAAGCTAGGGGCTGTTATTACAATTAGCAAAAGACAAGTTTTAATTGTTATTAGTAGTGCTTGCCCTTACAAGGAAATCTTTGCAACGATTTATAAGCGTTTATCTCGATTACCAAGTCAATTGTTAATGACAAAATTGGTTCCATAAGAATAACTAATTCTGATTTTAAATAACTATTTTTGGGGTTATTTTGATTAACTTAACCTAACGAATTGTCATGTCAATTTTTATCACTATTTTTTTCGCATTTAGATATATTTTGGTTAAAAGGTATTTTATATATCTTTTTTGCTTCGGTTTTTACTGCTAAATATTTTTAATCGGCGGGGAGTTCAACAATGTATCAATTAATTTATCCTAAATCTGGCTAATCCAGATGTTTTTTTCTCCCTCGTGAGAAATCCGGGTAAGGCATTGATATTGCTAACTGAGTGCGATCGCGCAGACCCAAGCAACTGAGAATATTGGTTAAACGATTTTTAACGGTTTTTTCGGATAGGAATAGAACCTCGGCAATTTCTCGATTGTTCAATCCCTGCGCCACCAGTTCGACAATCTCCCGATCTCTGGGGGTGAGTTCATTCCAACCAGTCAATTCTTGCTTTATGTTCGGCTCAGTTGGAATTTCTAAAATATAATTCATTAGCCCCGGCGCAATCTGCACATAACCTTTTTGGGCAAGGCGAATTGCTTGAGTGAGTTCATCGAAGGGTGTATCTTTCAACAAGTAGCCAACTGCACCAGATTGGAGTGCTTTTTGCACGTACTCACGATCTGCAAAGGTAGTCAAAACAAGTACCTTAATATCAGGAAATTGCGAATGGATTTCTCTGGTTGCCGCAATGCCGTCCATAATCGCCATGCGAATATCCATTAATATCAAATCAGGATTTAATTTTTCTAGTTGAGCTAGACAGTCTTCCCCGTTGACTGCTTCACCAATCACTTCAATTTCGGGGGCAGTTTTTAACAGAGCCTTTAACCCCCTCCTAATCAAGTCTTGATCGTCCACCAAAATTAATTTAATCATATTCATTGAATTGGAATCCTTGCCTGCAATTTGCAGCCCATTTGAGGGGCGGTGACAATTTCTATTTCTCCAGAGATCGCGATCATGCGTTCTTTCATACCTTGTAAACCAAATCCAGTAGTATTATTTGCCAGATCAAAGCCTTTGCCATTATCAGCGATCGTGAGGTTAATTATATCAGTAGATTGGATTAAATTGATAGAAACATTATCAGCCTCAGCGTGCTTACAAATGTTGGTCAAACTCTCTTGAATAATACGAAAAATTGTATTAGCTAATACCTGTGGAGGCGGAGTATGTAAAATTATTTCTGTTTGCGGTAAAACGCCAGTGCTACGATGAAAATCAGTAGTTAAATTATGGATAGCCTCCGACAAAGAAACGCCATCGAGGGGATCGCTTCGGAGAGTTGTAACCGATTGCCGCACTTCTGCTAATACTTTTGTGCCTACTTGCTTTGCTTCTCTGATTAAGGTTTCTGCCTCCTGTTGATCGGTGGGTAATAATCTGAGGGCAGCTTCCAGATAAAGGTTAAAGACAGTGAGGGAATGCCCCAAAGAATCATGAATTTCTCGAGCGATGCGATTTCGCTCTTTTACTTTAGCTAGTTCCTCTACCCTCAAAGCATAATGCCGCAGTCTTTGATTGGCGATCGCTAATTCCTGTTTATTTTTCTCCTCAACTAAAATTTTATCTACTAGTAATTGAAATGAAAAAATGAGTAAGCCAAACAACAAGTTAAGGTTTAGCCAAATAAATTTAGGTTGATTATCTGCTAATTGTAATGGTAGTTGTTGATTGGCAAGACGATAGGAATGAATGGCACAGGCACTCACAAATACACATCCACTTACTACGAATTGTTCAACACCCCTGAGAATTAGGCAACTCCGAATTACAACCACTAAAAACAATAGTTGATAGCTGTAGATTTTCCCCCAAATAGTTAAAGCAGTAATAATGAAAGATTGGATAATAGTGTTAACGTAATTAAATATCTTTTTAGGCGATCGCCACATTCCTAATCCACTAAAGATGGCTAAACCTATAAATATCAGCCCAATACTTTCCTTAAGGCGATTTATCACTAGTAACTGCGAAATTAAAACGAAACTAATCAAAACCCATTCTAAGATAATGATAATTCTGGGGGGTTTAGATGTCATCATGACCATTCAACATCAATGAAAGTTTACCTAAATAATTAGATTAGTTGACCAGAATCGGGAATTGTCAAGGGACTTTTGTCCCAATAGATGGTGACTAAATACCCTAGTTATTATTATCCTCGATTGTTAAGCTAATTCAGCTAAAGATGTACTAAACCATACACTAAAATTATGTTGCGAATTGCAATGATTGCCTTAACGGGGTTAATGCTAATCAGTAATGTGCCACCGACTATCGCTCAGGGGAATGCTCCTAAGCCTTCCATCACCAGTCAATTTCCTGCTCTTAAAGGAATTGATCTCACTAAGGAGCAAGAACAACAGATTGCGTCATTGAGTAAACGCACGATCGCTGAGATAAATGCAAAACTCAGTGCCGAACAGCGACAACAAATCAATACTGCTCTGGATGAAGGGAAGGATTTAAGAACTGCCACCCAGTCTGTCAATCTATCCTTTAGGCAAAAGAGGTCTATGCAGGGTATCTTGCAAACTATGCAATCAGAAATGAGAGAGATTCTTACACCCGCTCAATACCAGCAGTGGGAGCAAAATAACCGTAATCGGAAGAACGGTCAATAATCTCAATTCCCAGTTCTCAATCGGAATTGAATGCCATTTCTGGTGCTGGTGAGAAGAATGAAATCCCTACTCTTGCTAAATACAATCACGCTTAGAGCGCGGTAATGGAGAAAGCGATGATTGATGATCCTCTGTCTAGTTCTATCCAAATAGTTGTTTTCTTGTTTCTTTTTACATTTCTCCTGTCCGTAGCACTAGAGGAATCGAAGCAGGAAATCCTGACGCTCATGAAATCAAGCTTGATGGGGCGATCGCTGCTCGTAAATTTCATTCTGCTGCCGATATTAGGTCTGATTTTAATTTGGTTATTCAGGCTGCCGCCCGAAATTTCTGTGGGCTTTCTGATGGTTGCATTTGCCCCCGGCGGAATGCTGGGGCTGCATTTTGCTCGTGTTGCCAAAGGCAATCTCGCCTATGTCGTGGGTTTGATTTTTCTGTTATCGATCCTATCCATCGTTATTACGCCGACGCTGATTTATCTGGTTTTTCCTAGTATTGCCCCATCGGATGGATTTGTCATGTCACTCCTCGGTCGCCTGTTGTTCTTTATTATCCCCCCGTTTCTGGTAGGACAGATCGTTCAACATTGGCTACCGCCGATCGCCCCGAAATTGCAAAAGCTATCTTCGTTTTTATCGATTGTCTTCTTCATCACATTGACGGTTCTCACGTCTAGACTCAAAGTTCTGGATACTCAAGCACTTTCATGGAATGGGTTGGCGGCGATCGCGGCGTTTATTGGGATGTCCTGGTTCGTTGGTTGGCAACTGGGCGGACCAGAACTTGCAAATCGTAAAGTGTTGGCAATCAGTACCAGCATGAGAAATGTGGCAATTTGCTTGTTAATTGCTACGAGCAGTGTAGTCAATCAAAATATTGAGGCGACGATGCTTGGGTTTAGTGCGTTGCTGACTCCGATGAACCTAGTCTTTGCGATCTCCATGAGTCGCATCCAGCCAACGACTCAAAGGCAGGTAAAACAAGCAGATGCTGATTAGTTCTTTGTTCGGTTTATTAGTGTCGCAATACCGCGATCTCCCGACCTGTCCGATGGCATTGCTAACACACCAAATTGGCATTGAGCCGAGATCCAGATACCGTTGGCGAATGTAATACATACTTGTACGTGAAAGTATTATGTAAGCTCAAACCTTCAATCTGCCGTTGCAGCTTTTAGTTGTAACGCTCTTGTTTATGTGTTTGTAACACTTTCGCCAACAGTATCAGATCCATGCAAATTCGGAAATAGCGGCTGTAAACCCTTGCCATTTCCAGCTTTCACCGATTTTGGTAATTAGAGAAATTGCAGCTTCAAATGGTCGCCTAATAGGTGGCATCAAGACTACATAATTGCTGTACTCCTTGATATATCTCGTTTTTAGCGACTGTTAGTACAAGCGTGATCGCATCTGTTTTTGCGGAATTTACCCCATTGATTTTGACTTTTACCAACTTTCGATGATTGAATAGTCTCTTTCTTCATACCCAGAACCTAGGCTGTTGACTCTGTGGCTTTTTTGGGGTGTGCTTCATGCACTTTTTTGTCGGTTTCCACAATGGCTAAAACCTCGTAACGGCTTGGCTTTTAATGAAACACAAAGTACATGGTACATATTTACTAAAAACTAACAAAGTCAACACCCTACCCAGAACCCCTAAAAAATCAATGTTACTTTGCTTCTTATACCAACTTTCACCCAAATGTTGGTATTTGAGAACGTATAAACCAGATTTATTAGTAACTGTGTACTAAATTTAGTTTGACTGTATTTGGGTAAAACTGGAGGTAGCAAGAAATCTGAAAGCTATATATAACAAGAGTTTTCAGCCTCTATTTCCGAATTTGCAGACATCTCGGCTCAATGCCAAATTAACATTTCCTCACCATTCTGACCAATCACCAAATCGACAATCTAGGAGAAACTAATGTTTAAACGATTTGAAGAACTGAGCCGTACCGTTCGTAATCTACATTCTGTTACAGATTTGCTCAAATCAATGGGGCAGAATACTGACAGCGTATTTGACATTGAAGACAACTTTCGGGGCAGCAATCAGATGAAAGTCTGTGTCGATCGGGTCAAGGCAATCCCTGAAGCGCTCGCCATGATGGAAAGTCGTTATCTTGGGCCAGCGATCGATCTCGAAGCCCTATCTCAATTGTCTCCCGGCACCCTTGGCCATACTTATGCCACGGTGATGAAAGCACTGGGCTTTGACCCGAATTTCTTCCGCCAGCGTGAGATCGAAACGGATGAAGACTGGTTGACTATGCGCCTTCGCAAAACCCACGATCTTGTCCACCTGGTGACGGGGTTTGGCCCCACAGGTGGAGAGTTGGGTGTGCTCTCTACTCAAGCAGTGCAAATTGGTTATCCAATGGGTGTAATGCTTCAGGTTGCCAGCATCGGTATGGCGCTGAAGAAACAACCGGAAAAACTTCCAGATATAACGCAGCAAATAGCAAGAGGCATGGGGATGGCAATCCAAATGAAACAACCGCTAATTGCTCAGCGATGGGAAGATGGCTGGGATAAAACAGTGCGTCAATGGCGCGAGGACTTAAACATTACTGATCCAGTCATTGATGAACCCTACAGCCTCAAGAATCGCCTGCCCGATCTGGATTTGGATTGGTAACAACTGGCAGCCCTTTTTAAAGGGGGGGACTTCTAACCCATTGTTGGTTTGTGCTTTGTACAGGCTACGCAAACGGTTCCCCCTTTTTTCTAGCTCATCTCAATCATCGTGTCTTCAAATCATCTTAATCATCATGTCTCCAACGCTTAAATCTCAACTCAGCCTCGGTTGTCAAATGCTTGGACGGTCTCCCGTGTTGCGAAAGCGGCTGGGATACTTTCTCCTAGCGGTTCTCACCGCAATCAGCCTTTGGCTTAGTCAAGTCCAGGTATCCCATTCCCAACCCAGGGTGCGCGATCGCATTCGCAACGGCAATCAGACCACCGAGACCGTTCAGCCCAGCCGCCTGTCTCCTGAACAGGAGATGAAAATAGGTCAAAAAATGAATCAGGATTTGTTGAGGAGTGGTGAATTCAGGCTCTACCGAAATCCTGACATTCAGAATTATGTCGTACAGATTGGTAAACGTTTAGTGCCCCATAGCGATCGGGCTAACGAGTTAACCTATACCTTTCAAGTCATAGCCGATAACCAGGTCAATGCCTTTGCCACAATGGGGGGGTATGTGTATGTAACAACGGGTCTCATGAAGTTTGCAGATAATGAGGCTCAACTCGCCAGTGTTGTCGGTCATGAAATCGGCCACATTGACGGAAAGCATCTGTTACAACAAATTCGTGCGGATGCAGTTCGTCGGGGACTTGCGACGGCTGCCGGACTCGACCCTGGTAAGATCGCCCAGATTGGTATAGAACTTCTCCGAGAGCGTCCCAACAGCCGTGAGGATGAGTATGATGCAGACCAACGGGGACTGAACATTATGGGTGATGCTGGCTATGCCCAATCGGCGATGCCAGACTTCATGCAGAAGCTAGGGGATCAAGGCGGCTCACCCCCCGAGTTCCTCAGTACTCACCCTGACCCAGAAAATCGGGTTGAAGCCTTGGAAGCTAGCATTGATCCGAACCAACGGGATGGCAACGGATTGGATTCAACCGCCTATTACAATCGCACTCTGCCCCTACGCTAGAGTTTTAACCCACATTCCGCAGATGGGTAGTGGTAAATATGTAGTGAAACCTGATAATTTCTAACCTCATATCTTGCCCCTGGTGACAGCTTCGCTATATCTACGCCAAGCAGCCAAACTTGATAGCTGTTCAGTTACGGCTTCTAACTCGACAGACTTAGCTGCAATATCGTTATTGAGTGATTCTATTTCTCCATTCAGTTGCGATCGCCGTTCAATGTCAATAACTTTTTGAGCAGTATTCAAGCGGTCTTGCTCTTGGAGTTGTTGAATTTCACTTTCTGCTTGCAGTAAGTAGAGTTTGGCTTGTTGCCAAGCAGATTGGTTAAATTCAGCATTACGTGTTGTGGCTCGCAATTATAAATGCTCTGGCTTGCAAACAAGACATTTTTCGGCTCACATTATTTGCAACTGAAATGTTGGTTCGGCTCAAATTATCTGCAACTAGGCTCAGATTATTTGCAACCAGTTTGCAATCATTACTCTCCGGCTCACATTAATTGCAAATAAGCTAGAAGTTATTAGCTGCAATAATTAGGGACAATGCGCTCCAACAGGTGCATTTTGTCAATCCAAAATTTCTGTTGCGAGTTTTAGTTGATCATTTGATAGGACTGGGGAGGTGAAATGCCCATTTTACCCTCAATTCTCTTTTAAGACTCGCAACGGAAAGAATGTTCTGTAACCAGTTTTCTGGTGCGAGTTTAGTTGCAGTTAATGTGAGCCAATATTTATAATTGCAAGCCCATTTGCATTTAATTTGAGCCGAACTGCAATCTTATTTGCAATTAATGTGAGCCAAAAATTGTCTTGTTTGCAAGCCGGAGCGTTTATGTTTGCGAGCCGCAACAATTACTGTGACTTAATTGGTTTTCCTGCTAATCCAACGGATTTTATCGAACATTTACGCTTATGTTTAACACAAGTTGCTGCTGTTGTAGATAATATTTGTGCTGTCGATAAACAATTTACAATTAATAAGGATGGCGACCCTGTATTAAAGAAACCACCATCACTTACCCAACCTCCAGAGGTAGATTTATTGGAGTCGAAAATCCGGGCGCTGATGCCGGAACGGAGTATTTTAGACATATTATGCAATGTTGAGCATTGGTTAAATTGGACTAGACATTTTGGTTTGATGTCAGGAAGTGAAGCCAAAATATCTGAACCAGGGGAACGTTATATTTTTACTACTTTTGGTTATGGTTGCAATCTTGGACCTAATCAAATGGCTCGTCATTCGGGGGGTATGGTGACTGCCCATGAGATTTCTTATACTAACCGTCGCCATGTTAGTGCTGCCAAAATTGAAGCGGCAATTCGGGATATTATTAATGCTTATAATCGGTTTACTTTACCGAATTGTTGGGGGACGGGGAAAAAGGCGGCTGCGGATGGCAGTAAGTTTGAGATCTACGAGAATAATTTACACAGTGAGTATCATATCCGTTATGGTGGTTACGGTGGTATTGCCTATCATCATGTTTCTGATAAATACATTGCTTTGTTTACTCACTTCATTACTTGTGGGGTTTGGGAAGCGGTTTATATTTTGGATGGGTTGTTGAAAAATCTCTCGGATATTCAGCCGGATACGTTGCACGCAGATACTCAAGGTCAGTCTAGACCTGTGTTTGCTATTTCCTATCTTCTGGGTATCAAGTTGATGCCACGTATCCGTAATTGGAAGGATCTTAGTTTTGTGCGTCCTGGTGCAGATGTTAGCTATCAGCATATTGAGCCGCTGTTTAAGGGTGTTGTCAATTGGAGTTTAATTCAGACTCACTGGTATGACATGATGCGGGTGGTGCTGTCAATTAAGGCTGGTAAGGTGATGCCTTCGACGCTGTTACGTAAGTTGGGGAGCTACAGTCGGAAAAATCGTCTTTATCAAGCTTTTCAAGAGTTGGGTAAGGTGGTACGGACTATGTTTCTGCTGGATTATATTTCTAATGTTACGTTGAGACGGGAAATTAGGCTAGACTGTGCCAAATTGGGAGTTTTGTACGCTAAGAAATCAAAGTAATCGCCCTCTTCCTTGCCATTAAAGATTTTTAGCGTTCAACTCTCAAGGAATTTTTTAACGACCATTGGTCTGAAAATACAAAAAATTTCATTCGGATGACACTTTCTGAAACTATTGATAGTTAAGGGCTTCAACTTTTAGAGGTTTTCTTAGCGTACAAATTTCCCGTTTCGGCACAGTCCAGCCCATCTTGAATGCAAATAACCACCAGTTGATTATCGCAGATTTTTCTTGAGGGAAATTGAAATTAGAGAAGCTGGCATGGTGAGTAAAGAGGCGAACTGCTTGCAGCAGCGTTAGCGATCGCTTGTATCATGATTTCCCTTAAGAATTTATCAGCACGTCAACGATGAGTCAGATCGGAGATTGCGATTTAACGCCATATTCAATATATAATTAATGCAGTAATCAATGCAGTAATTAAGTAATCAATGCAGTATGACAATAATTGCTTTTATAAATCAGAAGGGTGGATGCTCAAAATCCACCTCAGCAGTGCATTTAGCCTATTGGTTATCACGCAAGGGTCATAAAGTCAGGTTGTTAGATGCCGACGCGCAGCGCAGTAGCTCAGTGTGGTTGAAGTTGATGGAGTCAGAAATTCCGACTACGACGCTCAACGTACCGGATGAACTTTTAGAACAAATCCCAGAGTTAGCAGCTGAATGTGACTATTTAATTGTGGATGGACCAGCCGGTTTATCGGAAGCAAGTCGGGCGATATTATTCAGAACTGATTTAGCGGTTATTCCCTGTCAACCTACTGGTTTAGATTTGCAATCTGCCAGTGATGCCGTGCGTTTAATTAAACAAGCTCAATCTGTTAGGGGGGGTTCGCCAACAGCAGCAGTATTTATTAGTCGTGCTGTTAAAGGAACTAAGCTAAAAGACGAAGCGATCGCACTGCTATCAAAAATCAAAGAAGTGTCAGTTCTAGAAACGGTGATTCACCAAAAACAAGCAATAGCCGATACCTTTGGTCAGGGTACAACCATTTGGGGATTGTCCGGCCGTCCGGCAGCGGAATCACAACGAGAGTATGAACGACTGTTTAAAGAAATTGTGGGGATGCTGAAATGAACAAAAAGCGTAAACCCCTTGATGATGCCCTGGCTCGTGAATTTGTTTATGGCAGTACACCACAAGAAACGGAACAGGTTGATACTGTCGAGCAACCAGAACCGACACCAACCGGAATAGAAACTATGCCCCCGTCCGCAGAACCGAGCAAACCATCAATTATGTCTCAACTACAAGTTACCTCTAAAGAACCAACTATTAGACTGACCGTTGATTTACCTGAGTCTATGCACCGTAAGCTGTCTATGCTGGCTGCTAAAACAGGCCGCAAAAAGGCTGAAATTGTCCGTTTCTTACTTGATGAAGCATTCCAAAAACTAGAATAAAAATGCAGTAATGCAGTAATTAAGCAATCAATGCAGTAAGCTAGTGATTGATGGTCGCTGCTAATAAAATGTTAGTCTTGTCCATAGAGATAGAGGGTTTCAGGCGGGATACGGGCAAATTGGGACACGTTATAAAGTTTTGTGAACTTAATTCTTAAAACTCTTAATTTACCGCTGTTTCAGCTTCTATCTGAACTTGATTGTTCAAATGAAAACATCCCCAAAAAGGGTTATTTATGAGCAAATTTGAGAAGCTGAAGCGCGTAAAAAGTTGAATTTAGTATGCAAAATTTGAATGTCTCTATACCATTTTCACGCAAGTTAGTACAGTAGGTTCGATAAATATCTGGCTGATATTGATATCCCTATATCTTCTAAAAACTCTAATAATTTGCCTTGGGTCATGTTGCCCTCATAGTATAGGGTTTCAATTTTTTGAGGTTTTCTTAGCGTACAAATTTCCCGAATCGGCACGGTGATGCCTTGTTTGCCTGAATTTAGCTGAATTTAAATAGTCCTGAATTTAACTAAACTTTTAATCTAAAGCTTAAAGATAGTATTAGCAAATACAAGTATTAACTATACAGTCTGCTTTTTGGCAGAAAGGAAATCAATCATGTCTTTTTGGGACGATGCAACAGACTATATTTCAGCACCTTTTAAAAAGATAGCTGAAGGTAAAGTGGGTGACGGGTTGCTGGATATGGCGAAAAAGTTTACTCCGGCAGGAATAATCTATGACCAACTCGACACTATATCGCAAAGGCACGTCCATATTGCAAATGCTACTGGAATGCCAATTGCGGTTGTCGTTTCGGCAAACAAAGATTGGAGCTATGCAGATATCGGTGCTTCTGCTGCAATACTTGTTGCTAGCCTTGGGTCTTCTGCACCATCAGGGTTAAATGCGATCAAGCAAGCGCGTACTTTGATGGAACTTTATACCGCGACAAAAGCTCTTCGAGCAACAGTCGGGGTTGGTGTTCAAGTATATAAAGCTTTTGCAAAAAAAGGAACGACTATCGAGAACGGTCAGGTTACGGATATAATCCAAAGATCCAACACGAACCCATTTCATTACCTTAATCCTAGTCAATATGGCGCTATAGCTAATGCTAGTGATTTGACAGTAATGATCGTAAGAGAGGATGGCAAATTGGCGATTTTTAACACTAATAGTGATACATCGTGGATCATGTATCCTCCCAGTTATTGCCGTTCACAATATGGCAAACTTTGGATGCCCGATGATAGTGAGTCTCGTAATTGGAATGCTTAAGGAAGTTTGACCAATAATAAATGTTGAGAATTTTGCTTCAGTTATTGTTTTCCAATAGTGGCATAACAGGGCTAAGGAAGTGATCCCTGACTATCGCCACAGAGCCAGCCGCCGCGTAGGTGGCTTTTATTTTGCAGTTAAAGGCATCTGTCCGCAGCTTTTGCAACATTTATTTACATCGTGTCCCAATTTGCAGATATCCCGGCTGTCTCCAGTCGGTGGTGTATGTTCCTGTGGCTGGGTTTTTTTTTGCATAAACTCTCCGGCTCGCAAACAATGAGTTAAAATCCAAAATCGTGGCGTATGAAGCGGGCTGACTTGGAAGCTTATATTAATGAGGTTTTATGATGAACAAGATATTAACGGTTTGTACAGAGTGCGGACAAGAACACTTTTATAATGACTTGCGACCAAACAACTGCAATGCTTGTGATTCAAACTTAACTGGGAGAGATTACCCAATGGAATTAGTAGATAAGTTTGTTGAAAGTGTTGAAAACATAAGCAGAAAATTAAACTGCTCTTTTGATGAAAGCTTAGATTTTATAAAACAAAGCCTTGATACGTTTATTTCTGTTAGTGATAATTTGGTTGAAGATCCTGTAATTTGGGAAATTCTACAGCCACCTGATTAAAAAATTTCAGCATTAAGCTCAGAACTTTTGCAGGTATGCGATCGCTTTCTCCCAGATTTCCCTCAATATTTCTTAACTAAGTTTTGCAAAATTCACATAATATTGAGTGAAGGTACTCTAGCAAATTTTACGTAAAGTAGCGTACCATAATTTTAATGTAGCTTAAGGATTTATTAATAATGTCTAAGCAACTAGGTTCAGAAGAAGCTGAAAACATTGATGCACAAGGGCTGAAAGAAAATAATACCAGTGAGTTTGAACAAACAGAAAGTGGTACAGACACAAGACCATTAAAGGAAATTGTTTTTGAAATTTGTGAAAATCTATATAGAGATTCTAAAAATATCCCAAGCATTACAAGAAAATTAGTGCGCCAACGCGCAGGTAGAGGAAGCGACCGAGATTTAAGCAAGTACATTAATGATTGGAAAGAATCAAAAGCTTTAGTCGTTCAACAGCCAAATTCACAAGCCGTTGCTGGAACAAACAATGGTACTGAGGTACGCGCACAGCCTATAAATGATGCTTTTATGCCCGATAACGACATGGCAAATTTAGTTCGCGGCGGTGCAGAAAGTGCAGCAGGGATGTTAATTGCGAATAGCGCGATCGCTACTCACTTTTATATGAACCCTGATAAATTACCTGATGACTTAAAAGAACAGGTACAGGAGGCTACCGAAAATTTTACGCAGTCGCGGGCAAATTACAATCGTTCGATTTTCGACCCGCAGAAGCTAATAGATCAAGCAATGGAAAGAATCGGATAATTAAGTTTCTTAAATTATTTATTGGAGGATTAGCGAAGCGTTCCGCAGAAATCCGGGTTAGTAGCTTTAATCCCTTAATAATTTTTCCCACTATAATTTCACTAATTCCCAAACCTTCCAAGATTTCCCCTAAGAATGAAATTGAGGAAGAAGTTACAGCCGGTGATTTTGTCATTTATAGACAAGCAGAATTAAACCGCACCACAGCATCACTATTAGCTAATGGTGCAATTTTGATTGTCGGTGAAGAAGGCAGTGGTAAATCTGTACTGGCTCAGTCAGTAGTTGAAAAGCTAACTGATGATGGTTTTATGGTGGCCTTTGTGGAACCAACTACACCTAAACAAATGCTTTTAGAAATTACTCAACAGTTTGATTTACCCACACAGGATATAGAGGGAAAAAATTTAACTGTGGATAAACTGAAAAGAGCGATCGCGGACTTCTTAGGGGAAAACACAGCTTTTATAATTCTCGACGATGCCCAAAGCTGTGATATGAAGTTTAGGATTTGGCTGAAGCAGCTACGGCGTAAGGGTGTGCCAATGTTGGTTTTAGCAACCGATCCACCACGCTCTGACATTTTTATCAATATCCCCAGAATTGAACTGAAACCATTACCGGAAAAGGCAATCAGGGAAATAATGAGGAGCGCAGCGGCTGAGAGAATGATTGATTTATCAGCTGCTGATTTATCCAAACTTCAGGAGCGGGCAGGGGGTAATCCGATGTTGGCGATTCGTGCCATCGAGGAAGAATATTTAGGCTTAGATATTGAAGGTGCAGATCATCGGCGCTACTTTGATATCACCCCATTAATTCTAGTTATTGGCGTAATCTTCGTAATTATGCGATTTATTGGACTTGGAACAAATGACCAAGCTCTCTATATATTTGGTGGAATTGCTGCGGCTGTATTCCTTGGGCTTTCCCGCTTGCTCTATAGCTTGCCCCAGGAAGAGAGGAGAATTAGATGATTAGAAAAATTAGAGAAATTAGAAAAACTCCTGAATATTATATATTGTGCGTTATGCCCTTAATATTGATGGTTTTTCTAGTATCTGTACTTGCCAGATGTTTAATATTTTGTGGTATAAATTTGCGTAATGATACAAAAATATCTAGTTTTTTCAACGTAATCTATCTTGCTTTAGGATATCCCTCTTTGATTGATGATCAAAGTGAAGAGAGGAGAATTAGATAATGCTGGGAATATCTCACCTTTTAATTAGTGGCACTGCTGCCAGCTTGCTTTTAGGAAGTGCTGATCCTGTGATAATTGCCGTTGGTGCAATGGGTGGCTTACTTCCAGATATTGATATTTCAACATCACCGGCTGGTCGAATGTTCCCTTGGATATCTGGGTACTTTGAGGAAACAATGCCGCATAGAAGCTGTACACATTCATTAGTTGCCACCGCTGCCGTTGCGATCGCATCCTTTGGAATATCAGTTTTTCTGCCTAAACTGTTACCCCTAGCTTCAGCTTTAACAATTGGTTATACATTTGGCTGGTTCGCCGACTGTTTTACCCGTGGTGGTGTAGAAATGTTCTGGCCTTCACCAGTTAGATGTGTCTGCCCAGGCAATAGAAATTTGCGCCTAAAAACTGGTAGCAACGCTGAATACTTCATACTTTGTATTCTGATTGCGATCGCTCTTAGCAGTTTTAGTATTAATTCTAGAGGTGGAGTTTTAACCCAATTTAACCGATTAATTGCATCTAGCTCTGGTGTACAGCATATTTACAACGAATCTGGGGCAACTCATAAAATCATTGCAAATATCAAAGGTGTAAGGGCTGGAGACAGATCACAAATTAATGGGCAGTTTCACATAATTCAAAGTCAAGGTAACGGCTTTATAGTTTCTGAACCCAATACAGGGAAACTGTATAAAGCTGCAACTGATCCTGATAGTCAGATTATTATTCAAGAAATTACCGCAGATGTTGGAAAACCTGCTATTACTACAATTGAATCTATATTTTTAGATGATGAATCTATTGAAGGAGCGATCGCTAAATATAAACGCGCCGGCTCGACGGTATTTATTAGTGGCCAGCTATCAGTTGACGACTTAGATACATCTTCAATTCCCCGTGACCCTTACCAATTCCCTAGCATTCAAGCTACATCTAGTAGCATTACTTTAGAAGCTGCACCATTACAAGCTGTGAGCAAATTCTTAGGGGATGAATATGCTACCGGACAAATTCAAATCAAAATTATTACGACTAACCAAATATGAAACCATTACCACAGGCTACTCTCAAGCCAAATAGTAACAACAAATTACCAAAGGAGCGATCGCACTCAGGCATATTCTTAGGGGAAAAGTGTTTTTGGAATCCTGCAACTTTGCCTAATGGTCATGTAGCTATTATCGGTACTTCTGGAAGTGGTAAAACTCAAACGTTAAAATCACTAGCCTTTGAGCTACCTGAATTTATATCGGGTGTACACTGCATAGTAATTGATTTTCATGGTGATCAGGAACTACCTGATGAAATTTGCTACCCACTTGATATGGAATCAAATTATGGGATTAATCCCCTCACCATAGATTTAGATACCAAAGGTGGTGGTCCATCACTGCAAGCGATCGCAGTAGCCTCTATTTTACGTAAAGCCTTGGTTATGGGTGCGAACCAAGAAGGCTTAATGATTGACATTCTAGTGGGAAATTACAAAGCTTGTGGAATAACACAGGAAGATCCAAGCACCTGGAGCAGAAAACCGCCAACATTCCAAAACCTTAGAGACGAAATTGAGTCAAGGATTGAGGATGGTTGTAAAGAATCACCAAAACTAGCTTTAAAGCTTGCTGCTATGTTTGAATATGGTATTTTTAATAAACCTCAACCCAGCCTAAATTTACCCTTGATTAGATTTGATCTATCTGCACTTGGTAAAGTGCCGGGGTTAAGTGCGATCGCAACTGAAGCGATAATTAAACAATTAATGGATTCTCATAGGATTGCTGGTGAAATTGAAGATAAAATTCCCAGAACGTTTATTATTATTGATGAGGCTAAAGAAGTTAAGAACAGTAAAACTTTAAATATTATATTGGCAGATGGTAGAAAATACGGGTTATGCTGTATCTTAGCTTCTCAAAGAGATTGTGAATTAAGTAAAGAAGTTATAGCTAATACTTCTACAAAAATTATACTTATGCTGGATCAAACAGAAGTTAAGGCTGTTTCTAATAGGTTTAGATTTTCAGCTAATTTAGTAGCACAATTGCAACCGCTAGAGGCATTAGTTAGAATGGGGAGTGATGGAATCAAAACATCTATAAAACCGTTTTATGAAAGATATAAAGAATAACCAATTATTAATAAATATTACTGTTATAGGTGCGATCGCTCTATTCTTATTCATTCTTAAGGGAAATAAGGATGCTGTGGAAAACCCCGCAGTAGCTCAAGCTGTAAGCCAGCAGGTAGCAAATGAGGATGATGAAGAACCAGAGCAACTTAACTCAGTTTTACAAAAAAATAGACCATTAAAGATGTCTATATCTGTTAATTCTCCTTCATTCCTTAAAGTAAAACTAGGGGATGAAATTAAAGAGGGTGATATTATTTCTGATAACTCTACCGAACGCCAAAGGTTACAGCGTCAGAAAAAATCTATTCAGCTACAGATTGACAACTTAAACTCTAAAACTTTAATTCCACCTACACAGCCATTACCCACACCATTATTAAGGGAAATTCCACCAGCCAACTTTAACGAAGAACTAGCTAATATTGCACAAGCTGAGTTAAAACTAAAGCAAGCTAGAGCAGTACTAAATAGCCGTTCTACAATACTAATAACTGATAACCCAGAGCGCCGCGCCGAATTTGAAAAGGCTGGTGCATCACTTGCGATCGCATCCCAGAATATCAATGAGCAGGAACAGATGATTGCTGCTATGAATGATATGAAAATGCAATCAGAGATTTTGCAGCATGAACAATCGAAGTTAAGGCAACTGCAATCAAAACATAGTCAAGCACTATCAGAAGTTGAACAAGCACAGGCTAAACTGTCCGCTGCTGCTATTGCTCAAAATCAGGAGTTAGAACAGCTAAAAACTAACATTACTTTGGCAGAGTCAGAATTAAATATAGCTAAATCTAGATTAGAAGCAGCACGTACAAGGCGACAGGTTCAAGAGTACGAAGCCAGTGTAGAGGAATCGAAGCGATCGCAATCTATAACCCAGTCAAATCAGGATTATGAAAAATCAAGATTGCAGTACGAGGAAGCTGCAAGAAATAAAGATTATCAACTTGCACAACTTGATATATCACTTTCAGCAATTGATGATAAATTAGCAGATATTCCTATAGTAAGAAGTCCGAGAAATGGCTACATTAGAAAAATTAAGCCGTGGACGGGGAAAGACGGCAAATATACAACTTCTATTACTATTGATTCTAATATTTCCCCTAAGAATAGAGACAGCAGCGGGACAAAACCCACAACCACGACAAAGCCCGACATTAACCCCGCCAAACCCCAGTAAAGGAACTCCGACAACTACGACAGATGATTTTCCAGAAGAGGAGCAAACCCTTGAATCTCCTGCTAGTAAGCCTTCTGGGAAGACACCGATAATGCCGACAGAAGGCGATGATATAGACCCTGAACAGGCAGAAGAGGAAGCTGATAAATTAGTACCTAAAACAGAGCAAAACCCTTTTAATCGACCGGATATTGATAAACTTTTAAGTGATCAATTCAATGATGATATGTGGCGGATAATGCGGGGCGGTTTACCCTGTTTAGAAACGACATCAAGCTGTTTGGATCAACTCCAAACTAAAGCTGTTGGTGGTTCAGTTCTACTAAAAGAATTAGACAACAGAATTCAAGAAGCTAATGACAAAATAAATGAGGCGAAAGCGCGTAATGCCAAAACTGTAAGGTTATCTATTCTCACCCCTGCTTTACAATACTTACTTGGCCCCACTCCCACACCAGGACAACCCCAGCAAGGAAACGGATTAATAGATAACTTACTGGGGATATTTTCTGGTAAAACTGGAATATTGAACGGGTTGCTAAATGTGATTGGTGTGCCACTATTTCAAGGCTCTCAAGGTGCAAATGCTGAAGCTAATCGGAATGCGATCGCTATTTCTGACTTACAAATAAAAGTAGCTGAACTTCAACGGAGCAGAGCGCAATTAGCAGATACTACTAGAGAGAAAGTAGCGATCGCTCTTGTTAAATTTGATGAGGCGCGGACTGATTTTCAAGTATCTCAAGTTGTAGGTGCTAGAGCTATTGATCAATTTAAAGTATTCGAGCTTAGGTACATCAGAGGTAACAACGACACTGAGGCATATCTAGCAAAGCAAAGTCAGCTTGATAAAACCAAGGCTGATACTTATTCTTCTTGGGGGAAAATGAGGCGATCGCTCTTTGAAATAAAGCTACTAGTTCTCGGCGTTAAAAATGCTGAAATTTAAAGCCTGCTGAATTTTTAATAACTGAAGGTAGAGAAACATTTTTAACAACTTAACTCTACTCAACTGATTAGGAACGCTTTTATCTTTTAGTATTAATGACGTAGACTCAATGATATTAATTATAATTTCAGCATAATACTTTAGAGATGGTTTACTTATTTGAAGTAATCCTAAATTGCAACGCCTAACTTTTTCAATTAAATCATCCCAACTTCTAGCAGGGTGATAAGCGATCGCATCTTCTGCATACCCTATCTTGTATCCCTTAATAAATGCTCTATTACCAAATTCAAAATCACCCATAGAGCGCAGCTTCTCATCAAACAATCCAACCTCTTCAAAAACTTCTTTTTTAATAAAGGCGTTACCTGTAGCTGCAAAGTTTCTCTTGCTAACCCATATATCTTGTCTCAAATGCAAACAAGAATCTAGATACTCATCTATTTTAAATTCAAATCCAATCATCTGAATTTTTCCACCGACAATTGATAAGTTATTTTTTTTAATAAAATCAACACCTAATTTTATCCAATCTTTATCTAAAATACAGTCGCTATCTGTAAAGGCTAATATATCTCCAAGAGCCGCTTTTGTTCCTATATTTCTGCAAGCATAAGAACCAACATTAACGTTAGATTTGATGTACTTAACACCAAAGAAATTGTCACATATATTTTTAATATTAACCTTGTCAGAACAATCATCTACTACAATTATTTGACAGTTAAAATATGATTGTTTTTTAAGTGTATCTAATGTTGATAATAGTCTAGAGTCGTTATAAACTGGAATAATTACAGATACTAAAATAGTCATGATAGTTGAAAACAGTAAAGTTAATCCAAGCGAGTTTACAAATTGGGCTTTGCCAATGGATGTATTACAATGGTTAGAAGGTTTTATAATTGAGAAAAATATTAAATCAATTGTTGAGTGTGGATCAGGACTTTCCACTATTTTCTTAGGGGAAATGCAGCAGAAAGGGGTTATAGAGCGATCGCTTACTTTAGAAGATAATCAAGATTGGTATGATTATACTTGTAGAAAATTACTTGAGAAAAACCTTGCTGATTATACAGAAGTTAAACTAACCCCAAGAAAGCAGCAAGCTTGTAATAAAATATTAGTTAGCTGGTACAACATTTCTGGAATTGAACCTTTTGACGCAGACTTAATAATTGTAGATGGACCACCTTCTAGAAGTGCTATGTTAGCTAGACACCCAGCGCCACATTTATTAAAAAACTTTATTAAACCTGGAACGTACTTAGTAATAGATGATTACTTTAGATCTGAAGAATCTAAAACTGTAGAGATGTGGTTGGAGGAATTGCCAATTACCCTAATAGAAATTTTGGGAATTGGCAAAGGACTGGCACTACTGCAATACTTATGATCCGCCGCCGTTTTGAGCCCAAGCTGCCGGAACATACCCAACTCCGCTTGTACATCTTGGCGCGTTTCCTGCATTTGGCAGATCAGCCAGAACCCTTTCGATTGCGTCAACGCTAAAGGTTGGCGGAATGCTAAAGGATGAAGAATTACGAAGCGTGCCAAACCCGCAAGAATTGATTCTTACCGTCCTTGTCGTATCTCTAGGAATATTTAAAAGTACTGCACTGTTTGCAGTTTGTCCAACGATAACGACATCTCCCGCAGGAGTTTTAAAGTTATCTGGCCTAGCTTCTGAAAAAGATCCTCCAGTGCAAGTTGGCAAAAGCTGAGTACTTAATGAAGAAAGAGTGACAGTTGTCCCTGCAACCTGAATGGTTGGTGTTGTTCCTACCGTGCTAGCAGTAAGCCTAATTTCTCCGCAGTTTCCAGCAACTCTAGAGCTAAATCTGTCTATGTACCCTAGTGCTACAGAAGTAGTTCCATTTGGTGTTCCGCTGATGAAAACGGTCGTTGCACCATCAATAATCGTTTTGTAAACTGTGTTTCCTGAGTAAGGAATTGCATTAGCTTGGGGGATAAATCCTAAAGAAGCGATCGCACCCAGTAAGCTATAACTAAACAACCTTTTTAGTTTATTTTTCATATCACGATAAGTATCAAGTAAACTTTATAATATTCTATATAGATACATTTGTAAATCACTTTTATGAAGATTTCAAAAATAGTTGTAACCTTACTTTCTTTTAGCGTAATTGGTACGGGAATTGCATTTTATTTATATGCTAATAAAAAATTTGGTACGAACATTCCATTTAATTTGTATGTTGATAAAAAATTTGGTACGGCGTACAATTCTTATTCAGCAAAGCTTTCAGTGCCAGCCATAACAGAAGAATGGGAAGTAATAAGCGCTCATGATGGCGATACTATCAAAGTTACAAAGGATGGAATTACCGAAAATATTCGCTTTTGTGGCATAGATGCTCCTGAGATTTCGCAACCGCTAGGTAAAGAATCTCGTGATTATTTGCGTTCTATTTTTTCCCTTAAGAAAATGGTACAGATTTCTATTGTTGGTACAGATAGATATAACAGGAAAATTGGCGAGATATTTTTAATTAATCCAGATGGTACGGAAAAGTTTCTCAATGAAGAATTAGTTAAAGCTGGAATGGCTTATCACTATGCACAGTATTCTAAAAATTGCCCTAACGAAATTTCCCTTAAGAATGGGGAAGCGATCGCACAGCAGCAGAAAATAGGTGTGTGGAATGGATACCATCAAACACCTTGGAATTACCGCAAGGCTAAACGAAACAAGTGAATAATGCTGTGTACACTGCAATAGAAAACAATTAGAGATTGAATATTGAGCTTGAACCGCCAGGCGGGGCATACATGAAAGCGATCGCACGGATAATGCACGGGTGCGAAACTTTTCCAAAACCTCTTCTCAGTCATCAAACCACACCCTGATCTAACAAACTAAGGCATGGTTTTATTGCTCTGACAAATACGATTCCCGGCGCTAGTGGTTGCTTCGCCCTTGTTTCGCGCGGGATTATATTGATCTGTTGGTATCAAATATTAGCCGTCCGCGCTAGTGAGGTCGCGCCCATAAGTTATCTACACGCACATAGTTATCGTAAGCGCTCCCATTTCGCCTCCCCACCCCCCTAACCCCGCCGAGTGGGGGAACTTGTCGGCTCACTGCGTTCGGCGTTAAAAGCGCATTTTAACTAATATAAAAAAGATACCCGCGAAGCGCTTCTGGCTTTGCTTTCAAGCTTTCAAGAAATGGATTTATTATTATGTCACTGCTCACTGCGTTCGGCAGAATGATACTGCTCGCTTGCGCTCGGATTTGCTCACTTCGGGTTAGTAAAATTAGCTCAAAAAACAAAGGTACTTACCCTCGTTCGCGTGCTTCGCTTAGTGTTGCGCCTGCCGTTCCGCTCCACAAAGTTGCTAGTTTAGCACAGAACCTGCTTGTTGAGAGGTTATCTGTTAGCATCAAAGGATACTAGCCGCAGAACCTGTGCATTGTTTAAAATCTTGGGTGTCGCTCCACTGAGTTGGGGTTAGTCTGGGTTGGTCTGGGTTGGCGCGAGGCCTACGGTTCAGTTACCTAGCTTGCGTTCAGTTTTTCTAGCTTTGCTGGCTGTGCCAGCGGTCACTGCGCGTCGCTTCGCTCGCAAAATCAAGAAAAAATACAGCTTCAGAGCTAATCAGCGGTGTGGGTGGCCTTTCGCTCTTAGGCTTATTCTCTCCGGCTGGTTTTTCGCGCTGCTACAATCACCGCCCACACTCGGCAATTGGTCAGATCCACATCAATCCCAACCTTCATGCTATTATTATAGCGCGAATTCATGCTAATAGCAATAGCAATCTAGATACTACACCCATACTACAAACCCTAGCGATTCCTTTCCATTAGCGCGAATTCGTGCTATACTGTATGTAGTCTCTCAGGTGGTGCTGTGGTTGCTTCTGTTTTTTCCAGGTTTTCATCCTTCGGTTTTTCCGGCTCTCGGTCTGCGGTTCCTGGCGGCTGCACTGTGGCGGCCTCTGCGGTTCCTACTGGGGCAGCGGTTTTTGTTGGTTGTGCCAAGGGGGTCGATCAGTTCTTCAGGGCTGCTTTTCCCACTGCCTCAGTTTTTGCGGCCTCTTCCTTTGGGTCTGGCCGCTCCTCTTTTGCTAGGCGGTCTGTTGCGGTGGTGGCTGCGGTGGCTACTGCGGGCGGTTTGTGGGTGGCTTTTCCTTCCTCTCCCTGCCCTGCTGGCCTTTTCCCCTCTGCTTCTTCCTCCCGCTGCTTTTCTGGCTCTGGCTCTGGTTCCTGGGCTTCCCTGGCTTTTGCTCTCGGCTCTGGCCTTCCCTGCCTGGTTTTTTTAGGCTCTCTCCCCTGTCCCACTGGCTGGGGTCTTTCTCCAGTTCCCGGTTGCCCTGGGTGGGTGGGCTGTCCGGTGGTTTGCGGCTCTCCGGCTCCAGTGCAGTTGGCCTTGTTCTAGTTCTCAACGGGGGTTTTCCCCCAATAAAAAATTTCTTTAACTACTATGACCATAAAAAATTTAGGGAAACTGAGCCAGCAAGAATTAGATCTAACTAAGGCATGGCTAAAGAGAATTGATCCACTAATGCAGATTTCGCCATCAACATATGCAAAGGGTAGAAGAGAGATTTCTTTAAGAAATACAGTAGAGCTAGTATCTGCAAAATCAGGTAAGCCCTCTAAAATCGAGCCAATTTCACCACAGAGAAGGCTAATTTTAAAATCTGAGCAGGTGGAACTGATAGGAGAAAGATTACTTCCAAAATTTGACCAAGCTCTTATTCTGCATTACCCCGCAGGAACAGAGATCAAAAAGCACGCAGATTCACCAGCTTATGCAAAGGGTGCAGCATCCATAAATGTAATAGGTGAGGCAATTTTTAATTTATATTCTTGGGGTGACGAGAAATTTTTAGAATCAATTAATTTAACTGAGGGGGACTGTATAAGCTTTGACAACAAGCAACCCCACTCAGTTTCACCAGTTCAGTTTGACAGGTGGTGTATATGCTTTTTCTACCTAAAAGAGCTACAAGCACCCGCTCAATTATCACTGTTTTGATAACATATCACTGCTCGCGGAACTCTCGGATCGCTTTCGTTTGAGTTGATCTATTGCTCATTCGTCGGGGTGGGGCAAGCCCACCCACTCCTCAATCGCATAAAGTTATTCTTCTAAGAGCATCATAATCGCTTCCCGAACTTTATCACCAAAGTCTTTGCCAAATTTTTTTTTCAAAGCTGCTTTAGTTCCAGGAACCAGCCTAATAGAATATTGCTCTGCTGGTATCTCTGCAATCTTGCACTTAAATGAGAATTTAGTTATGTCAGGATTGCCGTTAATATTCATATTAATCTCCTATATCTGCATAATTTACTATAGCGCGTATTCTTGCTAATGAATTGTAAAGATTTTGTAATATATCTTGCCAACAGCGTGAATTCGCGCTATTATATAAAAGTGAAGTAAAAAACCGACCAGGAATTTACAACAATGTTTTTAACCAACGATCCAGCTTTTACGATGATCACGGGTAAGGAAGAGATTGATCTTGATTACCTGAGAAAGCTTGCAAAGAGCATCAACGCTTTACTTGATATCGAAGAATCAGAGGAAGAAGAAAGTTTAAGGTTAAACGACGCTAGAACCAATGTTAAGCGCCGATTAAAAATGGCTTGTATTGATTTCAAGATTAGTACTGAGTTTGTTGATAGCTATATCAAATCTCGCGCCAATTAATTAGCTTTTAGCGATGGCTCCGCCCGCCGCAGGCATCGCTTGTCGATCGCTTTCCATAATTCCAGCAAAGTGCGAAGGCCACCACAAAGCAACCATGCGGAAACCTGGCAGGGAAAGGATTAAACCCAAAGTAGGCACACAACAGAGGAATTATTGAGAGTTGATATTAGAGCGAACTGACAAGTCAGCGCTTACGCGATCGCAACTATCCCTTAAGAATAGCGATGGCTTCTCTACGAGAGGCTGCGCCAACGCCCGCCGCAGGCATCGCTATCACCCTAAAAACAATTTACTACTGTGAATAAGCAAAAATTCCAAAAGTCTGATAAGTTCCAAATTATCAGCGATCGCATTAGTCAATTACTAGAAGTAGGCGTTAAGCCCTGGGCTAAACCTTGGAATAGTTTAGGCTACCAAAACTTAGTTACAGGTCATCAGTACACAGGCATTAATCCCTTGTTGTGTGCTGTGGATTGCATGATAAAAGATTATGATCAGCCATATTTCATTAGCTTCAATCAAGCTAAGGAAAACAACTGGACGGTTAAAAAAGGATCAGAGTCAACTTGGATACGATGGGGAGGAGGTTATACGGTCGAGTCAGAGAACGAAGACGGCGAAACATTGAAGGAGTACAGATCAGCCGCTAAATGGTTTAATGTGTTCAATGTTGCTTGTATAGATGATTCCAAAGCAGAAATCAAAACTAGCACCTTCTTTAAATCTCAATCAGTATCAACTGAGAAACACACACCCGATCTGACTTTAGAAAACTTTATTAACTCTCAAAACGCTGTAATTTCGCACGGAGGCGATAGCGCCTTTTACCATCACGCAACTGATCAGATTCGCCTACCTGAATTATCCAGCTTCAAAAAGTTATCCGGCTACTATGCTACAGCGATTCATGAACTAGGACACTGGACAGGACATGAAAGCAGACTCAATAGAGATTTAACAGGCAATTTTGGTACAAACTCCTACGCATTTGAGGAGTTGATAGCAGAACTAACAGCGGCCTTTGTCCTAAATGAGTTTAATTATTCAGGAGAAATAGAAAATCACGCAAGCTACATTGATCATTGGTTGTCACACTTGAAAGATGACAAAAAGTATTTTTTCAAAGCTGTAAGTTTGGCTAATAAAGCGGCTGAATTGCTACTATCTAAAACCGATCAATCCTGATGAAGTATAGCGCGATGGCTTCGCCCGCCGCAGACATCGCTCCTTATTTCTAAGATGGGTTGAAGCAGAAAGAGTAAAGATAAAGGATTGAAAAAGTGATAAATCCAGAAGAAAAAAAAGATCAGAGCGACGACGATCAACAGCAAGAAACGGAAGAAACCAAAGACAACAGTTACTGGGAAAAAATTGGAGTTACCATCTATGAAGATGGCAGCTATGAAACCGAGGATGGTGAATATTACAACGCTCAAACAGGGGAAACTCACATTCCCTTTTAATCAATAATCCCAAGCGATCGCATCTAAACTACTAAGAGCGATCGCTTTTTTATTTCCCTTAAGAATTTACTTAAAAGTATTGCCAATAGCACGAATTCGTGCTATTATAGAGAAATAACCGACCAGGTAAAACAAATGACTACTACTAAAAGATTTTCTGCTAAAGCTCATACTAAAACCGACTATAATTATTCTATATTTCACCAGTCGCTATTGCATGAAAACAATGGTGAAGATTATGCTTTAAGACATATTTATTCCTTAGAAAATACCAAGCAAATATTAAAAAAGCTTGGCTGGACTGATGAACAAACTAAAATGGGAATTGACATCATTACTATTGATGTTTATGAAAAAGTAGTTTACCTTCATATTCCCGGATTTATTATTAAGCGCGGTGAGAAAGTGAAGATTAGAGGAATATCTAGATTTGTGTCAAAGGCTGATTATGTAAATGCACTTATAAACCGCTGTTGGGCAAAGGCTGACCCCTATAAACTAGAACCTGGATCAAACTGGCATGAGTTGATTGCAAAAGGAAACACCGGGGATTTTTATGAGCTTAATTTAATGCCTCATGCAATTAATTGTACTTGCCATGCTTTCAGCGGTACAGAAAAAGCTTTCATGCAAGATTTAAAAGCACAGCAGTACTTAATTGATCACCCAGTTGTGGAGGGGCAGATACCAGACAAGCACGTATTCGCGGCGTGGAAATACTTGAGAGCAGAAAACTATAAACAGTACCAGTATTGCTGGACTGAGCGCAGAGATAAAAACTTAGAGACTGACTGGCAGTTTGAACCAGATCCGGAATATGAATATATCTGGTAAAAGCTGGCCGCAGTCCACAGCCATAATTGAGGGCAGGGGCGAACCAAAAACCGACCAAGGATTAAGAACGCTAAAAAACCAAGCTCAAATTGAACCTAATTTCACCTACCCAATCAAAGGATAACACTATGTCTCAAGAACTGCTGGAAAAACTAGCTGAAGTGCTGAACGGATTAGCTGAAATTTTGGAAGAGGTAGAAGAAGGCGCTGACCTAAGCGCAGACTATCTTCTCAATCAAGCTTTCAGCAACTGCCAAGACGTTTACGACAACCATAATATTTAGGGGTGCAAGCAATGCCATTTAGCAAAAAAGACCTTGGAAAAGGCGATATAGAGATCGTAATTGGGAAGTATTCAGTGAACATAGACTGCAACGAAATGGAGTGGACTACTAGCGCGGATAACAACGAGAGAAGCGCCAACTCTCTTGGAGAAGCAATTACAGAGGGAATAAAAGAACTGGAAGAATCAGAACCAGTAAAAGGTATAGATCCAGACGAGGATTTTTCCTGGTTGCAGAAAAAAGACGATTACGATTTTTAGCTAATTAACTTAGCGATCGCTTTCAATTCTTAAGGGATAAGGAGCGATCTGCTTGCAGCAGCGCTTACGCTATCGCATATATCAGAATTTCCCACTAGAAAAATATGTTAACAGTCACTCGTGAGGAATTTAAACAAATTCTTGCAGAGCTATCTAAACCGTTTTTGCCAGAGCAGCACCAAGAGCGAACATTGAGAGGCGGGGGAAGATGGCTATTTGTGCCGTGGCAGCACATCAGAGATAGGCTCAATGATGTTTACCCAGAATGGTCATGCTCGTATTCCCACCCGATTTATGTGGGTGATGATTGCTGCATAAGATGTACTATCACCATCGCTGGTGTTTCTCGTGAAGCTCCAGGGATCGCGCCCATTGTACTGCTCTCAAATGAGGGCAAAAATATGGCTAGAGGCACGCCCACAGAGAGAGCGATAGCAGATGCTTTTAAAAATGCTGCTGAAGCTTTCGGAGTTGCGGCGTACTTGGATGATCAAAAGCTGACAGATAAACTCATGCGGAAGCAGGGAGATTTGAGGGCTTATAAATTTGGTAAGGAAAACGACGAACTAGCAGCGGGAGCCAGAGGAATACCTATTAAAAAAAGCCAACCAGTTAAAAAAGTTTTACCAGTTACCGCTGCTCAAGTAATAGACCTGGAGCAAGTAAAATTACTGTGGGCAACTGCCAGAAAATTACAACTATCTGAGGACGATGTGAAGGAAGCGATCGCAAAGTTTAACTTAGTTTCTACAAAAGAAATTCCTGCAAACAAATTTAGCCAGGTGATGACAGAGCTAGAAAATTTAGCTTTTTAATAGTTTGATAACTTCACCCTCACTCGCTGAGGGTTTTTTATTGGGGGAAACAACCCCCACAACAACTAAAACAACGCCAACTGAACCGGAGCAGAAACCGGAACGGCCGCCGCACACAACCACCACCCACCGCCAACCGACGACCAAGCAAAGCCAGCCCACACCGGGGGAGAAACGGAGGAAGGCAACCACACCACCACACGCCGCCCCAAACCGAGAGCCAAGGCAGCAGACCCCCAGGAACCAGACCCACAACCACGGAACGACCGGGAAGGACGCACCCCAGAAGGACACGCCCCAGACGGCAAAACCACCAGCAAACCACGCGAACCAGGAGCAACCGAACGCACACAAGCCGCAGACCGTAGAGCCAGCGCACCCACAGCACCCGCACGAGCGAACCGGGAAGAAACCGCCGAAAACACCAACAGGGACTGAGAGCCAGCCAACGCACCACGCACCACCGAATCGACACCACGAGCGCAACCCACAGAAACCCGACAACCACGACGAGGGACACAAGCCAGCACCCCAGACAGCGCAGCCGCAGCAGCCGCAGAGGGAGAACGAGAGCCGGAAAACCCGACAGAAACCACACCAGCAAAAAGGGAAGAAACCACGACACCACCCGGTAGACTATGTAACTAGTATAGCACGAAACCGCGCTATTAGCAACCCCAAAGCCAGACACAGCAAGGGACACAGCCAAAACAACAGAACCGCGACAAACACCAACAACTGACTAATGACCAATGGTTTTAGAACTGTAGGGAAAGCGGCTGTAAGAGGGTGCCGGCGACTGCGCGATAAGGGAGGGGAAGAAGCCGTAATAGCCGGGTTTCCCCAGCTTTTTCATTTTCTTCTTGCCCTCTCTCGCGTAGTCGGGTTGGGCTTTGGGCAGCACCCTCTGGAAGCCGCTTTGGGTTTGGGTGGGTGGGCTATAGTTCTTGATTCAATTTGTCTTTATTCACCAGTCATTGGTCACTTTCAAGGCATGGTTTTATTAATGTGTTAAATACGATTCCCGGCGCTAGTGGTTGCTACGCTCTTGTTTCGCGCGGAATTATATTGATCTGTTAGTGTCCTAAATTACTCATCCGCGCTAGTGAGGTCGCGCCCAAAAGTTATCGCAACGCACACAGTTACGGTAAGCGCTCCCATTTCGCCTCCCCACCCCCCTAACCCCGCCGAGTGGGGGAACTGGTCTGCTCACTGCGTTCGATGATATTTAATTAATGTTTATTGCAGTGTACACGGCATTGAAATATAATTGTATTAATAAAAAACCGACCAGGTTGAACATGAGCAACAAAAATCCAAAGACGGATCATTTGCCAAAGCAAGCAACTAAATGGCAAAATTTACCAACATCTGCACTAAGAGTTCCTGAGAAATTCTTAGGGGAAATTAGAGACTATGCGATCGCTCTTGATTCAGGAAAGCAAGTATTATCAGAAATAGATTTAAACTCTGTTATTAAAGTATTACCCAATTGGAATTTACAAGATTTAATTAAACTACAATTAGAGCTACCGCTAATTATTGAGGGAAAGAAAAACGCATCAAAAAATTATTTCCTTGAGAATTGTATTTTATATTTAGCTGGTAACTGTGATGGCGCTTACGCTCAGGACGGTATAGGCTTCAATGGTGCGGATACTGGTTTTGGGCATTGGTTAGCAGAAAGAATTAACGGTAAAAAGCCGATTATTAAAGCTCATGCTCAAGCTGCTTTAAAAATGGTTACTAAGTATAACAAGCAGTTGGAAAGAGGCAATTTAACCTTACCAAGTTGGGAACTAATCAAGGATCAATATCCTGAAAATTTACCTACAACTCAAGCTATTAATGACATTGGTGAAAAGTATGTACCTGATTACAGAGTAGAAGTAAAAGGTAATGAAATTGCTGTGTACACTCCTTATGATAAGACTGGGAAATCTCAGAGAAACTGTAAAACAATAGATGGCTGGAAGTTTATAGGTGAAGATAAATCTTGGCGTTTCCCACTAGAAAAAGCTATTGAAGTTAATGAAAAGCTTGTTACTGACGACTTCTGTATATCTGCACAATTTAAGGGTGCGATCGCATTATGTGAAATGAGATTAGCTGAAGAAAAAGCAGCAAGGGAAGCTGAGGCGCTTGATAAAGCCAGCGAAATTGTCAGATTAGTAGAAGCTGCTAATTTAGATGCACCTTTAACTAATGGCTGGTATCTGCGTGATTATCAAAAACAGGGTGCAGAGTGGTTACTCGCTCACCGTCGCGGCGGTATTTATGATGGTGGAATACTTGCTGATCACATGGGTTTGGGTAAAACTCTCACAGCTTTGGCAGCGGCTAAAGCTATGCAGTGTACACAGCAATGCCATGTATTTGTAGTTGCACCTGTATCACTCTTAGATAATTGGGTGAGGGAAGCTGAGAAGATAGGGGTAAGTATTGAGTGTTTTAGCTGGGCTAAAATTCCCAAACCATTGGAAACACAGAATTATGTGCTGATTTGTGATGAGTCGCACTACGCACAAAACATCAACAGTCAGCGCACTAAAAAAATGCTGGAGTTGGGACACCATAGCAATTGTTTAGCAACTTGGTTACTAACTGGTACACCAATTAAAAACGGTAGACCAATAAACCTTTATCCCTTACTATTTGCAGTTAATCACCCATTAGCATCAGATAAATGGGAGTATGAGCGCCATTACTGCAATGCTCATCATAAATCTGTTGGTAAAAAGTCAATCTGGGATAACACCGGGGCTGCACACTTAGACGAACTGAGCAAAAAAACTGAGGATATTATTTTACGCCGCACCAAACAAGAATGTTTACCAGAGTTGCCAGCCAAAACTAGATTGTTTAAACAAACTGAATTAGAACCAGCAGCGGTTAAGGATTATCAATCAAAATTGCGATCGCTTATAGATGGTTACAAAGCCCGCGCCAAGGCGGGGGAAGTTTCCGAAGATGCAGAAGCTTTGGTAACTTTAAATTACCTGCGTAAAATTGGTAGTGAATTTAAAGTAGATACTGCTGTAGAGATTGCAGAGGAATTATTAGATCAAGGGCAGCAGGTAGTGATTTTCACAGAGTTTCTAGAATCTGCTGAAGAACTTCACCATAAATTAGGGGGCGTTTTTCTAACTGGTAGTACACACAGGGATGAGCGTCAATTATTGGTAGATAAGTTTCAGTCAGGAGCGCAAAAAGTATTTATCGGCACCATAAAGGCTGGTGGTGTAGGAATAACTTTAACAGCTGCTAGTAATGTAATTTTACTGGACAGAGCATGGACTCCTGGAGACTGTGAACAGGCTGAAGATAGATGCCATAGACTCGGACAATCTAATTCTGTATTTGCCACCTGGATACAGTTAGGAGAAATTGATAATGCAATAGATACTTTACTGCAATCCAAACAAGATCGGATTGAGTTGATTCTTAAGGGAAAACGCAAAACTCTACGCGGCTTAGATTCGCCCAAGGAATTAGCCAAGCAGTTACTAGAAATTCTCTAAAATAATCGCACTTCCCTTAAGAATTAATTTGAACTTTTCAACTTATCAGCGATCGCTTCTAATATGCTCCCCATCTCTGCTTTATCCATCAGTGATACTTGGTAAATATTATTACTAAATACATTAGCAGCATTTATTTGAGAGGGTGCTGCCACTATTTGCAGTCCTCCACCCAGCAAGGATTTAATCAGCTTGGCCTTATCATCAACTGATAGTTTTTGAATCACCTCTTCAATTAAGTTTAATTTTTCAGCATCTGGAAGATTGAGAAAATCTGTATTGTTGCCGTTTGTATTCATAGGAGCAAGTAGCATAAGATTTAATGAAAGTGAAAGCTGGTAATGCATCACAAACCTTCCATTATTGAGATATGTTATCAATATCTTATAATAGGGTTAAGGCGCTATACCGTAAAACTACTGGGTTGTATACTGAATTATACACTGATTTTTTGTCTGGAATTTTGCAAAGTTTTGGCGATCGCTGACAGTATTTCACCTGTATCTCTATCCCCTAAGAATGGGATTAATTTAGCAATATCCTCACCCCGCAACTGTTTAGGGTCAAACACACCTCTAACTCCAGACTTAGCGATCGCTGTTACTACCTCTTCTTTATCGCTTTCCCCTAAGAATGGAATTATCTCTGCAATATCTCTACCGTTTAAGTATTTAGTTATCTGTTGAGGATTGATTTGGCGAATCCCTAAGCTAGAATAAGCATCATTCTTAATCTCCTCTGGCAAGCAGTCAAGAATACTGAAATAGAAGCCAGCAATCAAATCATCCTGTTGACCTTTCATTAATTTACTGATTGTACTTGGAGGCACACCGCTTTCTTTCGCTATATGTGATGCGGGTTTACCTTGGGCGATCGCTTTCTTAAGGGAATTTACCAGAATTTCTCTATGATTCATATTGCGATATAGAAATATGTGCTATCATTTCTTTATAGCAAATTCTTTGGGTTTCTGCCACAGTACTACAGCAGTATTCACTTTTGTAAAAGTGGCGTGCAACTAAGAATTGCCAAAGTTACACACCAACAACCTTATTTTTATTATGACACAGATCCCACAAAATCTGTTCCTTCTTTGGAGTTATTCAAGGAAGGTGCTACATGACTAGCAAACAGCATTACAGAATTACGCTTGAAAGGGTAGAAGATGAGCAGCAATAATTTTTACCCCTTAACCGCCGAAACTTTAGAAAAACTCTACAAAGCCAACCTAACTGCTGCTGAATGGAGACTTTGGACTTATTTAGTTACCTTAGACCCTTGGGGAGATAAGTACAAAGACTTACCAAACACTTTAGCTGTCATGGAAAAGGTAGAAATCAAAAAAAGCACCTTTTACGCTGCGATCGCTAAGTTTCAAAAGTTTGATTTGTTTGATTTTCAGGATAAAGGCTTTCAGTTTCGTAACCTGCGGGGAATTCCGAAGATTCAGAAATCTTTCCAAGAAACCGGAAGTGATTCCGAAATTTCGGAAAACGCTCCAAATTTTCGGAAAACGCTCCAAGAAAACGGAGAAGTTTCCAAAAAACCGGAAAATCAACGCTCAAAACGCTCTCCTGGCAAGCGTTCCAAGTCTTCTCATACTTATAAGACTTATAAGACTTATACAAACTCTCTTTCAGATGAACAGAGAGAGAGTTTTTTAGAATTTGGTAAGAAAAAAGCTTCTGAACTGCCCAATCCACCCACTTTAACCAGCAAATGGGTAGAAACACATTGGGAAGAATTACGCAGTCAGTGGGAAAAATCCCAAGGAAAAGTTTCTGCCGCGCTCTCTTGTAAGTGGGAAAACCACCCACAGCGTGAAGAATGGCTTGAAAAGATACGACAGTTAGGACCTGCTGGATTTCAGGCTGAAGATATGGACAATCAAAAGCTTCGGCGTGATTTTTACGTTTGGGCTGATGCTAACAATTTGATTTGGGGGGATGAAAGATGATTGAAGATTTTCCTAAATTTGAAAAATTACCTTCACATCCTCATAAACAAAACGAGGATAAAGAAATCTTTTACCCTCAATGGAACTGTTTTTGTTGTCAGGATAGTGGATTTGTGCAACTTCGTTTAGTACAGATAATTATCCCTGACTATAACTACCAACAGGATAAAAACGTAGCTTGTCAAAATCCTTCATGTAAAAAATTTCACGAAAAATGGGGTAATATACACCTCGAAAATTTTGATACTCGCTTCTTACCAGCAATTTGTCAAAAACTTGATCTTTGGAGTCGCAAAGATTGGCGTAATACTGTAAAACGTCAGATTGATTTTCATGGATTAGCTAAAAAAATGGCAATGCCTGGGACAACTGACCGAACCGAAAATGACAACCGGGAAGTACAGCATCGCAAGCAAGAAATTCAGGCTATTTCTCATAATCAGTGGATGAGACAAACAGAAGCTTATTTAGAAAGTGAGGTTTGATTATGGCTAAAACTAAGTCTAAAGCTCCTAAATCTGATGTTTACTTGGGAAAATCTGATCCAGCTTGGGATGATGGATCTGCGTTTCCTGAAATTTCCCCTAAGAATGAAAACGAAATTATCCTAGATTTTGAAATTACCCAAACTGAGAAAAGTGGACAAACTACACTATTCTATGATTCATCCAACGAACCACCAGAACCCGCTAATTTCATATCTACAGAAGCCTACAACAAGGCTTGGGAAGAGTGGCTGATAAATCATCCTGAATTAAAAAATCATGGCTTTAGTAGCGATTCTAGTCATGATTTATTTTCCCTTAAGAATGAGGTGATTATCCCCAATGATTGGAAAGATAATGGTGGGCTGTGGGATACATACCCACAATACTGGAAATATGGTAATGATAAATACCATTATGATGGTGAGATAATTTATTGCAACTCCACAGACAATCAAGAAGTCATCACCAGTAAGATTAAAAAAGCTTACTTAAGCCCCAGGTGGTATGTACATTGCGCCAAGGTAGAAGCTGAAAATCAGCAAGAATTATCTGTGGCAAGGGCTAATAAAAACAAGCCCCATAAATTTAAACAGGGTGGAGTGTATTTACATTCCAGTGGGAAAAAGATTAAGGCTTATAAGTTTTACAAAACCACTGGATTAGCTGAGGTTTTATTCTTAGGGGAAATCGAAAAACAAAAGGTTGCGATCGCTAATCTATCATTTTTACCAGTTCCACAAGCCGAAAACTATACAGATTTTAGCGAGTTCGATAAAGCTTATCAAGAATGGCTGCATAACTGTGATGATGAGGATTTTGACGATTCTCAGCAGCTATCTAGTAGGGATATTTGGGAGCAGGAGAGAGGTGAGCAATTCTTAGGGGAAAATCAAAATCTGCAAGTAAGCGACATCTACGATGGACTAGGGCTACGCATATTTTCTAAAAAAGAGCAGCGCAGCGGTGAAGTATGCAGCGTTGGTAAAACTGGCTTTTCTATTGATTGGGACGGCTGGATTAAATGTGCTTACTCATTCTCTGAAATTAACAAGCTTCAGTTATTAAGGGAAATAAAATCATGCTTACCATGCTCGACAGTTACGCCGGAACAGGAGCAGCCACCATTGCAGGTGACAAACTTGGAATTAGAACAACCCAGTTTATCGAAATCGACAGCAGCGCCCAACGAGTGCTTAGTTATAGATTCCCAAAAATCCCTATTCACCCAGATATCAGAACCTATCAAGGACAATTCAAACGGCATAACATCCACTGGGTATCATTCCCCTGCACGGGAACAAGTAACGCCGGCAAGCGAGAAGGACTCAACCACCCAGAATCAAAAATGTGGTTCTACTCCCTCAGAGCGATCGCAGTTGAACAGCCTGAATTTGTTGTTGTTGAACAGCCCAGAGGAATTATTAACAACGGACTTAGAGCAGTTCTTGGGGGACTCCGAATGGTCGAATACAGTTACGAAGATCCAGAAATCATTTCAGCGTCGGAGCTTGGCGCACCCCACGAACGAGAGCGAGTTTTTGTTATTGCCTACCCCCACGACTTACCCCAAAGGTTCGGGAAACTGCCGACCTGCTGGAACGAACAGATTAGAGCAGAAATTGAGGCCATTCATCAACCAGGGGGACAAGTTACACCCAATGGTGGCAGGGTGGATGATGGGGTTCCCGATTGGTTGGGTGGAGTACCCATTAGCGGACACTGGAGAGATACTATCAGTGCAACTCCCACTTATCCCGGCACGGGACACCACATCAAAAATAGACGGCACTGCATTGATCTCTACGGCAGAGCAGTTACACCCCAACAAGCAGAAATTGTCCTTAAACGAGTCTGTTACCTTGCAGAACTCGCAGGAGTTGGAAGTTTTAGCAACCACGACAAACACCGACAATCAAACCACGACAACTAAAATTAAAGCCCTTACTCTACATCAACCTTGGGCTTCTCTGGTAGGCAAATATAAGCATTATGAAACAAGGGGTAAAGCTACCAACTATCGGGGAAAAATTGCCATACACGCTGCTGTAAAACAAGAGGATACATATTATTGGTTAGGTGCGTTTGCAGATTTATCTCCAGATTTCTTAGGGGAAAATGTGCCTTTTGGTTCTATAGTTGCGATCGCAGACCTTACCGACTGTATCAAAATGACTGAGGAATTTATCAGTCAGCAGTCAGAGACAGAATTAAGATGTGGTTTGTGGGAAGTTGACCGCTATGCATGGAAGTTGGAAAATGTGCAGTTTTTACCAGAACCAATACCAGCTAGGGGTATGCCCGGACTATGGGATATTGAACTTTCTTTACTGTCACCTAAACCTGAATTTAAACCTGGTGAATATATCCTCAATGGCAGGGTAGGGGAAATTATAGAAGCAAGTCCTGGTGAATACTTCTCTGTTAAATACGGCAACAGCTACGCTGACTTAAAATGCTATTTCTGGGGTCAAGATGACGATTTGATTGAACAGTTAGCGATCGCACCACCAGATTTAATAGATCAATTCTTAAGGGAAAACTTGGTCACTGAGCTTTGTCGAAGTGCTGAACCATTAATTGAGCCGGAAGTTTCCCCCAAGAAAAAAATAGCATCAGGTAGCCTTGCCCCATACCTTGAAAATAAGAAACTCAAGGATGGAACAATTGTTACTTATCCAAGGGTTCAAGGGGAAAGGGATAAATTCAACCATCTGCATTGGAGATGGGGTTATTACTACGAAATTAAGGTCAATGGTGAATGGAAAAATCGCAGCTTACCTACACCAGCCCGAATAGTTCCACAGGTAAAAATCATGATTGAACATCATTGTTCTGTGGATGAAATTAAACATTTTATTCTCCAGTGTAAACATAAAACAGGAGGTATGATTTTTGAATCATCATCTCTTGCTGGACATTATGGAAACTCACACGGCGGACTCAACAAAGAGGATTGAATTAAAACATTGAATACAGATATACTACTTACTCGGAGGGTCTTAATCCCTCCTTTTTAAATTGCTTGTCTTGATTATATAAATCATAATTATACGTAATTGGAATAATTAACCCTGCACTCACAACCATTAACATTAATATTCCTAGCATCCAATCATGATTTTTCATATTCTTAAGGGAAAATATAGAGGGAAGCGAGCGATCGCTATCATACTGAAAGCAGCAATAAAAAAACCCCAGTGAAAACCGGGGCTGAAAGAATAGCGTTTTAGGCAAGTTATTTAATCAAGATTTGTCTACTTAAAATGCTCATCACTTCCCCAGTATTGCCGGTGGGCATGGGTTGGCTCCAGTCCCCAACATCGGCATAGCCAAGAACTTGTAAATTATGGATTGTGCTGATTACGGCTGTGCGTGTCCCAATCAACAGATGTTTCAATGGTTCTCTGCCAGCAGTGGGTTCTTTGACGTAGCTGATTTGGTTGCTTTCAGCACCTGATATAAGACTTTGAACTTGTGTCATCATGAATTTACCTGTAAGGGTTAGGGCGATGCCTTGAGGGGGCGCAGCTATCGCGGATTCTTGGCAGATAGGCGTAGGTGTAAGCCAGCCGTAAGCATCGCCTTATTTTTATCCTAACAATTACCGCGCAATCTCGCAATCTCGTAAAAACGGCGGTTTAACAACGGAATGCGAGAATACTAGTTATCGAGTAATCGAGATAACGGTGGAATGATGGCTAAAAAGATTCCCGAAGGTAAAGCTGAGTTGAGTGTGTATATAGACAAAGAGATAAAGCTGAGGTTTAAAGTGGCGTGTACTCAGCAGGATAGACCTATGGGGGATGTTGTCAATGAATTGATTGAGGATTGGTTAAAAAACTCAACCCAAAGCCAGCAAAAGTAATTACTTTTGTTGTATGAATTGTGACTGTAGAACCCATAAGAGTGAATTTTCTTAAGGGAAACTGTAAAATACTAGTATCTAGCTTTAATAGTTATCATGAGTGACTACCCAAAGCACTGGAAAGAACTAGCTCAATCCATCAAAGAAAAAGCTGATTGGCGTTGTCAAAAATGTGGGCGTGTCTGTTTACGTCCTGGTGAAATACCTGCTGACAATATTAAACCCCGTGCCTATAACCTGCAAGTTCATCACCACAATATGATACCTACTGATAACAGGGTTGAGAACTTGATACCAGTGTGCGCGTCATGTCATCTTAATTACCATCGTGGGGGTAGGGGTAATGTTGTGGAAGGACAGTTAAGCTTGTTTGATGTGTCTGCTTTTTCTTAGGGGAAATTTTTAATGGGTTTTCTTGGGCGATTCCTACGGAGCGCTTCTCTACGAGACGCGATAGCTTCGCTCGCCGTAGGCATCGCACCCCTACCATTTTCTTAAGGGAAACCAAGAATAATGGGGAAAAATGTATTAAAGACACCGTGCAGAATTTTCTTGAGGGAAATTTTTGTATACTTTAATAGAGCGATCGCATCCCTCTAACTTGTTAATTGGTAAAATTTTCTTAAGGGAAACTTCGAGCAGGGGATTCAAGCAAAAGCAAACAGTACCAGGCATCTTTCTCAGTTGCCAGTTATTCTTGGAGAGTTGGGCAAGTCTTCGGCTTTGACACCTACCAAGCTACCCAACCCAGTTTGATTTTCGGATGCCGTCACCGACATTACAGGAACAGGTCTGGACTCTTCTTTGACACGCCCGACGAATTCCCACCCGCCAGTTCTGGTACAGAAGAGTACTCGCCGCACCACTACACACAACCCGAAAACCAATATTGTTGTTGTCGAAGTTGTTGTTGTTGCGATAAGCAGAACGGCAATTTTCAGGATTGTTGTTCCACGAACCACCGCGCAGCAGTTAAGATAGCCCACCCCTTCTCTACTCTCTTGTCCAGGCAAGAGTAGTAAATATCTGTTGGCGTAATCGCCAAGTATCACCATGTTCTAAATGAGCGAACCAACTTTGAATTGATTGGGATACTTTGTCTAATTCAATCTTACCTTGAATATAATTACTTTGCATATTTTTTATTCTCCGTCTTGCCCTACGCAAGTTTTCTGCACGGACTCGAATACAGTCTGGTAAGATGCGAAAACCTAAAAAATTAGTACCATACTTTGTTTCAAACAATTGACTCTTGATAGGATGGATTTTTAGTCTTAATTCTATTAGGTATTCTTCTATAGCATATCTAGCATCTACCAAAAATTCTCTATCATCTGAAAATAAGGCAAAATCATCAACATAACGCAGATATTTCCACGCCTTTAGCTTGTCTTTAACAAAATGATCTAAATAGTTAAGATAAACATTAGCAAAAAACTGGCTGGTAAGATTCCCAATTGGTAAACCCCGCTGTCTTTCTAATGGCGTTAATAATTGGTCTCCCGGAAAATATTCAACTACTGCGAATTGTTCATTGCTATTATCAATTAAACTGTCTATTAACCAACGTGTATCCGGGCATTTTAATTTATTATGTAGCAATGTTTTGAGAATTTCATGGTCAATACTAGGAAAATACTTTTGGATATCACACTGAAGAATATAGCGATTAGAACGCGCAAATTTAGTAAAACGACGTAAAGCCCGATGACTTCCAAATCCTACCCTATTTGCATAGGAATCACCGATAAATGTTGGTTCAATTAAGGGAACAATTATATTACATAAGGCATGATGCACCACTCTATCTCGATATGGTGCGGCGGAAATCATTCTGGTCTTTGGTTCTTTAATATAAAATGTTCTATATTCACCTGGTTGATAAGTTTTATTGATTAACTCTTGTTGTAGTTTACTTAATTCGCTTTCTAAGTTATAATTAAATTCTAAAACGTTGTGTCGAAATCTTTTACCTCTTTGGGCTTTTTTGGCTGATGCTAATATATTTTCAAATTCAACTATTTGAGGATAAAGATTACCATAGCGTTTCATAGCATTTTTGGTAATTGGTAATTGGTAATTGGTAATTGGTAATTGGTAATTGGTGATAAAATCCCCATCTTCATCCTTTAATCCTGGACATCCTCCTTACAGGAGGTGTAAGCCATATCTGACAATATACCTAACTAGCAACTTAAGTAGGTAGGCACAAATAAACCTAACTATGTAACAAAATGTAAAAACCTCAAAACCCTTGCGAACGGAGCGTAGCGGAGTGAAGCAATGACATACCTTGAAATTTTCCCGCCTACCTACTTAGGTTACTAATTTTTAATTATCGGGCGTTTATTTTGTTGTTTAATCCAACCGCCTAATTCCATGCCGATTTCATTGATTGCTTTGCCAGCATATTCATATCTATGAACAGGAACTAGCTGAAAATCTAGCAATAGTCTCGTTTGATAGCGAAGAATGTCTAATTGACTATTCAAAGACTCTAACTGAATTGATTTTTGTTTGGCATAACGAACAATGATTAAACCTTCAAGTAGTTCATATAATTCTTTTATCATCCTGTCTCCTAATATAAATTTATGGTCTTTGGGAAGACGGTTAAGAATGGGAACATACCATTTAATTAAATCATAGGTTTTTTGAATAATCGGTAATTCTTCCATTTAACTTCTAATTAATTTTTTAAAATTACCAAGTTTCAACATTAAGTTAATTTATTTGGCACACGCAAATATTTTACTAAGCAATAACTGTTTTTAGCAAATTAATTTTCCTTGGTCATACTGTTTATAGTATAGCTGACAAAAAATAGAAATAAAAAATTATTTTCTACCCATAAAATCCCGAATTTCTGATATTAATTGATGATTTATTGACAAAATAAACCAAGAAGTTAGAGTTCTGATCATTTTTTCAAAAAAATTTCCTCGCGTAGCGAGGAAGATAAGACAAGAAAAGAGCAAGAGGGCAAAAGCGCATAGTGCTACTAAGTCCTCGCCGCACCACTACACACAACCCGAAAACCAATATAGTTGTTGCCGAAGCTGAAGTAGTAGCGATAAGCAGAACGGCAATATGCAGGAGCGTTGTACCACGAACCACCGCGCAGCAGTTTGGCGTTATTAGTCTCTTCATTACTTAACCATACGCTTTCATCCGTAGGCGCACCTTCATGGTAACTATGCCAATCGTCTTGACACCATTCCCAGACGTTGCCGTGCATATCGTATAATCCAAAGTTATTAGCTACCCCAAAGCTGCCTACTTCTGTTGTTTCTTCTCTGTAAACTCCTTTTAGTCCTTGTCCATAAGAACCTGACCATCTGATACTGTCACCATCTATACCTCGATAGTTAGCTAAATCCGTTGTTATCGTCTCTCCAAAGTGAAATGGCGTGGTAGTTCCGGCTCGACAGGCATATTCCCATTCAGCTTCACTGGGTAAACGATATTGTCTTTTAGTATGTTTTGAAAGGCGTGAGCAAAACTCCACTGCATCTTCCCAAGAAACTTGCTCTACAGGACGATTATCACCTTTAAAATGAGACGGATCTGGTTTTAGTTCACGGTTTACTTTTGGAAATGTAGCTACAGCCTTCCATTGTGCCTGTGTGACTTGATATTTACCCAGACAAAAGGCTTTGATAGTGACTTGGTGCTGAGGGCGTTCATCATCACTGCTACCTTCCTCTTCTTCCGGTGAACCCATCATAAAACTGCCACCAGGAATCATCATCATTTCTAATTCAATACCATTACCTAAATCTTCAATAAAATACTGTGCTGTTCTTTCATACTCATGAATCAGAATTTTTGGCATTTTTTATCACCGGTTTGTTGATATTTTTTATTGAATGTCCCATTAATCATTTTTGTTAAAAAAAAATCGTTCGCTACGCTCACGAGTGCAGAAAATAAAGAGCAAGAGGGCAAAAGCGCATAGTGCTATTAAGTCCTCGCCGCACCACTACACACAACCCGAAAACCAATAAGGTAGTTGCCGAAGTAGTAGTAGCCGCGATAAGCAGAACGGCAATGCCCAGGAATGTTGAACCACGAACCACCGCGCAACAGCTTACTGTCATTACTCTCATTGTTGCTTATCCATGCGCTTCCGTCTGTAGGCGCACCCTCATAGTTACTATGCCAATCGTCTTGACACCACTCCCGGATGTTACCGTGCATATCGTATAATCCAAAGTTATTAGCTACTCCAAAGCTGCCTACTTCTGTTGTTTCTTTTCTGTAAATTCCTTTAACTCCATCGCCATACGCGTAATTACCATCATAATTAGCCAAATCCGTTGTAATCGTCTGTCCAAAGTGAAATGGCGTAGTAGTTCCCGCTCGACAAGCATATTCCCATTCTGCTTCACTAGGGAGGCGGTAGGTTCTACCTGTATATTGAGAAAGGCGTGAGCAAAACTCAACCGCATCTTCCCAAGAAACTTGCTCTACAGGGCGATTTGCACCTTTAAAATTAGATGGATCTTGCTTTAGCTGTCGGTTAATTTGGGGTAACTGTGCCGCAAATCGCCATTGTGCTTGCGTTACTTGATATTTACCCATAAAGAAGGGTTGCACTGTGACAGGATGCTGGGGACTTTCATCGTCTTGGTGTTCTAATTCCTCTGGAGGAGAACCCATGATAAAAGTGCCTCCGGGAATTGCCACCATTTCTAGCCCTATTGGTTTTAGCTGTGCTTGTTGTAATGGTAAATTTTTTAAAGTCTCATCTATTTCAGAAATTCGCTCATTAATTTTTATTATATTGAAATGAGTCTTTTGTTCATCAATAGTAGTTTGTTGATATGTTAAATTTTGTGATAACTCTTGTATAACTTTTGTTAGTTTATCTTTTTCTTCTGATAAATTTAATTTTTCTTTAAGCTTTTCTGACTCCTCAAAACCAACTTGGTTATTATTACCTAACAACTCTACAAAATAAAATGCTTGTTGTTTTTCTCTTTTAATAACTTGCCCATGAGCATCAACATTTACTACTTCAAAATCAAAGGGTTGTAACTCCTCTGTCTGCTCATCTGCTAGAGTGATAATTGCTACTTTAAACTTTAAAGATAACAGCGTAACTCCCATCTCTGCGGCTAATTTTGTACACTCATCCTGAATGGGTTGATTATCGAGTGTTTGCTGCACCCATTCTAATAACAATGGCTGAAAACCCTTTTCTGATAACAAGTCAGCATAACTTTCTACTAATGCTGCCCATCTAATTCGTTCTTTACCATCTGTGGAAGCTGTCAACTGTTGCAATTCTTGTTTGATAGCATTAATTACTTCATTTGCATCTGGACTTATGTAGGCTAATGCTGTCCATTTTGGCCGATTTCCAAAGACCAAAGCCCGATTGTTATCCTTGACTAGCAAACGACTGGCAATATACTCGGACATGAAATTAGCCAATTCTTTGAGTCGTTGTTCCCCAAACTCATTACATAAATCACTAAGTAAGCGATTTCTGGTTTTCCCCTCCATTTCATACAGGTCATAACCTATGGGTTGGCATAATCCTGATAGCAATACATCAGCTACCGCATACCAAGGAACATCAGAGACAAAATTCTCCCGCAAACAATAGAGTAAGTCTGAAGTGAGTGTAAGGGGAAAAGCAGCATGGTAGGCCAAATACAGCGCATTCGTTCCGTAGCGTCTCTCAAAAACCCGAAGGCGGCGTGTTGCTAAATCGTCTCTTTGCTCCGGCAACATTAGATTTGGGGATACATCTGCCATATTTTTATTTTACTCTCTTGGGGAATTTCTCTTGTTGCCCTTTGCAGACTGGCAGGTTCATAGGTTAACATCTTGCCATTGAGTACCGCATCAATTGTCCAGGCTGAAGTTTGCTCCCAGCGTTGAAACGGTAAAGGATTAAGCCAGATGATTTGGCGCACACATGGGGATAATGCCGTCAAAAACTTCGATATTCCCTGAATTCGCTCTTGGCTATGGGTGAATGTTGCGGCTCCAGCATCACTGAAAATTAAGGCAACGGTGCGATGACGATGTAGTTTTGGTAAAAGATTAGTCAGGGGTTCGGCTTGGGCTGGATGATACCAATGATAAAGATATTTGTCAGGATAATTAGTAAACCGATAAATTTTAGCAGGTGTAATTCTAGCTTCTTTAATTGCTTGAATGAAGGGATTAAGTACCGGAAAAAACGGTATCATTGCCGAACTATCATCTATCAGCAGTAAAAGTTCTGCCCGTCGAGTTCGTACCGGACACATTACCACATCACTAAAATTGCCTTCCCGTTCAATTTGAACCAGAGTTGCTTCCAGATCCAGTTCATAATCCAAACCAACCTGTTTTGCTTGTCGTAGTAAACGCCAACTTACCTGAACATCCTGCAATTGAATAGGAAAATCAGTGGGGTTAAAATGAAATTCTTTTCCCTTTCTAGCATCCTCAAACAGTGTAGATACTTGTTTTTTAGGGTTTGGTGTAGTTCCAGTTTGAACAGCAGTCGGAACTTGCACTTTATCCCGTTCCTCAGTTGATGGACTCTTGCTGCGGAGAGGAATTCGGGGGGGAATTTGGGGCAGATTTGATAAAGGTTTTAGAGCTTGTGGAGGTTTTGGCTCTTTTGCAGGGAGCGGCACTGGCATTTTATCATGATGCTGCTGGATATAGCGTTCAAAGGTGAGGTCAAAAATCTTGCCATCATAGTTAGCACAAGGTTTAACCCACAATAACCGACAGACCCGTTTAATATCTTGCCATCCACCTAATCCATATCCCTGAGTAACTGCTTTTCGCAATAGATCATACTGCTCTATTGTTAGAGCCATTCCCGCTTTTCGCAATTCTTGGAATAAATCTAATAATAAAAAATCCAGGACAACAGATTGAAAACTACTCATAATATTTACGTTCAAGGTCTTTTATTTTGTGAGTACAATTCCTGATCTTGCTTAGTCTTCAGAAGTATTCCCAGTAAAGGTAATCGGTTAGATAAATCCTCTAAATCCTTTAATGCTTTCTCAACATCCTCTCGATTTAAAAGAGCAGTCAGAAACTCTATAAATTCACTTGTTCCCGGTGGTCTACTTCCCGGAACGTTTTCTATCTTGCTGCGAATATCATAAAAGCGTTCTATTGCTTTTGTTACCAATAATTCTTGATTTTCTGCCAATTCGCCAAATCGTTGCTTAATAATATTCTTTAAATGCTTTTGTTCGGGAAAATTCACAAAGAAATACAAACACCGACGAAGAAAGGGTTCTGGTAATGGTTTTTCTCGATTACTGGTAATAAAAATAATTGGCTTATTCTTAGGTGTAGGAAAGTCTTCTCTAGTTTCAGGTATTTCAAAGCGTAATTGGTCTAATTCAAGTAATAAATCATTAGCAAAATCACTATCTGCTTTGTCAATTTCATCAATCAATAAAATAGGACGATGGGAATGTTCTGTTAATGACTGACCTAATGCTGCCAATTTTCGATAATTTTTCTTGTCTTTTAATCGTGTCCTTAATTGTTCAATTTCTCCATCTTCCAAAAAATTTTGTACTTCGTTGAGGTTAGTTCCTATTAATTGAGCATCTCGTAATCTAGCGATCGCATCATAACTATACAATCCATCACGGGCGCGGGTTGTAGATTTAATATTCCAAATATAATAATCCCACCATTTTTCTTCACTCTGTTTATTTTCCGGGTTTTGTTGACGCTGTTTATTTTTATCGTTTTGCAGATACTTCTTAGTAAACTCATAAGCAACTGCTCCAGCTAGGCGAGTTTTACCACAACCGGGTTCTCCCTCTAATAATAATGGGCGCTCCAGTGCGATCGCTAAATTAACCGCTTCTATTAAATCAGGGCTAGGTAGATAAGGATAATATACTCGTTCCTTTGGGTCTTTAGCCCCGCTTTGAGGAGGTTGGGAATCTCCTATGTATTGATACTTTATCTCTTGTTTTTTGTTCATTTTAGTATTTCCACATTGTTTCAATTTCGGCAATCCCATTGGTAAAATTAAATATGTTTTCGCAAATATTATATATTACATTTTCAGGAACCTCTCCCCAACAGGGAATAACATTATTTAAAAGCTTGTCTATATGATTTTGTTCATTGAATTTGAGTGATGATAATACTTCGTTTTTCTGCAACCACTCCTGTACATCCTTTGGTGGTAATTTATCCATTGGTGATAGCAAAAAAATATCTTTAGGTTCTGTATTTTTAATAAGCTTTTGCTTGATTCTATTTAGATTTGGCTTAATAAAATTAAATTTTTGTTCTTGACTACAAAATTTATTGCTGTACTCTGTAGGTTCTGCTATCAGCAATAATACAAGACGTGATTGAATTTTACTGCCTTTTCTTGAACGTACTTTATTGACTAAATTATGCCAAAAGTCAAAAATTTTATCAATCGTTTCCTGATCTAGAAAATTTAACTTACGCATAATAATAATTATAGTTTTAGTCTGACATAAATTAGCTAAATCATCAACTATAGATGTAAAATTAGGATTTTCTTCTGTGGAAATATCTTTGAATTCATGCCAAAAATTTTCAATGCTTGAGCTTACAGCATATGATTGAAAATCAATTAAATTTTTTCTGGCATTAATAGAATTTGGTACATGATAAATTAATCGCTCAATAAGCCAATTTTGAACCCTTACATTTGGCGCTTGAATTAGAAACGCTACCTCCTTGAGCTTAATTAATTCTTTAAAGTAGCTTTCATCAGTAGAATAATTTAATGAGCGTAATAATTTTAAACCTGTTTCTGTAGTTATTACAGTTGGTGTATTGTGTTCAAATATGCAAGACTCGAATTCATTAAAAACTTGTAAATTTATTTGTTTAATTTTTTCTAGCAATTTATCTATTTCCATATGTTTATTAGCATAATTAACTAATAGTCTTATTCGTTCACTTTGTTCTTGTCCATTTGTAAACTGATTATAAACATAGTTAAAATTATCAAAAACCAAGTTATTAAACTCTTCTAAGACTAAAGCCTTTTCGACTAGTTTACGAATTGCTCCAATATTATACTCCATTGATTATTCCCCTACCCCCGAATAATCCAATAGTTCCCACCTATTGAAGGTTCTAATCTACCCTGTCGTCGATTGGGAGGTGTATTGTGAATTAATAAGTCACGAATATCTTCTAGTAAAGTACGAGCATCAGCAAAATAACCATGTCCCAAAAAAGTTAAATCAATCTTAGAAACTTGTATAGTATCTATTCCCTCAACAACTGTAACAGGTGGAAAGAAACCAACACGGGGATAATCATGAATAATCCCTGATAAAGATAAAGCTTTATCTTTAGAAGAAACGTATAATGTTGTTCTTTCAGCCAATGTATGATAAGCCTTAGCTAAGTCTCTAAATAAATCTGGGTCAACATCAGGAGCAGCTAGAACAATTTGCCCAAAGGGAACTTCACTTGCTGCTTGAACTTGAGCTAAAATTCGTTGCATTGCTCTAAGTAAGCCTCTATTTCCCATGCTATGAGCAATAATATGAATTTTGCCAATCTGGGTTTTTTGAGATAAGTTCAGTAAAAACTCAGCAATATATTGTTCACTAGCTTCAATTGTGGCTTCATCTGCTGTATAACCCATCAATTTAGCTTGTGATGGCCAACTATAAAACGCCATAATTCCTGGAACTTGTAAATCAAACCCAATTTGTGCTGCTCTTAATGCTGCATCTTCAAAACTAACATTAAATCCATGAATAAAAACTAAGGCAGAATTTTCATCTGGTTCATGTTCCTGTAAAGCTTTTTGCACACTATCCCAAAACATGATTTCATCTAAAACTTTTAAACTTTCTGGCTGAAGTTTAAGACGGTCATCAGTTGAGGTTAACAATCTTTGCCACCAAGGAGAACCTGTAGAACCAATTTTATGAGATTCAGGAACAGCTACTTGACAAATACCATAGTGAATTTGTCCATCTCTCTCTTTTGAAAAACCTTTCGATATATCTTGTATATCAACAGGTTTACGATTTGTGCCAAACCATAGAGGATATAGAGTTGCCGTTGAAGTATGGGGATGTAGAGTTTCTAGTACTATTAAATCACTACGAGTGATTCTCTGTTTAACTACTTCTTCTAATTGAGATTGAAAGATTAAAGTATCACGGGTAATAAAATGAGGAACTTGATTATCGGGTAATTGTAATATTTTAATTTCATTTCTACCCAGTTCAAATGCACTATAATAGCCTCTACCAAATCCTAATCCTCGATAAAAGCCTCCAGCAAATCTTAAAGCGGATTCATCATCAATTTCTTTATCCATGCCAATGACACAACTGACCTGCTCTGCTATTGCATCGGCTTTTTCTAGGGAAAAACAAGCGTTAAGCACTACACATTCTATGCGTCCTCCCACAGTAGATAATAATTCGGCTAATGTCTCTATAGAAACAACCTGTGCTTGATCTTGACGATTATTTAAGATGATTTCACCATTGGAGTTACCATGACCACTAAAGTGAAGAATAATTGGCTCATATTGGAGCAAATATTTAGATAAATCTTCTATACAAGCAGTAGCTTCGTCTTTAACAATATACTGCCTTCCTATTTCATTTTCTTGTAATCTCTCCCTAATTAATTCTGCTTCTTTTTCTAATTGTAGTTTTTGGGTATTAATAGGATTAGCAGCAAGAATAAGAATATCACATCTATTGATTTTTGGTGGGAGATTATCTTCTTGGGTATTGGTAGGTGAGTTCTCAGGAATCCCTAATTTGGGTACATATTCTTCATAAACTATCGGATTAATATTTTTAATACTTTCGAGTAATTTATCTATTTCTCTATGTTTATCGGCATAATTAATTAAAGTTCGGATTCGCTGAGATTGTTCTTGTCCATTAGTAAATTGTCCCGCTACTTCAGGAAAATCATCAGAAACCAAGTCATTAAATTCTTCTGTAGTTAGAGCTTCTCTGATTAACTGCCGAATAAATTTTAGATCGTATGACATTATAATTTATTACTTATTTTCTCACTTTGACTAAGTTTTCTATTTCCCTGAGCCTTCTTTCCAACTCACCCACCCTCTGATTCAACGGTACATTGTCAGCACAACCAAGATACTGAGCGATCGCACTGACAACCACATCAGTTTTCGACGTGCCAGTTAGCTCAACATAGTTGTTGAGTTCTTGAAGGAGAGACGGAGGCATTCTGATAGCGATTTGTGGTTTGCTCATACCTGATGTTGCGTAACTATACGGCATACTACCAACTGTATAACAAAGTATTGCTAGTTCTAAACAATTCTTCACTCAAGTAGCGTCTTTCACATAAGCGATTGGCGATGCGATTGGCTACGCCAGTGCCGCAGGCAATCGCTAGTATCTTAGCCGAACTGCTTGCAGCGGCGATTCCTACGGATTGCACCCCTACCATATTCTTAAAGGAAATCTCAAATAAGCGATCGCCCCGCCCTCCTACCCCTACCATTTTCTTAAGGGAAACCAGGAAGACGTGAAAATTTTCTTAAGGGAAACTACAATATTACTTATGAGAATATAACTTGCGAGAATGCCTCTTCGGATAAGTAAATGAGTGAGTCTACCGATATAGATGAAATAAGTGCAGCTTCCCTAGGGTTGACTGCTCCTATTCCCATCACAGAACACCCCGCTGCTGTCTACCTTTCCTCCCTTTCCCCTGGTTCGCGTCCGGCAATGAAACAGGCACTGGATGCGATCGCTCAAATATTAACCAGCAATCAGTGTGATGCCATTACTCTTGATTGGGCTGAACTCAGGTATAAACATACAGCAACATTACGCTCTATACTGATGGAGAGGTATGCACCAGCCACGGCTAATAAAATGCTGAGTGCGTTAAGGAGAGTCTTGAGAGAAGCATTACGTTTGGAATTAATGGATGCTAGGGACTTTGAGCGGGCGGTAGACATCGCTAATATTAAGGTGTCTAAGGAATTACAGGGGCGTTATCTGGGTGCAGATGAAATTAATGCCCTGATGCAAGTATGTTTTAGTGACCCTACCCCCATCGGTTATAGAGATGCAGCCTTAATTGCCATTTTGCGGGGTACAGGGTTACGGCGGGGGGAAGCGGTGAATTTAATGTTGAGTGATTTGCACTCTGGCAGTATTAAAATCCGCAATGGTAAAGGTGGTAAAGATAGAACTGTTTATTTACCAGATACAGCTGTGACGGTGGTGGAGGATTGGTTAAAAATTAGGGGACCAGAAGCTGGGGCTTTAATTTGTCGTATCAATAAAGCCGGGGCTGTAACCTTGAAGCAATTAACACCCCAAGCGGTGCTGTTCATTTTGGAGAAACGGGGTAAGGAAGCTGGTGTAGAAAATTTCTCTGCTCACGATTTTAGAAGAACTTTTATCTCTGAGTTGTTAGATTCTACTGATATCGTCACTGTGCAGAAATTAGCCGGTCACGCTTCACCAGAACTCACGTCAAGATATGACCGCCGGGGTGAGGAAGTTAAACAACGGGCTGTACAGTCTATTATTGTTCCTAAACGGAAGTAATGGCATCTGCTAATTTAGAACTGGCAATTATTGTTGTTTTAACCAAACTTCCAAATCGGCTATTGTTGCCAAATTGAATAAAACATTTCTCAAATCTTCTAATTTTTGCAGGGGTAATACCCGAATTTCTTCTATTAGTAATGAATTAACGTCACCGAAGCGATAATTTAGAAAACTGGTAATCCATTTTACAGCTTCTTGCTTTTCACCCTTTTGTAAAATATCCTGATAAATTACTGACTCTTGCATAATATCCTCCCGTAAAAATTGGCGAATCAAATCTTTTTCAAATTTTAAGCCCGCTAAAATCTCTGTGCATCCTGCTATATTCTGTCTTTCTTCCCTGTTAGGAATTTTAGCAATTTTTTCAGCAACCTGCGCTAGTAATGTAGATGGTGAATTGGTGCGGGTCAGTGGTGCAAGTGGTAATAATGCCGGATTATCCAGAAATAATGCTGAGTCTTGTTCCCACATCCTAATCACACGATAGCGATGTATGGTGGTTTCATCTCTAAATTCCTCTGTAAAAACTACTTCGTTATCAGTTTCTTGCAAAAATATTAATACCTGAATTACAGGAGATTTATATTGACGTTTTAACCTGACAGAATAATCTAGCATTCGGAAATTTAGAGGTGTTTTCGACTTGGGTAAAGTCTGAAATTCAATATGCAGAATTATGTTATCTGTTTGCAAAAAACTCACAGAATCAGCGCGAATTGGTTCTAAGGTTAGTTCAGTTTTGAGGACTTCTACTTGTTGCGGTTCTGTTGCTAGTAACCACCGGATAAATTCGGTTGGATACTGTTCTGATAAATACTTGCAAGCGTTATCGTAGCTCAATTTAGTAATTAGTGAAAATAGATTTTATGACTATTTATTATACACTTTATTGAGGAAATTTTAAATCAAACTTTATCACTGATTTAACTGATTTAACTGATTTAACTGATTTAAGGATATGATAGTAGTGGAAAATGAGCTTTCTACTGCCTCACTGGATAATACAACCCATCTTTAGCCTGAAATTTCCACCCCAACCCACTTGGGTCACGATTTCTCGACCAACTCAGAAATTCCTGCTCAGTTTTGCTTTCCCGTTCTGTAATCAGACTTTGGGCAGTGACCCCCAATCTCTGCGCTAAATTTTCATTGGCAAAAGATTGTATTTCTACTGGTGGTTGTTGATACTGGTAGGCGTATCCTGAACGGCGGGGTCTAGAGTTACCACCACTGTATTTACCAGAAGCAAGCGATAGCGTAAGCGCTGCTGCAAGCAGTTCGCTCTATTTTCTCTAGTTGTTTTGCAAGAGTTTCGAGTTTAGCAAACACTACTTCATCTTGTTGGCAAAGATGCGCTTCCAATTGCCCCAGTTTTTCGTCAACTTGCTGTAATTCGGTGGTTGCTTCCAGTTCCAAGCTGCTATCAAATTGTGTAATCAATTCCTGTAATGCTTGCAGTAGCGCTGTTGTGTGACCGTTGCGGTGGATTTTGGCTAAATGTCGTACTACAGAAATTAGTACAGTAGGCACGCGAATCATTTCACTGGGTGGGGTGTTGTTGGCAGTCATGATATCTGAGGGTGATATCGACTATTGTAAACCCAAAGCTTCCCCCAAGAATTTTTGTAGGACAATAGCAGGGGTAGCGCTTGCGCTGCGAAGCGATCGCTTTAATCACCTACTAATAAATTTCCCCTAATAATCAAATACTATCATCCTTCCAGCCGCAGTTGTCGCAGTCCCAGTGAACCCGTGAGACATAATCTCTATTGAAAAAAGCACCACACTGGGGACAAGTGCCTGTAAACATGGGGTGGGTATCTAATATTTCTAATTGTTGTTCTGTGGTTAACAATGGCGGTTGTAAAATTAGTTCTCCATTGTAATAACTCGCGCCTTCTGGTTGCCACTGTTCCTCGACTTCTGCATTAGGGTCTTCTCTAAAGTCAATGCAACTATCACTCTCTACTCCCGATGGATGAACAGCACAAATAATGTAGGGGTTATGGGCATAGAGAAGACAGCGATAGCGAAGCGCTCCGTAGGAATCGCATTCTAGAATTTTAGGCATAATATCAATTTCCCTTAAGAATGGGAGGAAAGATAATAGTTTTTGAGTAAATATGTTTTGATTAAGGTAGACAGCTAAACCTACTCACCATGTCTACCAAAGTTCATTTAGTTAGTATTATTGAGAATGTTACCTTGTTGGTATTCTACACAGAATTGGATTGCTGGCAGTTCCGCTTAATTAGTGCTGGTGGTTCGGTATTCGGTGAGCGCAAACTTTACTACACCCCAGAAGCCGCAGAAAAAGCAGGGCGTGAGTGGATTTATCAGGGTTATTGATTCTTAAGGGATGGGAGCAGAGGAGTTAGGGAACCGCCATAGGCGATCGCTTGACAAACATCACTTGATTGATTTTTAACTGCTAATCAACTTTACCCAGTAAGATATGGATTAATAACAAGTAAGCCCTGAATATGTATAAACAAATCAATAAAATAATTGTTCTAGCGGTTACAACTTCAATAGTGAGTTTATTATTACCACAAGTAAGTATTGCTGCACCGAAAGGGTTTAAGACCCCCAGTGGTAATATTTTCTGTGAGCTACTTGAAGGTAGTGATACTACTAACAACAGTTTACGCTGTGAAATTGCTAGTTCACTCAAACCCAAACCTCCACAGCCCTACCCTGGATATTGTGAATTTGACTGGGGACGTGGTTTTTTACTACCTGCGACGAGTAAACCGGAAATTCTCTGTATTAGTGATACTATCTCTGACCCGAATAAATCTGTCCTTAATTATGGTCAAACTTGGAAAAATGGCGGGTTTAAGTGCATTTCTCAAAAAACCGGACTGACTTGTACTAACACTAATGACATTACTTTTTTCCTTAGTCGGGAAAAATGGCGGGTATTGGGTATCTCAAAATGAAGCTGTTTCATCAAGCGATGTTTGCGGGGGGCGAAGCTATCGCCGTAAACATTGCTCTTAATTTAGATTAACTGCCTCTAGTTTTTGCAGTATTGCATTATTTATCTGTTGGGCTTCTTCACTGGAAGTTGGCTTAACTACAAAAAACTGATTGACTCTATCTTGAATTTCTTGGGGTAAAGATTGGAATTTCTCAGCATTACCAATGACCAGCCGACGACCGGGGTAAGGGCTAAAATCTTCAAATAGTTCCATACCACAACTAATTAGCAACCCTGATAATTCACTAATTGGGTGAGCTTTGCGATTGTCTTCACTTGTATTAATTTCTGATGCTAAATAACCGCAAAACCAACTGAGGGTATCTATGTCTGTTTGCAGCGCAGCTATTACCTTAGAAAATATTGGCCGATTGAACTCTGGGGAATGATTATCAAAAATGTTGTCTAAGGCTTCTGGATATCGTTGGTGACAATACCTGATAGCCGATTCTGCTAATATGTCTAGTTTTGATTTCTTTGGGTTGCCAAATCCTTGACCCATATCATTACCTCTGTTTGTAGAGGAATTTTACCAGAATGTTTGTACCATTGGTTCATTCTTAGGGGATGGGGAGTAATGGGTGCGTGGGGTGCGATGCCTTCGGCACTGGCGTAGCCAATCGCTAATCGTTCCATAGGCGATCGCTTTTGCGGTAGGCATCTAATAAATTTCCCCCAAGAATCAAAACCTATAATTTAATACCTGCCTTTAGATAGATGATAAAAAGTTTTTCATGTTTTTGTGAGTTTTAATCTATGCCGCTGGGTAGATGATACTGGCGAGAAATCAAGGGTTTTACTGATTTTTAAGGTTGGGGGATAATTTATATTGCAAATATGCGGACTTTACTTAGAAGAAATTTTAATTTGTATAAAGCTGAAAATAGAGAATGTGTAAAAATCAGCTTATTTACCTGAAGTTAAGGATTGTCCTATTGCAATTATTTTTAAACGTGCTTATTATGGCAAAAGATATAATACTTGCTACATCAAGTAGTAAGGCTGATGCTAAAAAAACTAATTAAACAACCCGAAATTGGGGGGCTAATTCGGGAACTGCGGCTGTTGACTGGACTTACACAGGAACAATTTGCAGCTAGTTTAGGTGTCACCTATGGCACTATCAACCGCTGGGAGAATGGGCGATCGCAGCCCTCACCAATTGCCATGCAACTTATTCAGCAGAAGCTTGGGGAAGTTGGGGAACAGGGTCAGGAATTGTTACAGAAGTATTTGGCAGCTTAGAAAATAAGGCGAAAAGGAATTTACGTGAACACTGTACAAAGCACTTTTATAAGTCGAGCTAATCCTCAACAATTAAAAGCAATTCAGAATACTGAAGGTGCTTTGTTAATCATCGCTGGACCAGGTTCAGGTAAAACTTTTACCCTTGTTGAACGCATTGTTTATCTAATTACACACAAAGCTGTAAAACCTGAAAATTTATTAGTTGTTACTTTTACAGATAAAGCAGCCCAGGAATTAACCACTCGAATATCTAACCGTCTCAATCAAATTGGCATCCGCTTTAATCTCAATGAGATGTATTTAGGGACATTCCACTCAATTTGTTTACGGTGGCTGGAAGAGTATAGAGAGTTTACCCGACTCAAACGCAATTTTATCTTGATGGATCAGTTTGATCAGCAGTATTTTGTCTACAAACAATTATCTACTTATCAAGCGATCGCTAATCTTGATCTAGTAATTGGAGATAGACAACAGAGTGCGTGGAACAAAACAGAAAATTTGATGAGATGGATTAATACTGTCAGTGAAGAAGGGTTACATTCACAGATTTTAATTAATGCAACTCATGAAGAAGTGAAAGTATTAGGTCAGTGTTATGACCTTTACCAAAAGCAATTAGAGGAAGAAAACGCCTTAGACTTCTCAACAATTCAGTATGAAGCATTTAAATTACTAAAAAATCAACCTCAAGTTCTCAAGGAGTTACAGGAAAAAATTAGTTACTTGATGGTGGATGAGTACCAAGATACAAACACTATTCAAGAAATGATTTTAACTCTATTGGCTGGTGATAATCCTAATCTCTGTGTTGTGGGAGATGATGACCAGGGGTTATATCGTTTTCGGGGTGCAAGTATCCGTAATATTTTACAGTTTAAAGATAAATTCCCCAGTGGTCAGTGTCAGCAGGTAAAGTTAACTGTTAATTATCGCTCACATCCCAATATTATTGACTTCTATAACCGTTGGATGAGAGAGCAGGATTGGGAAGTTGATAATCAAGTTTTTAGATTTCAGAAACAGATTCAACCACGTCCTGATAACTTCCCAGAAGTACCAACGGTAATTAAGGTATCTGGGACAGATGAGCAAGAATGGAATGAGGAAATTTTAGCATTTTTACACAGTCTTAAAAATGAAGGACATTTAACAAACTGGAATCAAGTAGCTTTTTTGTTCAGGTCTGTTAAGAATGAGCAGGTTGTCAGGTTAGCTCAATTCTTAGAACAGGAAGGAATTAGTGTTTATTCGCCACGTTCTAATCAGTTTTTTGAACGGGAAGAAATAAGGCTAATGATTGGAGCTTTGATTTTTCTGTTTCCTCAATTCTCGGAAGTTAGAAAATGGAATGATGAAGCTCATTTAGAAATTTGGAATTACTATGATAATGACTGTTTTGGTTTATTCGCTAACGAACTGAGAAAACCTGAAAATTTAGATTTGCTCAAATGGGGCAGGAAAATAATTAAAACCCATTTGAATTTAGTAGAAAACACTAACTATGCTTTTTCTGGGTTATTTTATGAGTTGCTACAGTTCCCGTTATTTAGTCACTTTTTAGATGAAAAGTTCTTACATCAGAAGGGAATTATTAGCAGTCGAGCTATGCGAAATTTAGCCTTGTTTTCTCAGTTAATAGGTAAGTTTGAATATCTTAATCATATTAGTGTATTAACACCTCAATTTTTAGATAAAAATATTAGAGACTTATTCAATCAGTTTTTTAGATTCTTAAAGGATGGGGGAATTAATGAGTATGAAGACGAAGCTGAATATGCCCCTAGTGGTTGTGTCTCGTTTTTAACAATTCACCAATCTAAGGGTTTAGAGTTCCCGGTGGTGATTGTTAGTTCTTTAAATGCAGTCCCCCGTAAACAGTACAGTGATTTAAACGAGGTTTTAGAAAATAATTACTTTGCCCGTCCTCCTTTTGAACCAATAGAAGAAACCAAAAACTTTGATTTTTATCGGTTATTTTATACAGCATATTCACGAGCGCAAAATTTATTAGTTTTAACTTGTATTGAAAAGTCAGGAAAGGGACGCACACCCTCTAAATATTTTGCAGATTATTATGCAAGTATTCCTTACTGGAAACATCCATCTGTTGAATTAAGAAACTTACCTTTAGAGAAGATTAAGGATGTCAATCTTAAGAAAGAATATTCCTTTACCTCTCATTTAACTTTATACGAAAACTGTGCTGAACAATATCGCTTTTTTAAAGAATTAGAATTTGCTCCTATTCGTACCAGTCCAATTTTATTTGGTACATTGGTTCATCAAACTATTGAGGATATTCATAAAACTGTATTAAGAGGAGAAGAACATAAATTATCAGAAGCACAAATTACCAGTTGGTTTGATACTAATTATGCCTATTTAACCAAACGTGAAAAAGTTTATCTTGCTCCTGTTATTAAAAATGTAGCTTTACAGCAGGTGTTAAGTTATTACCGTCGGCGTAATGGTAACTGGTCTGTAATTAAGGAGGCTGAGGTTGATGTTTCTTTAGTCAAGGATGAATATATTTTAGCTGGGAGTGTAGATTTAATTGAGGGGAATAATAACACTGTTGAGATTATTGATTTTAAGTCTGAGAAAAAACCAGATATCAACAACCTCAAGGATAGGGATAAAATTAACCGCTATCGTCGTCAGTTAGAAGTTTATGCTCATATTGTGGAGGAGAGAACAGGTTTAAAGGTGAGTAAAACCCATCTTTATTATACTAGCGAAGAATCGGGGAATCCCTATATTAGTTTTTCAGTTGATGCTAAGTCTATTAATAGCACTATTGAAACTTTTGATAAGGTAGTGCATCGGATTGAACAGAAGGATTTTGGCATTCCTGAACGTCCTGTTAAAATCTGTAAGTCCTGCGATATGAAGTTTTATTGTGATACCAAAAATTGGTATTTTAAGGAGTAATTGATATGCAAGATTTAAGAAAAAAAGAAGCATTTGTTTATATTATAGAATCACCGAGTGATGAAGATATGCTTGATGGACTTACAGAAGGACGCTCTCTTGCATCAGCACTTGAATTAGCAGAGATCCGATATTGCTACAATTTGGTAACAACAAAAAACTCACTAAATATAGCACTTACTCAACGATTATTTAATGCTATAGCAGAAGAAAATAAGTTGCCAATACTTCATTTTAGTATGCACGGAAACCATCAGGGGATTGGGTTAACAGATAAAGAGTTTATTCAATGGCATGAACTATTGCCATTTATTGTGAAAATTAAAACATTTTTGGGAAATTATTCATCAGATTTATTAATTTGTATGTCTTCCTGCTATGGTAGTTTCGCTAATTGTATGGCAACAATGTATCCGGGAAATATTCCTTTTAAATTTTTAATAGGAAACAAAGAATCTGTACCTTGGAATGATGCAGCAGTAGCTTATATAACTTTTTATCATCTTCTATTTAAAGGATTACATCCTTATGAGTGTAAGGAAATTATGTGTAAGGCTTCTTATAATGATAAATTTGAATTATATGACGGCGAAGAAAGTCATTTTAACTGGATTTCATGTAATCAAAATCAGATACCAATAACACAAATAGCTAGAGAAATAGCCCAGACTTATATAAGACAACGCACTGACAGATAAATTTTGTTTATTTTTTACTATTCACTTAGGAATACAGATTAATGTTATGACTAACCAACCAGAACTCAACCTTAACTTAACCGATACTAAAAAGATTGACTCTATTGAAGATTATGAATTTGAGCCAATTAAAGGTTATCCTATGCTTCGTTGGCAGGGTAAACGCCCCTTTACGTCTACAGTTTATTATCCTGCTCAATTAAAGGAACGGCACGCTAATGAAGTTGATAACTGGATAAATAAGATTTTTTGGGGTGATAATCTTCAGGTAATGAGTCATTTATTAAAGGAGTTTAGGGGTAAGGTTAAGCTAGTTTATATTGACCCACCGTTTGATTCTAAGGCTGATTATAAAAAGAAAATTAGTTTAAAAGGTAAACAGGTAAATAATGACCAGACTGCTTTTGAGGAAAAGCAATATACAGATATTTGGAATAATGATGAATATTTACAATTTATGTATGAAAGATTGATTTTAATACGAGAATTGTTAGCTGAGGATGGAAGCATTTATGTACATTGTGATTCTCACAAATCTCATTATTTAAGAATTATCTTAGATGAAATTTTCGGACTGGATAATTTTCAAAATGAAATTGCTTGGAAAAGAACTACAGCTAGAAGCGATCAAAAAACTTATAATCATATACATGATGTAATTTTATTTTATACAAAATCCTTAAATAATTTTATTTGGAATCGCTTATTTACATCTTATGATAAAGAAAAAGTAGCAAAGCAGTATAGAACCGAAGAAATTACAGGTAGGTTATACCAAGCTATTACTTTAATAGTCCCTGGAATAAGAAACGGGTCATCAGGAAAACCTTGGCGTAATATTGATCCATCAATACAAGGAAATCATTGGAAGTATCCAATAGAAAAATTAGAAAAATTAGATAGTGAAGGGTATATATATTGGCCTTCAAAAGGAAATGTTCCTAGATTAAAACAATATTTAGATAAAATGCCAGGAATGCCTATTCAAAGTATTTGGGATGATATTTTATTAAGCTCAAATTCTAGTGAAAGACTGAATTACCCAACTCAAAAACCAGAAGCCCTACTAGAACGTATAATCCAAGCCTCATCAAACCCCGGCGATATCGTCTTCGACTGCTTTATGGGAAGCGGAACAACCCAAGCCGTAGCCATGAAACTAGGTCGTCGCTTTATTGGTGCAGATATTAACTTAGGTGCAGTGCAAATTACCACTAAAAGATTATTAGCGATCGCATCTGAAATCAACCAAGAAAATCAACAACAAAAATTAGAAGTTACTGAAGAAGAATCTTTAACTAAATACACCGGAATTGAGGTATATAACGTCAATCACTACGATGTTTTCAGAAACCCCATAGAGGCTAAAGAACTATTATTAGAAGCATTAGAAATTCAAAAACTAGAACAGGGTAGCCTATTTGATGGAGAAAAAGACGGGCGGATGATCAAGATTATGCCCGTTAACAGGATTGCAACACGCACTGATTTAAATGAACTGATAGCAGGATTTGACTATAAAGCCTTTGAAAAACGTCTAAAAGATGCACCTAACAAACCTGTAGAGAAGATTACTCTAATTTGTATGGGACATGAAGCAAACTTAGGTGACTTACTCCAAAAAGAAGTATTCCCTTACAAAATTGATGTAGAAGTAGTTGATATTCTCCGTGATAGGCAAGATATCCAATTTAAACGGGATTCAGAAGCCAAAATTACGGTTAACGGTAAATATCTAGTAATTGAGAAATTTTACCCAATGAACCTGTTACAAAAACTCAGTATGGAACAGGAAACGGTAGAAGATTGGCGGGAATTAGTTGAGTCAATCATGATTGATTGGAACTATGACGGAGCAATATTAGAACCTGCTTTAATAGATATTCCTGAAAAGAATGAACTGGTAAAAGGTAGGTACGAAATACCAGCAGATGCAGGAACAATTCGTGTAAAAATTACTGACTTACTCTCAGAATCATTAGAGGTAGAGGTGCAAAATGCCTAGAAAAAGTAGTAAGGCTGTTAACTTAGATTTTGCATTTTTTACGCATCTTCTGAGTTTCTACCAACAAAATAAAGGGCGTATTCGTCAAAATTACCGTAATCTCTCTAAACGCTTTTTAGATTACAATGACCCCGAAAACTCTAATGCTTTTTTGCGTCGTCCCCAGTTTGAAGCATTAGAAATGTATGTGTTTCTCAAAGAATTTTTAGACAATGCCCCTATTCATCAAATCTTTCAGGAGTGGGCAGCTAATGAAGGTAAATTTGAAGGTCGCACTATTGCAGAACGTTCAGGGCAGTTAGATATCTTTCAAGAAATATCTAAGGAACAATATGACGCAGTATTTAAACAAATGAGTTCTAATGCGCGTTCTTATGCTAACTATATTTTCGCCTTGACAATGGGGGTAGGTAAAACCATTCTCATGGCTACCTGTATCTTCTATGAATTTTTGTTAGCTAATAAATGGCCTAACGATAAAAAATATTGTCACAACGCCTTAGTTTTTGCACCTGATAAAACCGTTCTTCAGTCCCTAAGAGAAATTCAAACCTTTGACCTCAGAAAAGTTGTTCCTCCTAATTATGTTAACGTTCTCACTTCTCACATTAAGTTTCACTTTTTAGATGAATCTGGTGCAACTTTAACAATCTTAGATAAATCACGCTTTAATGTAATTATATCTAATACTCAAAAAATTATTCTCAAACGTCAAAATAAAGAGGCTACTGCTATTGAGAAATTTTTCAGTAGTGGTAAACCAACGTATCAGCCCAATAGTGTCTATGACAAAAATGCTGACCTTTATGGTTTTGATGAACCAGATGATGAAGGTTCTCTCACCACTAACCAACGGTTTGAAAAACTTAGACGAGTTACCCAACTAGGTATTTACATTGATGAAGCTCACCATGCTTTTGGTAATCAATTAGCTACTGATATGGGAGTCAAAGACAGTAAAACCAGTTTGCGTAATACCGTTGATGAACTTGCTGCTAGTTTAGCCAAGGCAGGAACTCAGGTTGTTGCTTGTTATAACTACACCGGAACACCCTATATTGGTAATCAAGTATTACCAGAAGTAGTTTACGCTTTTAGCCTACAAGATGCTATTGAAAAGAAATACTTAAAAAAAGTCAGAATCAACAGCTACAACAACACCCGTAATAATGAATTTGTTGATATTGCGATCGCTAACTTTATTGAAGAAACTAACAACCAACTCCATGAAGGGATGTTACCGAAACTTGCATTTTTTGCAGCCACGGTTGAGGAGTTACAGAAAGAACTAAAACCAGCCGTTGAAAAAGCACTAATTGATAGAGGGATTTCTACTAATAGCATTCTGGTTAACGTTGGTGATGAAAAAATTACCACTAATGACGATATTAGGGAATTTAACCGCCTGGACACTCCAGAATCAGATAAACAGTTCATTCTACTGGTTAACAAGGGAAGAGAAGGATGGAACTGTAGATCACTATTTGGGGTTGCTCTTTTCCGTCAACCCAAATCAAAAATCTTTGTTCTTCAAGCTACCATGCGCTGCTTACGAGCAATAGGAGATGCACAAGAAACGGGTTATGTATATCTTAGTGAGGACAACAAGCAAATTTTAGAAGATGAATTACAGCAGAATTTCCGTATCAGTATCGCTGAAATGGAAAGCAAAGGTAAGGATAAAGAAAAAGTAGAAGTTCGTGTTCTTAAACAGGAAAAAATTAAACTTAAACGAGTGCGTCGTCAGTTTACATTGAAAGAGAAAAATTTAGTCAATGGAATTAATCTTGAGTTAAAACAAGCATTAGACCCAAATAATCTTGAAAAATATCTTTTAATTCATACTCAACAGGAAGGTTTATCTTTGAGAGATGCTGCTAAAAGTAAGCAGAGAACTGAAGATATTACCTACATTCGACAGAAACGAAAGTTTAGTGAAATTTCCTTAGTTTCAGAGATTTCACGCTACTTAAATAAATCTTGTTTATTTATTGAAAACATCCTTGCAACCACCCAAGACACAACAGAAAACATATTAAATGCAGTAAATGAATTTAACGAACTTCTTTATGATTGGGTAATTCCTCGACTATTTAATGAACTCTATGAAATTGATGAATATGAGAAAAAAGAAGAATATGAAGTTGAATTAGTTAAGCTGTCAAAAGAAGGTTATTATCACGTTACAGCAGAAGTTGATAAAATTGTCCGTGCTAATGATCCATTAAATAAATCTTATCTTGATAAGAGCTTTCATTTAGATAATTATTGTTTTGACTCTTACCCAGAAAAAAGTCTGTTCATGAGACTGTTAACAGAAAACAAAATCAAGAAACTTTACTTTACAGGTATGCTCACACATGGACAATCTGATTTCTACGTTCAGTATATTGACCCTGAATCACATACTGTCAGAAGTTATTACCCTGACTTTCTCTTTCAAAAAGACAATGGTTGTTATGTAATTGTTGAGGTTAAAGGTGATGATCAATTTGATAATTCAGTGGTGCTGGCTAAAAAAGAATTTGCAGAACAACTTGCCTCTGCTAACGGTATGACATACACAATGATTAGAGCTAGTGATGTAAATAAAGGTGATTATACTTCTGTACTGAATGAATATTCATAATAAAAAAGCAATATCTTTATGAATATTTTCATGCGATCGCCCCTCACTCCCCACCCTCCCAATTCTTAAGGGAAACCAGAGGTAACGACCATGCCAGAAATTCATTTCAGGAGTTCTACCGGATTCCGTTCTTGAGGGAAATTAAAGGATGTGATCGCATTTGTTTAGTAAATATTGTTAATAATGATTGAAATGTAAAAATATGAGTGATGTAGTTTTTAAGGTAACTATTCCTAGTGACAATGATGGGTTTATTACCCTTCAATGCCCTTTTTGTAATGACAGGTTTAAACTAACAATTACAGACTTTGAGCGAGAAGATATTATTGAGATATTCTGTCCATATTGTGGACTGCGACATGAGCATAGTCATTTTCTTCGAGATGAAGTTATTGAACAAGCTCACATTATTGCTGAAAACTATGCTAAGTCTCTGATTAATACATGGACAAAAAATTTAGAGAGAAATTTTCAGCATAACAAGCATATAAAATTTAAAGCAGGTAAACCTTTCAAGATGGAAGATGAAAAATTTTTATTTGAACAAGAGGAATTAGAAACTAATGTTCTTCAATGTTGTCAATTAGCAGTTAAAACTAGACGTTTAAGCAAAGTCATTGGTATTTACTGTCCATGTTGTGGAGTAAGATAAAATGCAAGAAATTAAACTCACGAAACAGGAACTTCAAAAAATATCCTTGGATTTTAGAGATGTAGCAGGTCGTCTTATGAGAACAGGATATGAAGATGGGACAAGCAACTTAAAGAGGTTTATAAGATATATTGATAATGAACCCATAATTAATCAATTTATTCAACAACATAACTATTATCAGGTTTCTATTGAATCAATAATGAATAATTATCCAGAATTTAGTAATCCTATTCCTGATGAATCAGAGTCCGAAGAAATATCTTTTTTCTATCAATTATTAAAATATGCACTGCTAAAGTACGATTATTCCAACGGTTATTTAGATTTGGCTGATGCTTTTTGTGGACATTCAGCGAAATTTCAACAAACATTAGATAAGTTCAATTGCCGTGTTATTTTACCTTTTTATCGTCACATAGAAAAATATCTAACTAAATTACAAATTGATATAGAAGAAGCAGAAACTAATCAAGTTATTATACAAGTTCAAGGAGATAACTACGGCTATATGAATGGAATTAATATTGATAAATCAACAAGTATTCAAGCTGGTCGTGATGCGGTTGGTAATACAAGTAATTCTGAAGTCACTGGTTCAGTAACAAACACTGTGACATCTCAACAGAATACGAACTCGGATTTAACTGATATTGCCCAAGCGATCGCAGAGTTACGCCAACAAGTTAGCACCTTAGCAGCAAATAGGCAAAGTATAGCTAATGCAGCAATTGATGAAATAGAAGCTGTAGTAGATGACCCTACACTAACTAAAAATGTTGAAACTCCCTTATGGACACTCTGGGGTCTTGCTCAAGGAGCCGCAGGTTTTATTAATGCAGTCACAGCAGTTGCAGAAAGATTTGGAGTTCATTTTATTCAATCCTAGAGTGATCAGCGGTTATTTATTAAAAAGAGTTGTAATTAAGAAAGTTACATAAATATGGAAATGCAATTTATTAATTTAGATGACAGAAGTAGACAGTATATTGCGATCGCTCCCCTATCCCCACCAAATTCTTAAGGGAAAAATAAAGTAATGGCATATTGGTTATTTCAAGGTAATCCCAAATATTACCGAATCATGGACGGCATTAGAGACTTTGAGCAGATGCTGTGGTTAGTTACACGCTATGCCAAAGACATGGTTTCTGGTGATGGGGTACTGATTTGGATATCTGGTGCAGAAGCTGGAGTTTACGCCATAGCTGAAATTATTGAATCCCCTAAGAACGTCGCCACCCCTCCTGATATTGGTTATTGGATTGATACCAGTCGTGCCAGTAACAGAACCTATGCCAAGATTCGCTTCACCAGTAAGTTGTTAGAAAAACCAATATTGAGGAAAAACTTAAAACAAGACCCCGTACTACAGCATTTAATGGTTATTCGTGTACCCAATGGCACTAACTACAAAGTGACACCGAAGAATGGCAGCGTGTACATGAATTGAGAACTTAACACCCAATTCTTAGGGGAAATCTGGTGATGTCTACAACGAGTGAAGCGATCGCCACACACATTATAATTTTGTAATCAATTAGGTAGTTATTTTCATGAGTGACCCTATTACTTTAACTACATTTTTCGGAATTTCTAAAGCAGGGGGTGATATTTTCATAAAAATATCTCAGGCTTTAGGATTAATAGAATCTATTGAAAGTAAACTTGACTGCTTAATGCAGGTAGAATTTAATGCTGCTTGGAAAACACTTATTCAGGCGTGTAATTCTAGTGCATTGGAACAACAAAGAGATATTCTTATTAATGATGCCAGAAATGGTTTTAATAAAGCTACGTGCATTCAAAAGGGTGAAAAACTCTTTTCTGCTTACTTAGGTCTAGCAATTTGTCATTATTTACTTAATGATATGAATAATGTTAAAGCTGCTTTACTAGAGGCTACAAAAATTAGTATATACAGTGATATCTATCTACAAGAAAGAGATTCATCCTTTGGCTTTAATAAGTACGGTGTTGATTCAGCGATAAAAAGTTATAATCATGTATATATTTTAAATCTTATAAAAGGTATATTCGCATATCCATTGGTATCAGCGCAGACAAAAGAAATTAAAAAATATAATAAATTCAAAACCAATTCAGTTCGTGATATTGCTAAAAAAATCAATGCTGAACGAAAAATCATTACTTTAGTAACAAAAGCTGAACAGCCAAGTGATGTATTTAAACGCTTAGAAACAAAAGCATTGGAGTTAATAAGGTTGCAAAAAGAATGTCTGGAAATAGTAATTAATATTTGATTTTAAATATTTAGTGAGTCCAGGTCTAGCGCTTAGTGCGAAGCACAATGAATATTTGGAGTTAACATGAACAAAAAAATAGCCCTTGCAATAACTATATTTTCAGCTTTTTCTAATTTACCAACAGAAGTATCTTGGTCACAACAGGCTAATCCAGTTAATACTTTTGCAGGTGTAAAAATAGTTGAGATTGAGTCTGTATGTAGTAAAACTACAGTTGTCTGCGAATCATCGCTGCGGGTTTCCATTCAAAATACTACACGCCAACCGCAAAGATATTTAGTTATTAAAGCAGATATTTATGATAAAGAAAAGAGGAAATTAACTAATGACACTTGTTTTAGTGGTTATGAAATAATTGATATTGAAAAAAAATTACCTCCAGGTGCAAAAGTATCTACAAGAACTCACTTCAGAAAATACTTTGATTATGGCACTGCAAAAATAACCAAAGTTCAATGGTACGGACTCAAAAAGCCCGATCCTAACAAAGTATACCCAGAAATAGAGTATGAATGTCCCTAGTTTGGAGAAACTTCTGTAGTTTATGAATAGCGATCGCACTCCCACCAAATTCTTAAGGGAAAACAATCGATCGCAGATAACACCGACAAAGCTAATCCCGACTTTTTATTTTTAATGGAAACAAAGCAATGAATTTACTCACCAAGTTTAAACATTTTAGGAAAATCAATTACTTAGGCTTGCTAATGATATCGGCTTGCACTCCTGCATCGTCTCAAGGTCAACTGTTTACCTATAGAGAAGGAAACTTTAGTATATTCATGCCAGGTGCTATTCCAGAAGAAACAACTACAGCAATTCAAGGTATTACTGTACGCACTTGGACAACTGTTAAAAATGAATCCCTATATACAGTAGCCCATTCAAAATTTGCTAATAAAATTGCTCCTGACAAAAGGCAACAGGTTTTGCAAGCACTGATTAACGCTGCTACTAAAACAAATTTTAGCAAAGGTAAGAAATTATCTCAAACTGCTGTTAACAAAGATGGGTACAATTGTCAGGATTTTAGTTTAACAGGTGAACCAAGTGTTTCTGTCCAAGGAGAAGCCAAGAAAACAGGATTAAATATAAAAAGTAAATTGTATTACCAAAGAAATATGTTGTGCATAAAAGATGATCAGGTTGTTGAAGCAGTTGTGTTTACTCCATCCGATGAGGAACTTAAAAACAATGGCGCATCTTTTATCAAATCACTAAATCTAAAACCATAAAGCTTTTTCAGGTCTATTATCTGAAACTATTCTTAGGGGAAAACAAGCGATCGCACTCCCACCAAATTCTTAAGGGAAAAAGAGCGATCGCCCTCGTCCCTACTAAATTCTTAATAGAAGCTCTACCAGCACTGTAAAAAATGAGTGAAGCCCAAAAACCGCTAACCAAATTTAATCCATCAGGAGAAGAACAAAATCTAAATGCCAGTGCAATTGTAGTTCAAAGTTCTAGATTGAAGTATTTTATCGAATTAAGAACTACAGCACTAATTGATTATATGTTAAAAATATATACAACCAGTAGTTCTGCTTATACCAGAAAAAGTATTAGTGATTGGTTAAACATCAGAAATAAACCGGGATTTTATAAAGAATTATCGCCTAACTTACATTTAGCTTATGGAGATCAACGAGATGGACATGGTTCACAACATTGGTGGAAATTATTCTTCAATGAAGATTATAAACCAAGTATATTAATTCATATAAAAATTGAAATTAACTTAGTTAAAAGTCAAAATTCACCAGATGATAGTAACTCCCAATATCAATGGGGTGGTTTAAATTTTAGGTCAAAAACAGAAGTAAGAATAGCCCACGCCTTACACAGTCAAAGGATTTTATTCTTTGCCAATAGTCGGGCTTATATGGATTTAACTGATTTACCTATTTCTAATAGTGATAATCAATCTAAAGAGAGAGTAGAAATTGATTTTTTGGTATTTCATAAACAAAAGTGCATGATTCTAGAGGTTGATGGAGTCCACCACCAGGAAGCATCACAAAAAACTAGAGACTATATGTAGCGACCTGCAATACTAATCGGTCAAACCTGCAATCAAGGGATTTTCAAACCAGGATTAAATGCAACTATAAATACACTTCA